>NZ_JBFUHZ010000005.1:0-182103 GCF_056402135.1 Rhodococcus sp. P4_C10 | reverse complement strand
GCGCAGGGTGACGGGACTGTGCAGGGTGACGGGACGAGGCCGTGACCACCGCCCGGTCCGAGTCGGCGCGGTCGCAGACCGAGGCCGTGACCACCGCCGGCCGGGCCCGGGCCGCGTCGAGCACCCACTCGGCGGGCGCGAAGCCCGCGGGCGCCGCGACGGTCACGTGGATGCCGGCGGTGACGCCACCGAGCAGCAGCGAGTGCGCCATGTTGTTGGCGCCGTCACCGAGGTAGGTCAGCCGCAGACCCTTCAGCTCGCCCTTGCGCTCGGCGAGCGTCTGCAGGTCCGCGAGCACCTGGCAGGGGTGGAACTCGTCGGAGAGCGCGTTGACGATCGGCACCGTCGCGCCCTCCGCCATCTGCTCGAGCCGGTCCTGGCCGAAGGTGCGCCACACGACCGCGTCGACGTAACGCGAGAGCACCCGTCCGGTGTCCTGCAGCGTCTCCTCGCGGCCGAGCTGGGTGTTGCGGCCGTCGACGACCACGGCGTGCCCGCCGAGCTGCGCGATGCCCATCTCGAAGGAGAAGCGGGTGCGGGTGGAGTTCTTCTCGAAGATCACCCCGACCCCGCGCGGGCCGGCCAACGGCTGGCGCGCGGTCGGCGCCTTCTTCAGCTCCGCGGCCAGCGCGAGCACCTCGGCCTGCTGGGCCGGGCTCAGGTCGTCGTCCCGCAGGAAGTGCTTGACCGTGCTGGTGCTCTCGGTGGAACTCACTTCGTATCTCCCTGGCTCTGAACTGCGTCGAGGATCCCGGGCAGAGCGGCCACGAAGCCGTCCGCCTGTGCCTCGGTGAGGATTAGCGGCGGCGCCAGCCGCACGACGCCGGGCTGCGCGGCGTTGATCAGGAAGCCCGCGTCTCGCGCCACGTTCTCGACGGCGGGCGCGACATCCGCGGTGAGCACGACGCCGAGCAGCAGCCCCGAGCCACGCACGTGGTCCACGAGCGGATGCCCGATGCCCTCGATGCCGTGGATCAGGTGCTTGCCGAGTGCGTCGGCATGGCTGACCAGATCCTGGTCCGCGACGGTCCGCAGCACGGCGAGCGCGGCGGCCGCACTGACCGGGTTGCCGCCGAAGGTGGTGCCGTGCTTGCCGGGACTGAGCAGCTCCGCGGCCGCCCCCGTGGCAATGCAGGCACCGATCGGCAGGCCGCCGCCGAGACCCTTCGCGAGGGTCATCACGTCCGGCACGATGCCGACCGCCTGGTGGGCGTAGAACCACCCGGTGCGCCCGATCCCGGTCTGCACCTCGTCGAGCGCCAGCAACGCACCGCGTTCGGCGGTGATCCGGCGAGCCTCCACCAGGTATCCCTCGGGCGGCACCACGACGCCACTCTCGCCCATGATCGGCTCCAGGAACACCGCGGCGGTGTCCTCGTCGACAGCGGCGTCGAGTGCGGCGATGTCGCCGTACGGGACGTGTTCGACGCCGGCCGGCATCGGCTCGAACGGGGCCCGCTTGTCGGGCTGGCCGGTCAGGGCCAGCGCACCCATGGTGCGGCCGTGGAACGCCCGCTCCGCGGCGACGATCTTGCGGCGTCCGGTCAGCCGGGCGATCTTGAACGCGGCCTCGTTGGCCTCGGTGCCGGAGTTGCACAGGAACACCCGGCCGGTGACGCTGCCGCCCTCACCGGCACCGAGGTGCGCCAGCAACTGCTCGGCGAGCGCGATCCCCGGCTCGGTGGCGTACAGGTTCGAGGTGTGGCCGAGGGTGGACAGCTGGGCCGTCACGGCGTCGACGATCGCCGGGTGCGCGTGCCCGAGGATGTTGACCGCGATCCCGCCGAGCAGGTCCAGGTACTGCTTGCCGTTGGCGTCGGTGACCACCGCGCCCTCGCCGCGGACCAACGCCACCCGCGGCACCCCGTAGGTGTTCATCAGCGCGTGGGACCAGCGCTGCTGCAGCGGTTCTGTCATGACTGTCCTTCGAGGTTCTCGGTGGTGGGTGCGGGGGTGACCATGGTGCCGATGCCGGTGCCGGTGAGCAGTTCGAGCAGTACCGAGTGCGCGACGCGACCGTCGATCACGTGCGCGGAGGGGACACCGCCGTGCACCGCGCGCAGGCAGGCCTCCATCTTCGGGACCATGCCCGCGTCGAGGCTCGGCAGCAGCTTTTCCAGTGTGGCGGAGTCGATCTCGCTGGCCAGCGACGACCGGTCCGGCCAGTCGGTGTAGAGGCCCTCGACGTCGGTGAGCATCACCAGTCGCTCGGCGCCGATCGCCTCCGCGAGCGCGGCGGCGGCGGTGTCGGCGTTGATGTTGTGCACCACGCCGCCGGCGTCGGGGGCGATGGTGGAGACCACCGGGATGCGCCCCGCGTCGATCAGGTCGAGCACCGCGTCGGGGTTGACGGTGGTGACGTCCCCGACGAGGCCGATGTCGGTGGCCTGGCCGTCGACCTGGACGGTGCGGCGGGTCGCGGTGAACAGGTGCGCGTCCTCGCCGGAGATCCCGACCGCGTACGGGCCGTGTGCGTTGATCAGCCCGACCAGTTCGCGGCCGACCTGCCCGAAGAGCACCATCCGGACCACGTCCATGACTTCCGGTGTGGTGACCCGGAATCCGCCCCGGAACTCGCCCTCCATGCCCAGACGCGTCAGCATGGCGTTGATCTGCGGGCCGCCGCCGTGCACGACGACCGGGTGCATGCCGACCGTGCGCAGGAACGCCATGTCCGCCGCGAACGCGCTCTTGAGCTGGTCGTCGACCATCGCGTTGCCGCCGTACTTGACCACGACGATCTTGCCGTGGAAACGCTGCAGCCAGGGCAGCGCCTCGGCGAGCACCTGCGCGCGGGCGGTGTCGTCGAGATGCTCGACACCGGCACTCATGACGAGTACGCCGAGTTCTCTTCGACGTACGCGTGCGAGAGGTCGGTGGTGCGGATGGAGACCTCCGCGTCACCGACGCCGAGCTCGATGCGCAGCGCAATGTCGATCCCGGACAGGTCCACCTCGCGGGCGCCGGGCGCGCCGACCCCGTCGATGCACACCGGGTTCCCGTTGAAGGACACCGAGATCCGGTCCGGGTCGAGTTCGATCGGGGCGATGCCGACGGCGGCCAGCACGCGGCCCCAGTTGGGGTCGGAGCCGAACAGCGCGGTCTTGACCAGGCTGTCGCGGGCGACGGTGCGGGCGCCGATCAGCGCGTCCTGCTCGGAGGCCGCACCGGCGACGGTGACCGTGACCCGCTTGGTGACGCCCTCGGCGTCGGCCATCAACTGGTCCGCGAGGTCGTCGCAGACCGCGAGGACGGCGGCGTTGAGGTCCTCCTGCGACGGCGTGATCTCGCTGGCACCCGAGGCGAGCAGCAGCACGGTGTCGTTGGTGGAGGTGGCGCCGTCGACGTCGAGGCGGTCGAAGGACATCCGGGTCGCGTTGCGCAGGGCCTCGTCGAGCTGCTCGGCGGTCGCGATGGCGTCGGTGGTGATGACGCAGAGCATGGTGGCCAGCGCGGGCGCGAGCATGCCGGCACCCTTGGCCATGCCGCCGACGTTCCACTTGCCGTCGTGGTGCAGGGCCGCCTGCTTGGGGACGGTGTCGGTGGTCATGATCGCGTACGCGGCGTCGGTGCCGCCGGAGATGCCGCCGGCCAGCTCGTGCACGATCTCGGTGACGCCGGCGAGCAGCGTGTCCATCGGCAGCCGGTCGCCGATCAGCCCGGTCGAGCACACCGCGACCTCGACGGCGCCGGTCTCCGTGCCCCAGTCGCTGAGCGTGGCGGCGACGTGTTCGGCCGTCTTGTGGGTGTCCTGGAACCCGGGGGCTCCGGTGCAGGCGTTGGCGCCGCCGGAGTTGAGAACCACCGCGCGGACCCGGCCGGTGCTCAGCACCTGCTGCGACCACAGCACCGGGGCCGCCTTGACCTTGTTGGTGGTGAACACGCCCGCCGCGGCGGTGTCCGGGCCCTCGTTGAACACCAGGGCCAGGTCGGGGCGGCCGCTGACCTTGATGCCGGCGGCGATGCCGGCCCCACGGAACCCGGCGGGTGCGGTGACGCCCTGGGTGCGGACGAGCTGTCCGCCGGCGACGGGGACGGAGTCGGGGATCACGGGCACGGCGTTCACGGGGCAACTCCCACGGTCGAGAGACCTGCGGTCTCGGGCAGGCCAAGGGCCAGGTTCATGGACTGGACGGCACCGCCGGCGGTGCCCTTGGTGAGGTTGTCGATGGCGCAGATCACGACGAGCAGGCCGGCTGCCTCGTCGACGGTGAGGCCGATCTGGGCTGCGTTCGAGCCGATGACCGCGCCGGTCTGCGGAAACTTGTTGTGCGGCAGCACATGTACGAACGGCTCGTCGGCGTAGGCCTTCTCGTACACCTCGCGGGCCCGCTGTTCGTCGACCGTCGTGGCGGCGGTGCAGGTGGCGAGGATCCCGCGCGGCATCGGGGCCAGCACCGGGGTGAACGAGACCGACACCGTGGCGTCGGTGAGCGCGGAGAGGTTCTGGGTGATCTCGGGGGTGTGCCGGTGCACGCCGCCGACGCCGTACGCGCGCGCCGACCCCATCACCTCCGAGCCGAGCAGGTCGGCCTTGGGCGCGCGGCCCGCGCCGGAGGTGCCGCTGACCGCGACCACGTTGACCCGGGGCTCGACGATCCCCGCCGCCACCGCGGGCGCCAGCGCCAGGCTGGCCGCGGTCGGGTAGCAGCCGGGGACCGCGATCCGGGTGGCCCCGGTCAGTTTCTCCCGGTGGCCCGGCAGTTCCGGCAGCCCGTACGGCCAGGTCCCCGCGTGCTCGCTGTTGTAGTAGCGCTCCCACTCGGCGGCGCTGCTCAGCCGGAAGTCTGCGCCGCAGTCGATGATCACGGTGTCCTGGGACAGCTGGGTGGCGATGGCGGCCGAGTTGCCGTGCGGCAGACCGAGGAACACCACGTCGTGGCCGTCCAGTCGGTCGATGTCGGTGGGCTCGAGGACGCGGTCGGCCAGCGGCAGCAGATGCGGGTGATGCTCGCCGAGAGTGCTGCCGGCGTTGCTGCCCGCGGTGAGCGCGCCGATCGTCAGCGTGCCGTCGAGGTAGGCGGGGTGCCCCAGCAGCAGCCGGAGGATCTCACCGCCCGCGTACCCGCTCGCCCCTGCGATCGCGACCCGGATCGGCGCGGACGCCGTGCCTGAGGAACCTGCAGAAATCACCATACGATTGATTATGCATCATGATGCAATCTCATGCACGCACCGCCACCCCGGCGTCCCAGTCGACTCAGCCCACGAAGGCGACCGCGTAGAACACCCAGCTCGTCACGGCGGTGAGAATCATGCCGACCGCCGCCACCGGGGCCCACCGCCGATGCCACGCGGAGTGCCCACCCGGCTGCGGCGGATTGCCGAAGTTGCGCACCGCGCGAACGATCACCACCGGCCACAACAGCACCGAGAATACGGCGAACACCAGGTGGATCGCCAGGGCCGTCCACACCACACCGGACGCCTCGCCCCCGACCACGCCGGCCGCCCGCTCCTCCCAGCCGTTGAGGCGCACGTCCAACTCGAAGAGCACCACGGCAACCAGCAGTCCGACGCCCAGCGGGATCTGCACCCGCCGATGCAGGCCGAACCGTCGCCGGACCTTCACCTGGTACACGCTCCACACCAGGACGACGGTCACCAGAGCCATGACGAGGACCATCAGGTCCATCATCAGGGAGGCCCTCGTACCGAAGAACCCGTCGATCCCGCTGAAATCGTCCATCACCAGAGCCCGTGCCTTTTCGTCGTCGGATGCCCGGCAGCACCACCCTTGATGCCGCTCGCGCGCGTTGACGACGGTTTTACCGACACAGTGTCGGTAAAACCGTCACGCGGACGTTAACACGCCCCCGACGAGGGGCCGATCCGAGGTGCGGCGGGCCTCAGCCGCCGAACACGCTCTCGCGCACCACGTGCTTGGTCAACTTGCCGGACGGGTTGCGCGGCAACGACTCCACCAGCACCAGCTCCCGCGGGATCTTGTAGCGGGCGAGCTTGCCGGACAGGTACTCGCGCAGTTCCTCGAGCTCGAGCTCGCACCCCGCCGCCGGCACCACGACGGCGACCACGGTCTCGCCCCACTCGCGGTGCGGCCGGCCGATCACCGCCACGTCGAGGACGTCCTCGCGCGGCCGGATCGCCTCCTCCACCTCCTGCGAGTAGACGTTCTCGCCGCCGGTGATGATGATGTCCTTGGTGCGGTCGACGATGTACAGGTAGCCGTCCTCGTCCAGCCGGGCGACGTCGCCGGTGCGGTACCAGCGACCCTCGAACACCTCCGCGGTGGCCTCGTCGTTGTTCAGGTACCCCAGCATCCGGGTGTCCCCGCTGAGCCAGATCTCGCCGGTCTCCCCCGGCCCGGCGTCGACGCCGTCGGCGCGAACCACTCGCAGGTCGACCCCGGGCATGCCGCCGCGCCCGATCGACCCGGCCTTCGCGATCTGCTCGTGCGGGTACAGCGCGGTGCCGGTCGGACCCATCTCGCTCATGCCGTACACCTGGTAGAAGTCCTCGGACCGGTACGCCTGCTGCAGTTGCCGGGCGACCTCGGCGCCGATCGGGGCGCCGCCGTAGGTCCACCGCCGCATGGTCGAGAAGTCGTACGCGGACAGGTCGATGCCGGCCGCCCGGGCGACCTGCAGCGGCGCCAGGTAGGCGATCGGGGCGCCGAAGAAGGCGGTGATCTTCTCGGCGCCGATGATCTCGAGGAAGGGCAGCGGCGCGTACTCGCGCATCAGGACGACCGTGCCGCCGAGGAACATGCTCGGGACGAACCAGACGTTGAGCGGGGCCGCGTGCCAGATCGGCATCGCGATCAGCACCCGCTCGTCACGGTCGAGCCCGAGGGTGGTCGCGATGTACGGCGCGACGGTGGTGATCGAGCGATGGGTGTGCAGGCAGCCCTTGGGGGCGCTGGTGGTCCCCGATGTGTAGAGCACCTGGGCGATGTCGGTCTCGACCAGCTCGACGCCGTCCCACTCGTCGGCGACGTCGACGAGCGCGTCGAAGTCCCGTTCGGCGTCCGGCCCACCCTCGGTGAACAGCCAGTCGACCTGCGGCGCACCGGCTTCCGCCACCGGTCGCAGCTCGGCCGACACGACGCCCACCGTCGCCCCGCTGTGCCGCAGCAGGTACTCGACCTCCGGCGCCGCGAGCTTGTGGTTGACCGGCACCACCGCCGCACCGGCCCGCCAGGCGCCGAACGCGGCGATGACGAATCCGGGCGTGTTGAAGGTCATCACCGCGACACGGTCGCCGCGGCCGACGCCGCGGGCCCGGAACACCTCGGCGGCGCGCCGGGAGGCGGCCAGCAGTTCCCGGTAGGTGATGCGCTCGGCCCCGTACACCACCGCTTCCTTGTCGGGGAATTTCCGGCAGGTGCTCTCGAGCATCGTCGTCAGGTTCATGAGTTCTCCTTGGGACGTCCCGGGGTGTCTCCGGGTCGGGGATTGCCGTGTGCGCCGATTCGTTCTACAGTCAGCTCTCGTAAGGATTGAACCATGATTCATAGTTTCGGGAAAGGTGGTGCCTGATGGCGTACCGAGCGACCGACAAGACCCGGGCCGCGCAGGCACAGCGCCGCGAGCTGCTGCTGGCCACCTCCGAGAAGCTGATCGCCGCCGGCGGGTTCGCCGCCGCACCGGTCAAGGCCATCGCCGACGCCTGCGGCATGAGCGTCGGGTCGGTGTACTCGCACTTCGCCGGTCGCGCCGACCTGCTGGCCGCCGTGTTCCGACGCGGCGCCGACCAGGAACTGGCCGAGGTCCGCAAGGCCGTCGAGGCGTGCGAGAGCGCCACCGACCGACTGCAGGCCGTCGTCCGCACCTTCGCCTGGCGCGCCATCCGCGGCCGGCAGATGGCCTGGTCGCTGCTGTTCGAACCGGTCGACCCGCGGGTCGACGAGGAACGCCTGATCTACCGCCGCTCCTACGTGGAGGTGACGACGGCGATCCTGCACGACGGCATCGCCGCCGGGGAGTTCCCCGCGCAGCACGTCGACATCGCCGCCGCCGCCCTGATCGGCGCGATCAGCGAGTCGCTCGCCGGCCGACTGTCCCCGGTACCGGCGGAGGCGACGGAGGCGTCCTCCGACGCCGACATCGTCGACGCCATCCTCGGACTCTGCCTGCGCGCGGTCGGCGCCGAGCCGGTTTCAACCACGTCCACCCCTCCCGGCCACCCCGCCTGATCCATCCCGCCACCGAATCCCGAAGGGACGCACCATGACCAACGTCGTAGCGCAGGGACACCACACCCACGAGGTCTTCAACCAGGCGCCGCCGCGTGTGGATGTCAACGAGTACACCTCGAACATCCCGCTCGTCGAGGGCGTGCGCCGGTACGACGCGGACTGGGCGCAGTCGCACCTCACCGACGTCGGGGCGCTGGTCGGGACCGAAAGCTTCATCCACGACGCGGAACTCGCCAACACGGAGATCCCGCGCCTGCACAGCCACGACAAGCACGGCAACCGCATCGACGAGGTCGAGTACCACCCCGCGTACCACCGAATCATCTCGGCCGCCGTCGAGCACGGCGCACACACCAGCGCCTGGGCCGAGCCCCGCGCAGGTGCCAACGTGGCCCGCGCCGCGACGTTCATGATGTTCGCCCAGATCGAGCCCGGACACTCCTGCCCGGTCTCGATGACCCACTCGGTGGTGCCGGCGCTGGAACTGCAGCCCGAACTCGCGCAGGTGTGGCTGCCCCGGCTGTACGCACGCGGCTACGACGGCGCACTGCGCGCCCCCGGCGACAAGCCCGGTGTGCTGTTCGGCATGGCGATGACCGAGAAGCAGGGTGGCTCGGACGTGCGCGCCAACACCACCACCGCGACCTCGATCGGCGGGCGCGACTACGTACTGAACGGCCACAAGTGGTTCTGCTCGGCGCCGATGTCCGACGGCTTCCTGATCCTGGCCCAGACCGTGCAGGACGGCGCCGAGGGGCTCTCCTGCTTCCTGGTGCCCCGTGTGCTCGAGAACGGCACCCGCAACGTGTTCCGGATCCAGCGGCTCAAGGACAAGCTCGGCAACAAGTCCAACGCCTCGTCCGAGATCGAGCTCGACGGCACCGTCGGCCACCTGGTCGGCGAGCCCGGCCGCGGCGTGCGCACCATCATCGAGATGGTGGCCCGCACCCGGCTGGACTGCGTGTACGGCTCCACCGCCGGCATGCGTCAGTCCGTGGCCGAGGCGCTCTGGCACGTCCGCAACCGGGCCGCGTTCGGCGCGACGCTGATCGACCAGCCGGCGATGACGGCGGTCGCCGCGGACCTGGCGCTGGAGTCGGAGGCGGCGACGGCCACCTCGCTGCGGCTGGCCCGCGCCCACGACGACGACGCGTCGGAGTCCGAGAAGGCGTTCCGCCGCCTGGCCACCGCGGTCAGCAAGTACTGGATCTGCAAGAGGGGTCCGCACCACGCCTACGAGGCACTCGAGTGCCTCGGCGGCAACGGCTACACCGAGGCGTTCCCGCTGGCGCGGCGCTACCGGGAGCAGCCGGTGATGGCCGTGTGGGAGGGCTCGGGCAACGTCATCGCGCTCGACGTGCTGCGCGCCATGACCCGCGAGCCGGAGTCGGTGCAGGCGTTCGACGCCGAGCTCGCGCTGGCCCGCGGCGCGTCGACGATCTTCGACGCCCACCACGACGCGATGCGACGCTCGCTCACCGAACTGGCGACCCTGGCCCCCGCCCAGGCGCAGCTGCGGGCGCGGGCCGTCGCCGCCTCGATGGCGCTGGGCCTGCAGGGTTCCCTGCTCCTGCGCACCGCCCCGACCGCGGTCGCAGAAGCCTTCCTCGCCGCCCGCCTCGGACCCGAGCGCGACCTCGAGTACGGCAGCCTGCCCGCCGGCACCGACTTCGCGACGATTCTCGACCGGCACTGAGCCGAGCGGTCCGGCCGGCGGGCTCCCCCGTCAGCCGGACCGGCCGGACCGGCGATCGAGGTCGGCGAAGGAATCCTTCGGCTTGCGCTGCCCGAAGTTCTCGTTGATCGACACGATGAAGAGCATCGTGACGCCGATCAGCACCACCGCGATCGTGACGACCACGACGGCGTAAGCGAACGCGACAAGTATTTCCATCACAGCACCTCTCGGAGTGGACTGAGGGCTCACGCTACGCCCCGCGCGACGGCGCAGCGCGGTGTTCACCGCGTCCCGGTGGCGTTGACACGGCCCGAATCGCGGGCCTAGCGTCGATCGAGAGCCAGCTCTTCCCGCCCAGCTCTGGGGGTCGTCGATGCTTCGTGGTGCTGCAGTCTGCCTGGCCTCGATCGGTGTGCTGGTTCTCGCCGGCTGCACCAGCTCGCCGAGCTCCGAGTCCACCTCGTCCTCGCCCCCGAGTGCGGCGTCCGGGAGTCCCGGCGCGCAGACTCCCCAACTTGCGCCGGTCTCGCTCGCTCCGATGCCGGTCGGCACCGCCATGCTCAGCTGGGACCCGGCGACGCAACTCGTCACCGCTCAGATCGACATGTACGGGTTCACGCCGAACAGCAGCCACGCGATGCACCTGCACCCCGGTACCTGCGCCGACCAGGGTCAGCCGCCGTCGGTGCCCCTGCCCGACATCGCCGCGGACGCGGCCGGCGCCGTCAACCAGACCGTGGTCAGTGCGCCCGTGCCGGACGGACTGCCCGCCGACTCGTACCTCAACATCCACCTGGCGCCGGCCGCCCAGCTGGGCGCTCCCACCGACGTCAGCTTCACCCCGGTCGCCTGTGCCGACCTGCCGGCCGGCACGCCCGCCCCCGGCCCGGTGTCCATGCAGGTCCAGGTCCCGCCGAAGAACGGGAAGACCCCGAGCGGCAGGACGGACCTCGCGTACGACGCGACCGCCCGCACCCTGCGCGTCCAGGTGACGGCCACCGGGCTGCCCCCGGACACCGGCCACGCCGTGCACATCCACTCCGGGTCCTGCCTTGCCCAGGGCGCGGTGATGTACCCACTGCCGGACCTGACCGCCGACGGCTCCGGCAACGCCTCCCTGACGACCACCGTCGACAACGTCGACTCGCCCCCGCCGGACACCGGCTGGTACGTCAACGTGCACCTGGGTCCGATGAGCCAGATCCTCGAAAACAACTCCCCCACACTGCTGTTCGCGCCGATCCTGTGTGGCGACGTCGCCGGGTAGGGGTCAGCTGTCCATCGACTTGCGGATCTCGTCCAGCTTGCTCCGGGCCGCCTTCTGCCGGTCTTCCCACTGTTCGTCGAGGCTGCGGCCCGCCGGGGTGTCCGCGTCGAGCTCGCGCGCGCCCATCGCACGGCCGGCGATCGACTCGATCTTCTCGCGCACGGCGTCGAAGGTCGGCACCCCGGCGTCGGTGTAGTCGGACGCGGGCACCGCGATCGGGGCGGCGGTCGGGGTTGCGGGCGGGGTTGCGGGCGGCGGAGCCTCGGACGCCCCGGCCTCAGATGCCGCGGGCTCGGAAGCCGCCGGCGCGGGCGTCTCCGCCGCCGGCGGGTCGGGCACGACCTCCGCGTCCAGCACCGGCAGCAGTTCCGCTGCGGGGTCCTTCGGGGATTCGCTCATCACGCCACACTCCTCTTCCGCGGGTTCCCCAACCCTATGCCGCCGAAAGAGATCGGCGGGCGAGCACGAGGTCTCCTGCTCCCCCGTGCTCGCCCGCCGACCGTCCGTCTCAGGCCCGCAGCTGGGCACCCACCGCGGCGGAGGCCGCGGCGACCGCGGCGTCGCGGACCGCGCTGGCCTCGTCCTCGGTGAGGGTGCGATCGGTGGCCCGCACCCGCAGCGCGAACGCCAGCGACTTGCGACCCGCGCCGACCTGTTCGCCCTCGAACACGTCGAAGAGTCGGACGTCCTCGAGCAGCTCGCCGCCGCCGGCGCGCAGCGCCGACTCCACCGCGGCCGCGGGCACCGAGGTCTCGACGACCACCGCCACGTCCTGCAGCACCGCCGGGAACGGCGAGACCCGCGGCGCGGGCAGCGCCTCGACGATCGGCAGCGCGGTGAGGTTCAGCTCCACGGCGCAGGTCCGCGCCGGCAGCCCGGCCCGCTCGAGCACCGCCGGGTGCAGCTCGCCGGCGTGACCGACCACCACCCCGTCGACCAACAGCTCGGCGCACCGGCCCGGATGCCACGGCAGGTACTGCGCGGCGCGCCGCTCGAGCACCACACCGGCGGTGGCCGCGATCGTCTCCGCGGCCGCGAAAGCGTCGGTGGCGTCCGCAACGCGGCCCGGACCCCACGGTCCGCTCGGGTCGCGGTGCCCGGTCAGCACCGCACCCACGTGCACAGGCTGCGCCGGCAGCGACCGCAGCAGATCCGCGATCTGGTCGTCGGTGGGCCGACGGTCCACCGGCAGCACCGCGACCGGCTTGGTGTCCGGACCGGGCTGAACCACCTGCGCGATGCCGAACAGCGCGAGGTCGCGCTGACCACGGGAAGTGTTGCGGGACAATATCTCCAGCAGCCCCGGCAGCAGCGTGCTGGCCAGCTCGGGGCGGTCCGACTCGAGCGGGTTGAGCACCCGGCTGGTGTTGCGGCGCGGGTCGTCGGCGTCCAGACCCCAGGTGTCGAACACCCCGGTGGGCAGGAACACCGTCGGCAGCACCTCGGCGTAGCCGTCGAAGGCGAGCGCCTTGCCGACCGCGCGGCGGCGACGCTGCTCGGCGGTCAGTCCGCGGCCGGCCGGGGCCGCGGGCAGCACCGACGGGATCTGCTCGAGCCCCTCGAGTCGCAGCACCTCCTCGACCAGGTCCGCGGGGCCGGTGAGGTCCGGACGCCAGGAGGGCGGGCTCACTACGAGCTGGCCGTGGCCCGCGTCGCTGACGGCCACGTCCACGCCGCAGCCGACCTGGGTGAGGCGGCGCGCGGCGGTCCCGTTCGGGTACGCGACGCCCGCGACCCGGTCGGGCAGGTCGATGTCCATCCGGATGGCGTCCGCCGCCGGCACCGCGCCGACGTCGGTGAGCACCGGCTCGACCTGGCCGCCCGCGATCTCGGCGAGCAGCCCGGCGGCCCGGTCCAGTGCGGCGGCCGAGAGCGCGGGGTCCACCACACGCTCGTAGCGCTTGCTGGCCTCGCTGATCAGCTTGTGCCGACGGGAGGTCTTGAACACCGCGAGCGGGCTCCAGATCGCGGCCTCGAGCAGCACGTCGGTGGTGTCCGCGCCGACCTCGGTGCTGGCGCCGCCCATGACACCGGCCAGCGAGATCGCCCCGGTGTCGTCGCAGATCACCACGTCCTCCGCGTCGAGCGTCCGCTCCACGCCGTCGAGGGTGGTCAGCTTCTCGTCCGCCTCGGCCCGGCGGACCACGAGCGTGCCGTCGAGCTTGGCGGCGTCGAAGGCGTGCAGCGGGTGGCCCAGCTCGAGCATCACGTAGTTGGTGACGTCGACGGCCGGGGAGATCGGCCGGACACCGGAGAGCAGCAGTCGGCGCTGCATCCACCACGGGGTGACGGCCGACGGGTTCACACCGGTGACGCGGCGAAGCGCGAAGCGCGGCGAACCGGACTCCGGCTCCACCCGCAGCGGCCAGGCCTCGCCCGACGCCTCGTGCGGTGCCAGCACCGCCGGGTCCGCGAACTCCAGGTCGAAGCCGCAGGCCAGCTCGCGGGTCAGCCCGCGCAGCGAGAAGCAGTAGCCGCGGTCCGGGGTGATGTTCAGTTCGATGATCGTGTCACCGAGGCCGAGCAGCTCGTTGGCGTCGGTGCCGGGCTCCGCTGTCCCGGGCTCGAGCACCAGGATGCCGGAGTGGTCCTTGCCGATGCCCAGCTCGGCGACCGAGCAGATCATGCCGTCCGAAACCTGGCCGTACGTCTTGCGAGCGGCGATCTTGAAGTCACCGGGCAGCACGGCGCCGGGCAGGGCCGCGACGATCAGGTCGCCCTCGGCGAAGTTACGGGCGCCGCAGACGATTCCGCGGTCCTCGGCCTCGCCGACGTCCACCTGGCACATCCGGATCGGCTTCTTGAACTCGGTGAGTTCGGTGATCGAGGTGACCCGGCCGACCACCAGCGGCCCGGGCACCTTGTGCAGGACGTCGACCTCCTCGACCTCGAGGCCGACGCGGACGAAGCCTGCGTCCAACTCCTCGGCCGTCACCTCCCAGCCGGGGGTCGCCCGCTGCAGGATCTCGGTCAGCCACGATTGCGCTACTCGCACGTCTACTCAGCTCTCTCGTTCTCGTCGATCAGGCCTGGACACCGAAGGGCAGCGTGAATCGCACGTCGCCCTCGACGATGTCGCGCATGTCCGGGATGCCGTTGCGGAACTGCAGGGTGCGCTCGAGGCCCATGCCGAACGCGAAGCCCGAGTACTCCTCGGGGTCGATTCCGCTGGCGCGCAGCACCTTCGGGTTGACCATGCCGCAGCCGCCCCACTCCACCCAGCCGGCGCCGCCCTTCTTGCCGGGGAACCACACGTCCACCTCGGCGGACGGCTCGGTGAACGGGAAGTAGTTGGGCCGCATCCGGGTCCGGGTCTCGGGCCCGAACAGGGCCCGCGCGAAGGCGTCGAGGGTGCCACGCAGGTGCGCCATGGTCAGACCCTTGTCCACGGCCAGGCCCTCCACCTGGGAGAAGACCGGGGTGTGCGTGGCGTCGAGTTCGTCGGTCCGGAAGGTCCGCCCCGGGCACACCACGTAGATCGGCACCTCGCGCGAGAGCATCGTGCGGACCTGCACCGGGGAGGTGTGGGTCCGCAGCACCTGACGCGAGCCCTCGGGCGCGACGTGGAAGGTGTCCTGCATGGTGCGGGCCGGGTGGTCCGGCAGGAAGTTCAGCGCGTCGAAGTTGAAATGCTCGGTCTCGACCTCGGGACCCTCCGCCACCTCCCAGCCCATCGCGACGAACACGTCCGAGACCTGCTCGGAGATGATCGTGATCGGGTGCCGGGCGCCCACCGGCCGGCGGCCGGCCGGCAGCGTCACGTCGATCGCCTCCGCGACGAGGACGGCGGCGTCACGCTCGGCCAGCAGCACCTCGCGGCGCGCATCGTACGCGGCCGTGGCCCGGGTACGGGCGGCGTTGACGCGCTTGCCCGCCTCGGCCTTCTCCTTGCCGGGCAGCGCACCGAGCGCCCGCCGGACCAGCGAGAGCGGCGCCTTGTCGCCGAGGAACTCGATCTTGGCCTTGGCCAGGGCATCGAGATCCGCGGCCGCGGCGAACCCCTGCTCCGCCTGCGCGGCGGACGCGTCGAGCGCCGCCTCGGTGAGTGCGTCGGCGTCGATGGACGCTGAACTGTCGGGCTCGTTCTTTGCCACGGCTTGTGAATCTCCTCGTCGATGGTCAGTGCGTCGCGGGTTGCAACGATCCTAGGTTGCGGGCCCGACAGGTCGGTGCTGCACCCGGGCGCTGGCGTACAGACAGATGGCGGCGGCGGTGGCCAGGTTGAGGCTCTCGGCGCGGCCACGGATGGGAATCCGGACGCGGTGGTCCGCGCGGGCCGCGATCGCCGGGTCGAGCCCGTGCGCCTCGTTGCCGAACAGCCACGCGGTCGGGCGGGCCAACAACTCGTCCGCCTCGTCGAGGTCCACCTCGCCGTCGGCGGCGGTCGCCAGGATCTGCACCCCGGCCGCGGCCACCCGTTCGAGCACGAGGTCCACGTCCCGCTCGCGGGCGACCGGCAGGTGGAACACGCTGCCCGCCGACGACCGCACGCACTTGCCGTTGTGCGGATCGACGCTGTCGCCGGCCAGGATCGCGGCGTCCGCACCGACCGCGTCCGCGACCCGGATTACGGTGCCCGCGTTGCCCGGCTCCGACACCGCCACCGGCACGGCCAGCAGCCGCGGACTCGGCCCGAGCGCGACTTCCAGCGGCACGTCGAGCAGTCCGCACACCGCGACGAGCCCGGGCGGCGTGACGGTGTCGCTGAGCGCGCGGGCCGCGCGCTCGGTGATCGGCGAGGTACGGACGCCCGCGGCCTCCGCGGCGGCCAACAGGTCGCCGTACCGGCTCGCCGCGTCCTCGGTGACGAACAGCTCCTGGACCCGCCCGGTGGCCAGCGCCTCGGTCACCGAGTTGGACCCCTCGGCGAGGAACCGGCCGGTCTTCCTGCGCTCGGCGCCGCGCAGCAGCTTGACAGCAGAAACGACCCGTGGCGTCCGCTCGGTGAACGGGTCCACGGGTCGTTCCTGGAACAACTTGCTCAGGCTGCGTCCCCGGCAGGGGCGTTCACGTCGGCCGGCAGTGCGGCCTTCGCGATGGCCACCAGGCCGGCAAACGCCTCGGCGTCGGAGACGGCCAGCTCGGCGAGGATCTTGCGGTCGACCTCGACACCCGCGGCGCCCAGGCCCTGGATGAAGCGGTTGTAGGTCATGTCGTTCGCGCGGGCGGCAGCGTTGATACGCGTGATCCACAGCTTGCGGAAGTCACCCTTGCGCGCGCGGCGGTCCCGGTACGCGTAGCTGAGCGAGTGGAGCTGCTGCTCCTTGGCCTTGGTGTAGAGGCGCGAGCGCTGTCCACGGTAGCCCTTGGAGGCCTCGAGAATTGAACGACGCTTCTTCTGGGCGTTGACCGCCCTCTTTACGCGTGCCACTGGGAAATCCTGTCGATCTCGGGGCGCGACGCGCGCCCCTGGTTGGTCAAATAGTGCAGGTCAACGATCAGATGCCGAGCAGGCGCTTGATGCGGGGAACGTCCGCCTTGGCGACAACCGCAACACCGTCGAGGCGACGGGTCACCTTGCTGGCCTTGTGCTCGAGCAGGTGGCGACGGCCGGCCTTCTGGCGCAGGATCTTCCCGCTGCCGGACACCTTGAATCGCTTCGAGGTGCCGCTGTGGCTCTTCATCTTGGGCATGGAGTCCTCAGTTCTGTGTTCTTCGATACTGCGTACGGTCGTGCTGATCTGGTGGCCGGTGACGGCTAGCTTGCCGGCGTCTCCGGGGCAGAGCCCTCGGTCGGTGCCGGGGTGGGCTCCGCAGGCGCAGGTGCCGGTGCCGGCGCAGCCGGGGCCGGCGCCGAGGCGGGCCTCGGGACGACGACCGCGGGGGCCTGCGCGCTCTCCTGAGCCTTGACGCGGGTCTTCGCGCCCTTGTGCGGGGCGAGGACCATCGTCATGTTGCGGCCGTCCTGCTTGGCAGAGGTCTCGACGAAGCCGAGATCGGCGACATCCGCACCCAGGCGCTGCAGCAGACGGAATCCCAGCTCGGGGCGGGACTGCTCACGTCCACGGAACATGATCGTGACCTTGACCTTGGACCCGGCCTCGAGGAAGCGAACGACGTTGCGCTTCTTGGTCTCGTAGTCGTGGGCGTCGATCTTCGGCCGGAGCTTCTGCTCCTTGATCACGGTCAGCTGCTGGTTCTTGCGCGATTCGCGCGCCTTCTGCGCGTTCTCGTACTTGAACTTGCCGTAGTCCATGATCTTGCACACCGGCGGGCGGGCGTCCGGCGCCACCTCGACGAGGTCGAGATCGGCTTCGAGCGCCAAGCGGAGTGCATCTTCAACACGCACGATCCCGACCTGCTCACCGCCTGGTCCGACGAGTCGGACCTCGGGTACGCGGATGCGATCGTTGATGCGGGTCTCAGTGCTGATGGGGCCTCCTAGGTTGAGCGGCAGGTCGTCCTGACCGCCGGCAGCCCGTAGCCCGTTTCCCCAACAAAAGAACCCCGCGACGGTGAACATTCACCATGCGGGGTCCGATGCCGACCGATACGATGTCGACGCGACCACGTCGCGACACATCCCCTCAACAAAGAGGGAGCCGGCCCTCGGATGACCTCGGAGCATCAACTGCTCGTCCGTGCATCACCAGAACCGGCGACCGGGACCGTCTACCAGCGGTTTTGATGCGCCGAGAAACGGTGGGAGTCGGACTCCACTTGCTGCCCCCAACATCGTCGGGGGCGGTCGTGTATGGAAGTCTAGCAGGCATGACAGAGGATGCCCACACGGACGACGTTCGAGAGCTCGCCGACGTTCCGGCGGTCGAGGTCATCAGCCGCGCCGCAGTGATGTTGATGAGTTCCGCCGCAGAGAAGCTCGGGCTCGGCGACCCCAACCCCGACGAGAGTGACCACCTCGACCTGGACGAGGCCCGCCGGGTGATCACCGCCCTCGCGGGCCTGGTCACCGCGTCGGTGGAGTACCTGGGCCCGCATGCCGGCCCGATCCGCGAGGGGCTGCAGGCCCTGCAGCCCCCCCCCCCCCCCCCCCCCACGGTGCCGACGCCCCGGCGTCCGGCCATACTGACCCGATGGCGACCAAGACCGGCCCGACCGATGCCAGCGTCGACGAGTTCCTCGGCGCGCTCACCGACCCGGCCAAGCGCGCGGACAGTGAACGACTGGTCGAGCTGATGCGAGCCGCCACCGGCGAACCACCGGTGCTGTGGGGCTCGAGCATCGTCGGCTTCGGCAGCAGGCACTACCGCTACGCGAGCGGACACGAGGGCGACACCGCACTGATCGGGTTCTCCCCCCGGGCCGCGGCGCTGACCCTGTACCTGTCGCTCGACCACGACGAGTTCGCCGCAACGTTCGACCGACTCGGCAAACACAAGCTCGGCAAGGGCTGCCTGTACGTCAAGCGCCTCGCCGACGTCGACGAGACCGTCCTCGGCGCGCTGATCGAGGCGTCGGTCGCCGCGGCCCGCGCGCTGGAGTCGCAGCCCTGAACCGGCCGAACCCCGCCCTGGAGGTGCGTCGGCGGGAATCCTGAAGCAGGCTGGAGACGTGCCTGTACACATTCTCCTGGTTCCCGGATTCTGGCTCGGCGCCTGGGCGTGGGACGACGTCGCCGCCGAACTGACCCGCCTCGGCGACGACTGCACCGCGCTGACGCTGCCCGGACTCGACTCCCCCGACACCGACCGCTCGTCGATCAGCCTCGCCGACCACGCCCGGGCGATCGTCGCGGCCGCCCACACCACCGCCGACGAACACGCCACCGTCCTGGTGGCGCACAGCGGTGCCTGTGCTGCGGCGTACGCCGCCACCGACCTGGACCCGGGCCTGTTCGCCCGGGTCGTCTACGTCGACAGCGGGCCGGTCGCCGACGGACATGCGCTGCTCGGCGACCTCCCCCGATCGACGATGGAGATCCCGCTCCCCGACTGGGCGGGCCTCGAGGCCGAGGGCAACAGCCTCGAGGGCCTCGACGACGACGCGCTGGCCCGGTTCCGCCGGCGCGCGGTGCCGCAACCGGCCGGCCCCGCCCGCGATCGCATGCAGTTGACGGACCCGGCACGGCTGCGGATTCCCACCACGGTGATCAGCAGCAGCTTCCCGGCCGAGGCGGTCGCGCAGTTGGCGGCGTCGGGTCATCCGATGGCCGCCGAGCTGACGAAGCTACCCGCCGACTACGTCGACCTGCCGACCGGCCACTGGCCGATGTGGTCGCGCCCCGTCGAACTCGCTGCCGCGATCCATTCCGCGGCTGCTCGCTGAGCCGCCGCACCGGAAACACCGCCGCCCGCAGTCATGTGAGGCACATCACTGTCGCGGGCTCGAGATCAATTCGTGATTCCCGGACGCTCGACTCGCGCGCTCGTGTACAAAGGTCCCGACTGCAGTGATTGGCAACACACCGGATCCGGCCACCTGCGATGCAGCAAGGGCGGGCGGTCTCGGCGGGGGTCGCACTGCAATCGGGGGATCAACATCCTGCCGGGGCCGCCCGCGGCCCCGGTTTGCCAGAACACTCGACACAAGGAGATTCACATGCCTGCACCCGGCGACATCGACAGCCGGCCGGGGCCCCCCCCCCCCCCCGGCCCTCCTTTGCGCTGCCGTCGCAGCGTGCGGCCGTCGGGCCTGTCCGGATGCCACCACCCGGCACACCCGCCTCACGTCAGACGGCAGCGGCGGCCTTACGAGGCGCCCGCTTGCGCTTGGCCGTCCCACCGACGACCGCCTTCGGTTCGGCGACTGACTGTGCCAGCACCTCACGCAGGAACCGACCGGTGTAGCTCTCCGGCGCCGCCGCAATCACCTCCGGCGTGCCCTCCGCGACGACGGTGCCGCCGCCGGACCCGCCCTCCGGGCCCATGTCGACGATCCAGTCCGAGGTCTTGATGACGTCGAGGTTGTGCTCGATCACGATCACCGTGTTGCCCTTGTCCACCAGCCCGTTGACCACACCGAGCAGCTTGCGGATGTCCTCGAAGTGCAGACCCGTCGTCGGCTCGTCGAGCACGTAGACCGTCCGGCCCGTCGACCGCTTCTGCAGCTCCGCCGCCAGCTTGACGCGCTGCGCCTCGCCGCCGGACAGCGTCGGCGCCGGCTGGCCCAGCCGCACGTAGCCGAGGCCCACCTCGACCAGGGTCTTGAGGTAGCGGTGGATGGAGGTGATCGCCTCGAAGAAGCCGGCGGCCTCCTCGATCGACATGTCCAGCACCTCGGCGATGGTCTTGCCCTTGTAGTGCACCTCGAGGGTCTCCCGGTTGTACCGGGCGCCGTGGCACACCTCGCACGGGACGTACACGTCGGGCAGGAAGTTCATCTCGATCTTGAGGGTGCCGTCGCCGGAGCAGGCCTCGCACCGGCCGCCCTTGACGTTGAACGAGAACCGTCCCGGCTGGTAGCCGCGCACCTTGGCCTCGGTCGTCGCCGCGAACAGGGTGCGGATCTTGTCGAACACGCCGGTGTACGTGGCGGCGTTGGACCGCGGCGTGCGACCGATCGGCGACTGGTCCACCTGCACCAGCTTGTCGAGCTGGTCGAGCCCGTTGATCCGGGTGTGCCGGCCGGGCACCTGACGCGCCCCGTTCAGCTTGTTCGCCATCACCGTCGCGAGGATGTCGTTGACCAGCGTGGACTTGCCGGAACCGGACACACCGGTGACCGAGGTGAGCACCCCCAGCGGGAAGCTCACGTCGATGCCGGCGAGGTTGTTCTCCTTGGCCCCGACCACGGTGACCTGGCGCTTCTTGTCCACCGTCCGGCGAACCGCCGGGACGGGAATCGACGCGCGGCCGGACAGGTAGGCCCCCGTCAGGGACTCCTCGCAGGTGAGCAGTTCCTGGTAGGGGCCGCTGTGGACCACCCTGCCGCCGTGCTCACCGGCGAGCGGACCGATGTCCACCACCCAGTCGGAGGTACGGATGGTGTCCTCGTCGTGCTCGACGACGATGAGGGTGTTGCCCAGGTCGCGCAGCCGGGTCAGCGTCTCGATGAGCCGCCGGTTGTCGCGCTGGTGCAGCCCGATGGACGGCTCGTCGAGCACGTACAGGACGCCGACGAGGCCGGACCCGATCTGGGTGGCCAGCCGGATCCGCTGCGCCTCGCCGCCGGAGAGCGTGCCGGCCGCCCGGGAGAGCGAGAGGTACTCGAGGCCGACGTCGAGCAGGAAGCCGAGCCGGGCCTGCACCTCCTTGAGCACCTGACCCGCGATCGCCTCCTCGCGGCTGCCGAGGGTCAGGCTGTTCAGGAACCGGGCGCAGTCCGCGATGGACAGCTCTGCCACCTCGGCGATCGACTTCTTGCCGTGCGTGCCGGCCGAGATCGTCACCGAGAGGATCTCGGGGCGCAGGCGGGCGCCGTTGCAGGCCGGGCAGGGCACGTCGCGCATGTACCCGTCGTAGCGTTCCTTCATCTGCTCCGACTCGGTCTGCTCGAGCCGACGGTGCAGGAACGGCATGACGCCCTCGAACTCGGCGTAGTAGGAGCGGGTGCGCCCGTACCGGTTCTTGTACTTGACGTGGACCTGGTCGGCGCTGCCCTCGAGCACCGCCTTGCGCACCTTGGCCGGCAGCTTCTGCCAGGGCGTCGCCATGTCGAAGCCCATGATGTCGGCGAGGCCGGAGAGGAGGCGGCCGAAGTACTCGGCGGTCTGCCCCATCGACCAGGGGGCGATGGCGCCGTCCGCGAGGCTCAGCTCCGGGTCCGGCACCACCAGGTCGGGGTCGACCTCCTTGCGGATCCCGAGTCCGGTGCACTCCGGGCAGGCGCCGTACGGCGAGTTGAACGAGAACGCCCGCGGCTCGAGGTCGTCGATGGACAGGGCGTGCCCGTTGGGGCAGGCCAGCGACTCGGAGAAGCGGCGTTCCCGGTCGGCCGCGGACTCCTCCCGGTCGACGAAGTCGAGGACCACGATGCCGTCGGCGAGCCGCAGCGCGGTCTCCACCGAGTCGGTGAGGCGCTGCTTCGAACTCGCCTTCACCGTCAGCCGGTCGATCACGACCTCGATGTCGTGCTTCTCCTGCTTCTTCAGCGTCGGGGGGTCGGTGAGCTGGTGGACCACCCCGTCCACCCGCACCCGGGCGTAGCCCTGGGAGTTGAGCTGCTCGAACAGGTCGACGAACTCGCCCTTGCGGGTGCGCACCACGGGCGCGAGCACCTGGAAACGGGTGCCCTCCTCCATCGCGAGGACCTGGTCGACGATCTGCTGCGGGCTCTGCTTCGCGATCTGCTCCCCGCAGACCGGGCAGTGCGGCGTGCCGGCGCGGGCGTAGAGCAGACGCAGGTAGTCGTACACCTCGGTGATGGTGCCGACGGTCGAGCGCGGATTGCGGTTGGTCGACTTCTGGTCGATGGACACCGCGGGCGAGAGTCCCTCGATGAAGTCGACGTCGGGCTTGTCCATCTGGCCGAGGAACTGGCGCGCGTAGGCCGAGAGGGACTCGACGTAGCGGCGCTGGCCCTCGGCGAAGATGGTGTCGAACGCGAGCGAGGACTTTCCTGAACCGGACAACCCGGTGAAGACGATGAGGCTGTCCCGCGGCAGATCGATGTCGATGCCCCGCAGGTTGTGCTCACGCGCTCCGCGCACGATCAGGCGGTCCGCCACTGATTGTCCCTTCTCGGCTGTTCTCGGGGAAACGTCCCCGGACGCAGCACATGGTATGTCGGGGCTCCGACACGTTCGGTGGACACGACTGCGTCCAACCCGTCACGAGCCCCCATTCGACGGTAGCGTCCCAGTAATGGACGGGCAGCAGATGACAATCGACGACCACTACACCGGCGAGCTGAAGCAGGGGTCCGCCCCGCAACGCCGCACCATTGCCGGCGCCACGATCACCAAGATCTCGGTCGGCCCGATGGACAACAACTCCTACCTGGTGGTGTGTTCCGAGACGGGCAAGTCCCTGCTCATCGACGCGGCGAACGAGGCCGACCGACTGGCGCTGCTGCTGGAGGCCGGCGCTCCGACGTTGGCGTCGATCGTCACCACCCACCAGCACCCCGATCACTGGCTGGCACTCGCGGACGTGGTCAAGCTCACCGGTGTGCCGACGCTCGCACACCCGCTCGACGCCGAGAAGCTGCCGGTCACCCCGGACCGCACGGTCACCGACGGCGACCTCGTCGAGGTGGGCCGGCTCACACTGGAGGTCATCCACCTGGCCGGCCACACCCCGGGCTCCATCGCGCTCGCGCTGACCGACCCCGCGTCCGGGCAGGTGCACCTGTTCACCGGCGACTCCCTGTTCCCGGGCGGCGTCGGCAAGACCGCCGACCCGGAGCAGTTCGCGTCCCTGCTGCGCGACGTGACCACCAAGCTGTTCGAACGCTTCCCCGACGACACCGCGGTCTACCCGGGTCACGGCAAGGACACCACGCTCGGCGCCGAGCGGCCGTTCCTCGCGGAGTGGCAGGAGCGCGGCTGGTGACTTCTCGCGAGGAGTGACGACAGATCCGGCCTGCTGTCGCGGTGAGCGCCGCCCGACGTCCAGCGCCGGCTGCGACCCCGCGCCAGGGACGGCCACCGTCGCCAGGCCCGCTCGGGGCAAAGGCATGAACTTATGCCTGCCCCGAGCGAGCCAGTCCTCACGCCCGCGTCGCCGAGCGCGGCTGATGACCATCAGGACTTCCGTCTCCCGGCCTGCCGCACCAGAGCCTCCTCGTTCACCTCGATGACGCGCACCGCGGCCTGGTGGGCCTCCCGCGCACGGGCCAATGCGGCCAGCACCGCCGGGATGTTGCCGCCCGACTCCAACAGCGTTTCCGCGTCGGCTGCGTGACCGCGCGCCGACCCCGAGTGCTCGAGCACCTTGCGGGTACGCGCATGGGCACGCCGACGGACCCGCTCGGCGGCGGCCGCCACCGCGACCGCCGACGCTCTGGACCGAGTTCCCTTGCGCCCCTTTGCGGTCCGCCGCAGTTCGCGGTCGTACTCACGCTGGATGTTCCTCATCCGCGCCCATTCGCTCGGTTCGGGCGCGGCGCCCGTCTCCGCTTCGATGCACACCCGGGTGTCGTCGATCGACTTGAAGGCTGCGACGAGGGAGTTCGCGCCCGCCCAGCGCCGGCGCCACTCATTGTGCCCACGGTCCGGTCACCGTTGCACGCCGCGGAGCACCAGGCCCACCAGGTACTGCACCAGCTGTTCCTCCTGGCCTGGCGGGCGGGTCAGGGTGTGCATCATGACCGCGCCGCGCAGGGTGTCCATCACCGCGGCCCCGTCCGCGTCGGGCCGCACCTCGCCGTCGGCGATCGCCCGCGCGAACACCTCGCCGTAGTGGGCGCGTACCGGTGCGATGAACCGACGCTCGGCACGCTCCTGCAGTTCCGGCTCGGCCACCATGTCCGCGATCAGGCCGGGCAGGCCGCGCCGGTACTCCGGCCGCGACTGCAGCTCCACCATGTCCCGAACCAGGGCGGTCAGCGTCTCGGCGAACCCCGCGCCCGCCGGCACCCGGGTCGCGGCGCGCGGCGCGCGCCGGAAGAGCGCCTCCTGCACCAGCGCCGCCTTCGATCCCCACCACTGGTAGAGCAGCGGGCGCCCCACCCCCGCCCTGCGCGCCACCACACTGAAAGTGACTCCGTCGTAGCCGAGTTCGACCAGCAACTCGACGGTCGCCGCCAGCACCGCCCGATGCCGACCCGGGTCCCGCGGCCGCCCGCGGCCCGTGCCACTGTCGTCGTCGCCGGTGGCCACCGCATCTCCTCGCCGTCGGATCTCTCATTAGCCGGACACACATACCTTACAGAGTGTATGGATATTGAATGTCGCTGATCGAACTCAGACACCACTCGCCCGCCGTCGCGGTGCTCACGCTCAACCGGCCCGAGCGGCTCAACGCACTGAGCTTCGCCCTCGTCGAGGAGTTGCACGCCGCGCTCGACGCGCTCGAGCGCGACAACGCCTGCCGGGTCGTGGTGCTCACCGGGGCCGGCCGCGGCTTCTGTTCCGGCCTGGACCTCAAGGACGACACCCACGTCGCGCCCACCGCGGCGGGCCTGTCCGGTCCCGCCGCCGCGATGCGCACCCAGGAGTACATCGCCTCGCTGGTCCCGCGGATCCAGCGGCTCCCGCAGACGGTGATCGCCGCCGTCAACGGCCCGGCCTTCGGCGGCGGGCTCGCCCTGGCCGCCGCCTGCGACCTCCGGATCGCCTCGCACTCGGCCCGGTTCGGCGTGCAGTTCATCCGGATCGGCATCTCCGGCTGCGACATCGGGATCAGCTACACCCTCCCCCGGCTGATCGGCACGGGCCGCGCGACCGAACTGATCACCACAGCCCGGGAGTTCGACGCCGCCGAGGCCGAACGGATCGGCCTGGTGACCTGTCTGGTGCCGGACGCCGAGCTGCTCCGCGCCGCAACCGAACTCGCCGAGACGCTGTGTGCCCACAGTCCGTTCGCCCTGGCCATGACGAAACAGGTCCTCATCGCCAACGCGACCGCGGCAACCGTCGACGCCGCCGTCGCCCTCGAGAACCGCACCCAGATCCTCGCCGGCACCGGCGGCGAATTCGCCGAGGCCACCGCCGCTTTCGTCGAACGCCGCACGCCCAACTGGGCCAACTGAGGAGATCCGCGTGAACCGCACCAAGCTCACCGCACTGTTCGACCTGCGCGGCCGGACCGCCGTCGTCACCGGCGGCACCCGCGGCATCGGGCTGGCGATCGCCGAGGGCTTCGCCGCCGCCGGCGCCGACGTGGTGGTCGCGAGCCGCAAGGCCGAGGCCTGCCGGTCCGCCGAAGCACACCTGAGGTCGATGGGCGGAAACGCCGTCGGCGTGCCCACCCACACCGGCGACCTCGGCGACCTCACCACCCTGGTGGACCGGACCGTCGGCGAGTTCGGCGGCATCGACATCCTGGTCAACGCCGCCGCCAACCCGCTGACCCAACCGCTCGGCTCGTTCACCCCCGAGGCCTGGGCCAAGTCCTACGACGTCAACCTGCGTGGCCCGGTGTTCCTCACCCAGGCCGCCCTGCCGCACCTCGACAAGAGCCCGCACGCCGCGGTGCTCAACGTGGTCTCCGTCGGCGCCTTCATGTTCTCGCCCCAGGTGGCGATGTACGCGGCGGGCAAGGCCGCGCTGATGTCGTACACCCGATCCATGGCCGCCGAATTCGCCCCGCGCGGCATCCGGGTGAACGCGCTCGCCCCCGGCTCGGTCGACACCGACATGGTCCGGAACAACCCACCCGAGGTGGTCGACGCGATGGCGCAGATGCCGCTGCAGAGGCGGATCGCCCACCCCGACGAGATGGTCGGGCCCGCGCTGCTGCTCACCTCGGACGCCGGCAGTTACATCACCGGGCAGGTGATCGTCGCCGACGGCGGACTGGTCGCCTACTGATCTGGGCGCCGTCCCGACCGACGCGGCCCCGTCCCGCTGACCTGGCGCTTCTGCACCCGCCGCACCCAGCCACTAGACTCGCTTGGCCCATTTGGACCCATTCCGGCCGAGGAGATCACTTGCCCGACAAGGCACTGCAACACGGCGACCTGGACCGTGAGCAGGAGTACGTGTCGATGCTGTACGACCGGCTAGACGGCCTGCGCTCGTACGCCGCGACCCGGCTGTCGAAGGTTCTGTTGCAGACCGGCGGCACCCCGCAGGCACGCAGCGAGCGCGAGTCGTTCAGCCAGATGTACACCGAAGACATCGCCAAGTACGACGCCGCCGAGAACGGTCTCTGCTTCGGCCGCATCGACCTGGACGGCGAGGCCGCGGACGGAGACGCGCTGCGGTACATCGGCCGGGTCGGCATCCTCGACGAGGCCAACGACTACGAGACGCTGCTGCTCGACTGGCGCGCACCGCTGGCCCGTCCGTTCTACCTGGCCACCCCGGCGCAACCGGAGGGCGTGACGCGACGCCGCCACATCCGTACCCGCAGCCGCCGGGTCACCGGCCTGGGCGACGAGTACCTCGACCTCGCCGCCGCAAAGCGCGCCGGCGTGGTGGACGGCACCGACGGCGTCGCCGGCGAGAGCGCCCTGCTCACCGCGCTCAACGCGGCCCGGACCGGACACATGAACGACATCGTCGAGACCATCCAGTCCGAGCAGGACGCCATCATCCGGTCCAGCCACAAGTCGGTGATGGTGGTGCAGGGCGGACCGGGCACGGGCAAGACGGCCGTCGCGCTGCACCGCGCCGCGTACCTGCTCTACACCTACCGGCAGCAGCTGGCGAAGAGCGGCGTGCTGATCGTCGGCCCCAACGCGACGTTCCTCGACTACATCGGCCAGGTGCTGCCGTCGCTCGGCGAGACCGGGGTGCTGCTCTCCACCATCGGCGACCTGTACCCCGGAGTCATTGCCACCGTGCACGACTCGCTCGAGTGCGGCGAGGTGAAGGGCTCGCTCGAGATGGTGGAGGTGCTCAAGCAGGCAGTGCGCGACCGGCAGCTGACCCCGCCGGAACCGGTCACCATCACCTTCGACACCTACCCGATCACCCTCGACCGCAAGACCGTCACCCGGGCCCGCGGCCGCGCGCGGTCCTCCCGCCGGCCGCACAACCTGGCCCGGCCGATCTTCGTCTCCGCGGTGATCGAGTCCCTCGCCGACCAGTTCGCCGCACGCCTCGGGTCGAACGTCCTCGGCGGCGCGAATCTGCTCAGCCGCGACGACGTCGCCGACATCCGCGACGAGATGCGCGAGGACCCGGACCTGATGGACGCGATCGACGCGCTGTGGCCGCAGCTGACGCCGCAGCGGGTCCTCGCCGACCTGCTGACCTCGCGGTCCCGGCTGGACACCGCGGCCCGCGACCTGACCGAGCGCCAGCGCGCCCTCCTGCACCGCACCAGGATGACCGGGTTCAGCGCGGCCGACGCACCCCTGCTCGACGAGCTGGCCGAACTGCTGGGCGTGGACGACGCCGCGGAACGTGACCGCGCACAACGCGAGTGGCGAGCGCAGATCGCGGACGCGCAGGGTGCGCTCGACATCCTCACCGGCTCCGCGCCGCAGGACCTCGAGGACGAACTCGACCCCGAGATCCTGATGGCGTACGACCTGATCGACGCGGATCAGCTTGCCCAACGCCAGGATCTGGGCCACCGGCTCACCGCCGCGGAGCGGGCGGCGGCCGACCGCACCTGGACCTACGGGCACGTCATCGTCGACGAGGCCCAGGAGCTCTCGGCGATGGCCTGGCGAATGCTGATGCGCCGCATCCCGAATCGGTGGATGACCCTGGTCGGGGACACCGCCCAGACCGGCGACCCGGCCGGCAGCTCGTCCTGGCAGACGGTGCTCGAGCCGTACGTGGCCCGGCGCTGGAAGCTGACCGAGCTGACCGTCAACTACCGCACCCCCGCGGAGATCATGGCCGTGGCGCAGGACGTGCTCGCGGCGATCGACCCGACCCAGACGGCGCCCCGGTCGGTGCGCGAGAGCGGGAACGTGCCCTGGGCACACCGGGTTCCGGCGGCGTCGGTGGCCGACGAGGTCCGTCGGCGGGTGGCATCCCACACCGGGCCCGGGCTCACCGTGGTGATCGCGGCCGAGGAGTCGGTCGGCGAGTTCACGGACCTGGCATCGGATTCGGTGAGCGTGCTGGCCGTCCGGGAGGTGAAGGGGCTCGAGTTCGACTCGGTCCTGATCGTCGAGCCGCAGCGGATCCTCGACGAGTCACCGCGGGGACTCAACGACCTGTGGCCCGGTGTGGCACCGGGCCGGGACAGTGGGTGAGGTCAGCGGACGGTGTGAACGATCAGTACGTCGGTGGTGGACTTGCGGGCGGCGTCGGAGGGCACCGAGCCGAGCAGTCGGCCGGTGAGCGTGTTCAGTCCGCGGTTGCCGATCACCAGCAGGTCGGCCGAGACCTCGGCGATCAGGGTGAGCAGCGAGTCGACGGGTGCCCCGACGATCGCCCGCTCCTCGATGTCCTTGGCGCCCACGGCCTGCGCGCGCTCACGCGCGGTCCGCAGGATGTCGTACGTCGGCGCGGAGCCGGTGATCTGGTATGCGTCCTCGCGAAGGGTGTCGGCCGCCGCCTCGATGTCCTTCGGGTCGGTCGGGTAGTAGGCGCAGGCGAGGACCAGCTTCGCCCCGGCGTCGGTGGCCAGTGCCGCGGCCTTCTCGACTGCCTTCAAGGACGAGTCCGAGCCATCGGTTCCGACGACGATGGTGCGGTAGGCGGTCATTGCTTCCTCCAGAGTGCAGGTGGGTCGTCAGTGCGGGTGGATCCTCGGTGCGATGGATCCTGCTGCACTGTCTCGTGGTGCATTGCGTCGTAGTGCATTGCGTCGTAGTGCATTCTTCCTCACCGGGGCATGCACGGAATCTCACGGTTGACACCCCAGCCGCTGCGCAAAACCCTAGTCGGACGGCCGCCGGGGTAGTGGGAATTGCGTTACAACGCACATCCGCGCCACATGGCTAGATTGGGTCTCATGTACCTACCGCGACCGCGAAGTCTCCGGGCGTGGGCAGCCGTGGCCGCGGTCGCGCTGCTTCTCGTCGTGGCGGCGGCAGTGACCTGGACGTCCAGGTCGGCGCCGGCGGTCACCACGGAGGACGTCCAGTTCGCGCTGCCGGAGGGTCCCGGCTCCGCCGATCAGGTCAATCTCGATGCCCGCCTGTACGTTCCGGAGCAGACCCCGGCCCCCGCGGTGCTGTTGGCGCACGGATTCGGCGGCAGCAAGGACTCGGTGGCTGCGCAGGCGCGCGATCTCGCCGAGGACGGCTTCGTGGTGCTGGCCTACAGCGCCCGTGGATTCGGGCGCAGCACCGGGCAGATCTCGTTGAACGACCCGGACCGGGAGGTGGCGGACGCCCGCGCCATGGTGGACTGGCTGGCGGGCCGCACCGAGGTCCGCCAGGACGGCCCGCACGATCCGCGGGTGGGCGTGACCGGCGGTTCCTACGGCGGGGCGCTCGCCCTGACACTCGGCGGCACCGACCAGCGGATCGACGCGATCGCCGCGTCGATCACCTGGAATGACCTGGGCCAGGCACTGTTTCCCAACTTCGGGACGCCCGGGCCGGTGGCGCGCACCACACCCGCCGCCGCCGGGTACGGCGGACCCGGTGTGCTCAAGCGGGGCTGGGCCGGCATCTTCTTCGGGGCCGGCGCGGGCGGTGCGTCGGATGCGGGCGCGGGGCCCGCGCCCGGTTCCGGGCCGTGCGGCCGGTTCCTCGCCACCATCTGCCAGGCCTACGCCGCAGCCGCCGAGACGGGCCGCCCCAGCCCGGAACTGCTGGCCATGCTCACCGCGCACTCCCCCGCCGCCGTCATCGGCGCCGTCACCGCGCCCACGTTGCTGGTCCAGGGCGAACAGGACACCCTGTTCGGGCTGGACCAGGCCGACGCGAACGCCCGGCAGATCGCGGCGGCGGGCGCCCCCGTCCAGGTCCGCTGGTTTCCCGGCGGCCACGACGCCGGTGGCGACTCCGCGCCCAGCCAGCGCGCGGTGGCCGCCTTCCTGTCCGACCGCCTCGGCGACGGCGAGCCCGACACACGGTTCGTCTTCACCCTGCCCGGCGCACCGACGGACCAGGGTGCACCGGCGCAGCGCCGGATGACCGCCCCCGACTACCCCGGGCTCGGCGCGGTCCCCACCGACCCCACCCCGACGGTCTCGTTGCCGATGATCGGCTCCGAGCAGACCCTGGTCCGCCCGCCCGGCGCCTCGCCCGCCGGCCTGTCGTCGGTGCCGGGACTCGGCGCATCGGTCTCGAACCTGGCGTCTGCGGCCGGGCCGGCCCTCGACCTGGCAGCCGATCCGCCCGGCCAGTCGGCGCGTTTCGCCACGGCGCCGCTCGAGCATCCGCTGACGGTCACCGGCACCAGCACGGTCACGGTCGAGGTGTCCACGCTCGCCGCCCCCGCTGAGGCGGTGCTGTTCGCCAAGCTCTACGACGTCAGCCCGCAGGGCCGGCGCACCCTGCCGGGCGGGGCGGTCGCCGCGATCCGGCTGCCGGACGCGCCTGCCGGACAACCGGTCCCGCTGACCGTCACGCTGCCCGGAATCGCCCACCAGGTGCCGGAGGGGCACCACCTCGAACTCGTGCTCGCCGCCACCGACCAGGCCTACGCGAACCCGCTCTCCCCGGCCCAGTTCACCGTCGCGCTCACGGACCCGGCGATCACCGTCCCGAGTGTCCCCGCGACGACGAACCGCCGGGCCCTGCCGGTCGCGCCGCTGGTGGGGATCGGCGCGATCCTCACCGTGGTGGTGCTCCTCGGCATCGTCGGCGCGGTCCGGTCGCGGCGGCGCGCGGTCGCCGCGGTGGACCCGGCCCTGCTCGACACCCCGCTCGTGGTCACCGACCTGCACAAGTCGTACGACAACGGCTTCCGCGCGGTCGACGGGGTGAGCTTCACCGTGCGCCGCGGCCAGGTGCTCGGGCTCCTCGGCCCCAACGGCGCGGGCAAGACCACCACCCTGCGGATGCTGATGGGCCTGATCACGCCGTCGAGCGGCGAGCTGAGGGTGTTCGGGCACCTGGTGACCCCCGGCGCGCCGGTGCTCTCACGGCTCGGCTCGTTCGTCGAGGGCTCCGGGCTGCTGCCGCACCTGAGCGGTCTCGACAACTTGCGCCTGTACTGGGAGGCCACCGGCCGGCCCGCCGCCGAGGCCCGGATGGACGAGGCCCTCGAGATCGCGGACCTCGGCGACGCCGTCCACCGGAAGGTCCGCTCCTACAGTCAGGGGATGCGCCAGCGCCTGGCCCTCGCGCAGGCGATGCTCGGGCTGCCGGACCTGATGGTCCTCGACGAACCCACCAACGGACTCGACCCGCCGCAGATCCGGACCATGCGCGAGGTCCTGGTCGCCTACGCACGCACCGGGCGGACCGTCCTGGTGTCCAGCCACCTGCTCGCGGAGGTGGAGCAGACCTGCACCGACGTGGTGGTGATGAACCACGGACGGGTGATCGCGGCCGGCACCGTCGAGGCGCTCACCTCGGCGGAGGGCGCCACCGAACTGCGGGTCGACGACGCGGCGCGGGCCCTCGAGGTGCTCGACGGCCTCGACGGCCCGACCGGCGTGCACGTGGTCGAGGGCGAGACCCCCACGGTCCGGCTCGACCTCGGCGCCACGGACCCGACCGTGGTGGTACGCGCGCTGGTCGAGTCGGGCGTCGGGGTCCGCGGGCTGAGCGGGACCACCCGCCTCGAGGACGTCTTCCTGAGGTTGGTCCACGTCTCCGACCATCGCGAGCACGACGCGGCGATGCCCCGACCACGGAGATCCGCAACGTCGGACTCCCCCGAGCAGGAGGTGCAGGCGACGTGACGTCGACAGATCGTGGCGGTGACGCGGCGGCCGCCGACGGCCGTGGTGACGCGGCGGCCGCGGACGGCCGGGCGCCCGGCTACCGGCCGCACTCGACCCTGCCGCTGCGCACCGAACTGACCCGCCAGTTCCTGCGCAGGCGCACCCACCTGGCGCTCGGGCTGCTGGCGCTGCTGCCGGTGATCCTGGCCGCGGCCTTCGCGATCGGCGGTTCCGGTTCGTCGTCCCCGGGCGCGGTGAACCTGATCGACCTGGGCACCCGGGGCGGCGTGAACTTCACCGTGTTCTGCCTGTTCATGTCCGTCGGGTTCCTGCTGATCGTGGTGGTGGCGCTGTTCTTCGGCGACTCGGTGGCCAGCGAGGCGTCGTGGTCGTCGCTGCGGTACCTGCTGGCCATCCCGGTCCCCCGCGGCCGGCTGCTGCGGCAGAAGGCGATCGTGTCCGCGGCACTGTCCGTGCTGGCCCTGCTGCTGCTGTTCGGCGTGGGCCTGGCACTGGGCACGGCCCTGTACGGGACCGGACCACTGGTGACCCCGTTCGGCGACTCGCTGGGCTACGGCGACGCGGTCGGGCGGCTGACACTGGCACTGGCGTACATCGCGGTGAACCTGACCTGGGTGGCCGGGCTGGCGATGCTGCTGTCGGTGCTCACCGACGCGCCGCTCGGCGCGGTCGGCGGCACCGTGATGGTCTCGATCCTCGTGCAGATCCTGGACCAGATCACCGCACTGGGCGGCTGGCGGGACCTGCTGCCCGGACACTTCTCCTTCGCCTGGACCAGGTTCCTCGCCCCCACCGTCGACTGGCACGACATCGTCGTCGGGTCGTTCTCCGCCCTGGCCTACGCCGCGGTGTTCGGGGTGCTGGCCTGGCAGCGCTTCGCGGTCAAGGACATCACCAGCTGAGGCTCACCACTTGCCCCAGCGCTGGCCGAAGAGGTTCGGCGGGTAGGTGCCCGCGTCGAGGATCGCGGCCCGCATCGGCGTCAGCAGCTCGGCGAGCCGGTCGAGCCCGGCGTCACCCAGCTCGGCCCACGGCGCGAAGGCCAGGTCGTCGGTGACGTCCTCGGTCACCTCCCGGATCTCCGTGCCCAGCTCGGTGAGGGTTCCGTTGTCGGCGAGCAGACCACGGTCGCGCAGGTCCGCGCTCGCGGCGTCCCACTGTTCGCGGCTCCAGCCGCGACGCGAGAGGGCGGCCTTCTCGGTGAAGCCGGTGCCGGTCGCGGTGTGCGTGACCAGGGCCTCGATCCCGGACAGCCCGGCCGCCTGCAGCGCCACGGTGTGACCGTCGCCGCGGTACTCCCGCAACAGCGTCAACGAGTGCCACAGCGACAGGTGCGGCTCGGCCGGCTGCTCCACGGCGGCGTGCGCGGCGAACAGCGGCCGCCCCTCGGGGCGCGTCGCACGCGCGGCGATGGCCGCGATGTCCGCGGCCTCCGCCATCTCGACCGACCCGACGACGGCATCGCCCAGCAGTCGGCGCAGTGCCGCATCCGCACCCATGTAGCGCGCCGCGACGATCTCCGTCGGGTTCGCCAGTTCCCAGGCCCGCGGCAGGTAGGTGGCCACCAACTCCGGGTTGAAGGTGTAGAACGTCGCCGCGACGACCGGCGCCGTGACCCGGCCCATCGCCGCGGACCGTCCGGCGAAGTAGGTCATCCCGCCGGGTTCGAGGCCGGCCGCGACGAGCGCGTCGGACACCTCCGGCACGAAATAGCACATGCTGTGGAAGGCGTCGAAGGTCTTCGCGTACCGGCCTGCGGTCTGGGCGTCCATCCCGCAACCGTAGCGGGGAGCTACTGGAGCCCGGCCGCGTCCATCCCCCGCAGCTCCTTCTTCAGGTCCTGGATCTCGTCGCGCAGCCGGCCGGCCAGCTCGAACTGCAGGTCGCGCGCGGCGTTCATCATCTGGTCGGTGAGTTCCTTGACGAGGTCGGCGAGTTCGGCTCGCGGCATCGACTTCACGTCGCGGCCCTCGAACACCCCGGCGCTGACCGCGCGTCCGGGCTCGCCCTGCGCCCTCCTGCCGCGGCTCGCGTTGCGTCCGGACCCGCCGACGTCCACCCCGGCCGCGGTGTCCTCGGCCTCCTCGTAGACCTGGTCGAGGATGTCGGCGATCTTCTTGCGCAGCGGCTGCGGGTCGACGCCCCGCTCCTTGTTGTAGGCGATCTGCTTCTCCCGGCGCCGGTCGGTCTCCTCGATCGCGTGCTGCATCGAGTCCGTGATCCGGTCGGCGTACATGTGCACCTGGCCGGAGACGTTGCGCGCCGCGCGGCCGATGGTCTGGATGAGGCTGGTCGAGCTGCGCAGGAAGCCCTCCTTGTCCGCGTCGAGGATCGCGACCAGGGACACCTCGGGCAGGTCGAGTCCCTCGCGGAGCAGGTTGATGCCGACGAGCACGTCGTACTCGCCCAGCCGCAGCTGACGGAGCAGTTCCACCCGGCGCAGCGTGTCGATGTCCGAGTGCAGGTAGCGCACCCGGATGCCCAGTTCCAGCAGGTAGTCGGTGAGGTCCTCGGCCATCTTCTTGGTCAGGGTGGTAACCAGGACCCGCTCGTCCTTGTCGGTGCGCTGCCGGATCTCGTGCACCAGGTCGTCGATCTGACCCTTCGTGGGCTTGACGACCACCTCCGGGTCCACCAGGCCGGTCGGCCGGATCACCTGCTCGACGAACTCGCCGCCCGACTGGCCGAGTTCGTACTTGCCGGGGGTGGCCGACAGGTAGACGGTCTGGCCGATCCGCTGGCTGAACTCCTCCCAGGTGAGCGGGCGGTTGTCGGTGGCCGACGGCAGCCGGAACCCGAACTCCACCAGGTTGCGCTTGCGCGACATGTCGCCCTCGTACATGGCGCCGATCTGCGGGACGGTCACGTGCGACTCGTCGATGACCAGCAGGAAGTCCTCGGGGAAGTAGTCGATCAGGGTGGCCGGCGCCGAACCCGCGGGCCGGCCGTCGATGTGCCGCGAGTAGTTCTCGATGCCCGAGCAGAAACCGACCTGCTTGATCATCTCGAGGTCGTAGTTGGTGCGCATCCGCAACCGCTGCGCCTCGAGCAGCTTGCCCCGGCCCTCCAGGTCCGCAAGCCGCGCCTCGAGTTCGGCCTCGATGTCCTTGACCGCGCGTTCCATCCGCTCCGGACCGGCCACGTAGTGGGTGGCCGGGAAGATCCGCACCGAGTCCACCTGCCGGACCACCTCGCCGGTCAGCGGATGCAGGTAGTACAGCGCCTCGATCTCGTCGCCGAAGAACTCGATCCGGACGGCGAGCTCCTCGTAGGACGGGATGATCTCGACGGTGTCGCCGCGGACCCGGAACGACCCGCGGGTGAACGCGACGTCGTTGCGGTTGTACTGGACGTCGACCAGCAGCCGCAGCAGCGCGTCGCGCGGGACCTCCACGCCGACGTCCAGCTCGATGGACCGGTCCAGGTACGACTGCGGGGTGCCGAGGCCGTAGATGCACGAGACGGAGGCGACCACCACCACGTCGCGGCGCGAGAGCAGGCTCGACGTCGCGGAGTGCCGCAGCCTCTCGACGTCGTCGTTGACCGACGAGTCCTTCTCGATGTAGGTGTCCGTCTGCGCGATGTACGCCTCGGGCTGGTAGTAGTCGTAGTACGAGACGAAGTACTCGACGGCGTTGTTCGGCAACATCTCCCGCAACTCGTTGGCGAGCTGGGCGGCGAGGGTCTTGTTCGGCGCCATAAGCAGCGTCGGCCGCTGCAGCTTCTCGATCAGCCAGGCCGTGGTGGCCGACTTACCGGTGCCGGTGGCGCCGAGCAGGACCACGTTCTCCTCGCCCGCCTGGATCCGGCGTTCCAACTCGGCGATCGCGGTCGGCTGGTCGCCCGCGGGCCGGTGGTCGCTGACCACCTCGAAGCGGCCGTCGGACCGTTCGATCTCGCCGACGGGCCGGAACTCGGAGTGAGCCACCACGGGATGCTCGGATGCAAACGCCATGGAACCAGGGTAGGCCGGGGGTCCGACATGCTCGTCGCCGATCCGCGCGCGGAGGATGCGCTTGGTAGCTTCTGCAGCTATGGACGCCGCGGTGCACGCCCCGAAGATCGAGTCCTTCAGCCTCGACGACCGGACGAACACGGACCCCAAGGGATTCGTCCGGCCGGTCGACCACTACCACGCCGAGCCGTGGGGCCTGTACATGGCCCGGCCGTCGGACCACCCGCACTTCCACTACCTGGAGTCGTGGCTGCTGCCCGAGCTCGGCCTGCGCGCGTCGATCTTCCACTACCACCCATTCCACGCCCGTGACCAGGACCGCTACGTCGACATCGGCGAGTACACGGACGGCGGCGCGGTGTGGCGCTCGCAGGACCACTACCTGGACCTGGTGGTGCGGACCGGCCGCGACACCGAACTCCTCGACGTCGACGAACTGGTCGCAGCGCACGCCGCCGGCATGCTCGACGCCGCCACCACCGACCGGGCCATCACCCGGGCCGTGGTGGCGGTGGACGGCATCGCCAGCCACGGCCACGACCTCGACGCGTGGCTGGCCTCACGCGGGATGCCGGTCAGCTGGCGCTGACGCCGGTCACCCGGCGGTCCACCCGGCGTCGCGTGCCCACTGCTCGGCGCGCACCGCGGCACCGTCGAACCACGGCGTCGTCGCCGTCGCGTACCGGTCGGCGGCCGTCGCCAGGTCCGGAGCGCCGAGTGCCTGCGCCGCCGCCGCACGCTTGACCGCCAGGTACTCGGCGCGCGCCTGCGGATCCGCGGTGAGCCAGTCCCGGAACACCAGCGCGAACCGCTGACCGGGCCAGCCGTCGACGCGCACGTGCACATCGACCGGCCGCCCGGGATCGGCGGCGCCGTGGAACCGCTTGTCCCACAGCGCCGGATCTGCCTCGCCGCCGATGTCGTACGCCGGCTTCGGATCGTCCGCGGTGACCGACTCCACTCGCGGGAACCCGGCGGCGGCGAGGGGCCCGGCCAACTCGTCCGCGACGGCCAGGCTCGGCACGGTCACCTGGAAGTCGAGCACGTCCTTGGCGTCGAGGCCCGGCACCGCGGTCGAGCCGATGTGGTCGACGCGCACGGCCGCGGCCCCGCACACCGCCCGCAGCCGGTCGGTCAGCCGGCGCGCCTGGTCCGGCCACGACGGGTCCGCGGGCACCAGCACCGGCGGCGTGCGGACCACCGTGGCGGTTCGGATGTTCTCCGCGTACCGCGTCAACCGCTCCCACAGGGCCCTGACCTCGACGTCCAGGTCGCCCTCCGGGCCGTTGTTGTCGAGCCACACGTCGGCCGCGGCCCTACGCTGCTCGTCGGTGGCCTGTGCTGCCATCCGGGCTCGGGCGTCGGCCTCCGGCATGCCGCGCAACTCGACCAGGCGTCGGACCCGTTCCTCCGCCTCCACGTGCACCACCACGACGAGGTGGAACAGCGGGCCCATTCGACCCTCGACGAGCAACGGAATGTCCTGCAGCACCACGGAATCCGAGGGTGCCGAGTCGACGATCGCATTGGTGCGACTGCCGATCAGCGGGTGCACGATCGCGTTGAGCCGACCGCGTGCCTCGTCGTCGCCGAATGCCTTGGCAGCCAGAGCCGGACGATCCAGCTCCCCGTCGGCTAGGATGTCGTTGCCGAATTCAGCTACCAGAGCGGCCAATCCGGGAGTACCGGGCTCTACGACCTCACGGGCGATTTTGTCAGCGTCGACGATCACCGCCCCGAGCTCGCCGAGAATCCTCGACACAGTGGACTTTCCTGCTCCAATGCCTCCGGTGAGGCCGATTCGCAACACCGCAACAGTCTGTCACCAAACACGCCAAAGCACATCCAGCCCAAATACACCAGGTTTTCTGCGTTTTCGGATATCTTCGTCCGTGACGACCAGGCCTCTTTTCAATCAGAAGGATCACCATGCGAAGCAGCCTCACTCACCCCGGTCGGCACCGTCTCGGCATGGTCGACGGAGTGCACTGCATCCTGATCCCGGAGGTCGCGCTGGCATTGGCCGACCACCGCCGCAACTGGTTCACCCAGATGCTCAGCCCGGCCCGCCACAGCTTCGCATCGATGCGCAAGCGCACGACGGAGATGCAGGGCTCCTGGTCGCCGACCGCCGCCGTCGCCAACTGACCAGGTGAGCTGACCGCCACCCACCGACACGGTGAACGAGAGTGACCCCGCCCGACAGTCCCGGGCGGGGTCACTCTCGTTCGTGTACGCAACGAGGGATGCGAGCGCGGCGCAACGGTCCTAGCGTGAAGACATGACCGTCACAGCGAACGACCTCCGACAGCTCCTCGGCAGCACTCTCCCGGCACCGACCCTGGTGCTCGAGGAGGGATCGCTCAAGATCTTCTCCGGCGAGGAGGTCACGCGGCAGTCGCCCTGGGTGGTCACCACCCGCGACGACCTCCTCGCGGAGTTGCCCGACGCCGACAACCCGACAGAACACGACCTCGTGGAGAAGGCCGCCCTGCTCGACGAGCTGGTGTCGAGCAACGGGGCCTGAACCGCAACCGCCCGCACACCCGACACCCGGACACCAGAAAGCCCCGGTCCTTTTTGCAAGGGCCGGGGCTCTCGGGTCGGACCCGACTAGCGGGTCGTCAGACTATGCGTTGCCGGACAGCTTCTCCCGCAGCGCAGCGAGCTGTGCATCGCTGGCCAGGGATCCGCTTGCCTCGGACGAAGCCGCGACAGCCTCGCCGCTCTCGTCCGCACCGGTCTCGGAGGAGTAGTTGGTGCCGGCAGCGCCGGCAGCAGCCTCGGCGGCCTCGTCGGCAGCCGTCTTCTCCATCTGAGCGGTGTGCATCTTGTGGCGACGCTCCGCCTCGGCGTAGCGGGACTCCCACTCTTCACGCTGCTTGTCGAAGCCCTCGAGCCATTCGTTGGTCTCGGAGTCGAAGCCCTCGGGGAAGATGTAGTTGCCCTGCTCGTCGTACGAGTCGGCCATGCCGTACTTGGACGGGTCGAACTCGGCGCTGTAGTCCTCGTTCGCCTGCTTCAGCGACAGCGAGATCCGGCGACGCTCGAGGTCGATGTCGATGACCTTGACGAGAGCATCGTCGCCGACGCCGACAACCTGGTCCGGAACCTCCACGTGGCGCTCGGCCAGCTCGGAGATGTGGACGAGGCCTTCGATTCCCTCTTCGACGCGCACGAAGGCACCGAACGGAACCAGCTTGGTGACCTTACCGGGCACGATCTGGCCGATGGCGTGCGTGCGGGCGAACTGACGCCACGGGTCTTCCTGCGTCGCCTTGAGCGAGAGGGAGACGCGCTCGCGGTCGAGATCGACGTCGAGAACCTCGACGGTGACCTCGGTGCCGACCTCGACAACCTCGGACGGGTGGTCGATGTGCTTCCAGGACAGCTCGGAGACGTGCACCAGGCCGTCGACGCCACCCAGGTCCACGAAGGCACCGAAGTTGACGATGGAGGACACGACGCCCTTGCGGACCTGGCCCTTCTGGAGCTGGTGCAGGAACTCGCTGCGGACCTCGGACTGGGTCTGCTCGAGCCACGCGCGACGCGACAGGACCACGTTGTTGCGGTTCTTGTCGAGCTCGATGATCTTGGCCTCGATCTCCTTGCCGACGTACGGCTGGAGGTCGCGGACACGACGCATCTCGACGAGCGAGGCGGGCAGGAAGCCACGGAGACCGATGTCGAGGATCAGGCCGCCCTTGACGACCTCGATGACGGTGCCCTTGACGGCCTCGTCCTTCTCCTTGAGCTCCTCGATGGTGCCCCAGGCGCGCTCGTACTGTGCGCGCTTCTTCGACAGGATCAGTCGACCTTCCTTGTCCTCCTTGGTGAGAACAAGAGCCTCGACGGCGTCGCCGACGGAAACGACCTCGTTGGGGTCGACGTCGTGCTTGATCGAGAGCTCGCGGGAAGGGATGACGCCTTCGGTCTTGTAACCGATGTCGAGTAGAACCTCGTCACGGTCGACCTTGACGATGGTGCCTTCGACGATGTCGCCATCGTTGAAGTACTTGATCGTGGCGTCGATCGCGGCGAGGAAGTCCTCGGCGGAGCCGATGTCGTTGACGGCTACCTGCGGCGAGGTATGAGTGGTTGTGGGCATTTGGTGAGTTGCTCCGGAGGGATAGGTGTCGGTTGATGGTGTTCTGTCGGACCTACGAGCAGACGACTGCGCTCCAAACTTCGGTGCGCGACCGCGGACACTCGCGTGGATTAGGGTACGCGGCCGGTAGCTAGCTGGGCAAACCCGGGTCGGATACGACCGCATTCGCGACCGGTCACCGCCGACCGGACTCAGCGATCCCTCAGGGGGACTCGGTACCGTCGACAGTGACAGAAGTCACACGAGGAGTACCGACATGACCGCTCCGGATCAGAATCCTCAACCCTTCCAACCAGCAACACCCGCCCCACCCGCCGACACCCCCGACGCGCCGCGACCGGCCGGCCCCGACCGCCGCACGCGGCCGCCGAGCAACGTCGGCTGGGCCGTGGCGTCGCTGGTCTTCTTCTGGCCGCTGGCGTTCGCCGCGTTCACCCACTCGTTCAACGTCTACCCCCTGTGGGCGGACGGCGACGTCGAGGGATCCACGGACGCGTCCGACCGTGCCCGCCGCCTCGGCCAGATCTCGCTCTGGCTGTTCGGGGCACTCGCACTGCTGTTCGTCGTCGTCTACTCGATCATGGCGGTCGTGTGGATGTCGCAGGGCGTCGACCACGAGTTCGTGCACCCCCGGATGCACTAGCCCCCCTGCCCCGCCGCGCCGGCCCGACGTTGGATGATTGGCGTCCGACCGCACACCTGCCAGGGGCTGAACACATGACGCAACCACCCGTTCCCGACGACCGGCACGCCGCCGCCAATGCCGTCCTCGGCACCACCGGGGTCAGCCGCACCCGCGTCGGTTCCGCCGACAGCGAGCGCGCCAGCCGCGCCTGGTGGGACGCGGACGCCGACGACTACCACCGCACCCACGGCGACTTCCTCGGCGTCGAGTCCGCGGGCGGCGAGTTCGTCTGGTGCCCGGAGGGCCTGCACGAGGGCGACGTGCACCTGCTCGGTGACGTCGCGGGCAAGGACGTGCTGGAGATCGGCTGCGGTTCTGCGCCCTGCGCGCGCTGGCTGGCCGGCCAGGGCGCCCGGGCGGTGGGCCTGGACCTGTCGAAGGGGATGCTCGCGCGCGGACTCGACGCGATGGCCGCGGGCGGGCCGCGGGTGCCGCTGGTTCAGGCCGGCGCCGAGTCGCTGCCGTTCGCGGACGCGAGTTTCGACATCGCCTGCTCGGCCTTCGGCGGCGTCCCGTTCGTCGCCGACTCCGCGCTGGTGATGCGCGAGGTGGCCCGGGTGCTCCGGCCCGGCGGGCTCTGGGTTTTCTCCGTCAACCACCCGATGCGCTGGATCTTCCCCGACGACCCCGGCCCCAAGGGGCTCACCGCGACGATTCCGTACTTCGACCGCACCCCCTACGTCGAGGTCGACGACGACGGGGTGCCGACCTACGTGGAGCACCACCGGACGATCGGCGACCGGGTGCGCGAGATCGTCGCGGCGGGACTCGCCCCCCCCCCCCCCCCCCCCCCCCCCCCCCCCCCCCCCCCCCCCCCCCCGACGTGACGCTCAGAGGCGACGCTCGCGCCGGTAGAGCGAGCGCGCCCACGCGTATCCGGCGACGCCGATCGCCACGGTCCAGCCGACCGCCTGCGCAACCACCGCGCCCTCGAGCCCCGCGCCGCCGGCGAGCAGCCCGCGCACGGTCTCGATGATCGGCGTGAACGGCTGGTACTCCGCGAACCAGCGCACCGCCGTCGGCATGGTCTCGACCGGCACGAACCCGCTGCCCAGGAACGGCAGCAGCAGGAGGATCATCGGGGTGTTGCTGGCGGTCTCGACGCTCCGAGCGTTCAGCCCCATGGCGACGCACAGCCAGCTGAGGGCGAGCCCCAGCAGCACGAACAGACCCAGCAGCGCGAGCCAGTCGAGCACGTCGGCGTCGGGACGGTAGCCCATCGCGAGTGCCGCGCCGAGCACGAGGACGAGCGCTGCCAGCGACTGGAGCACCGTGCCGAGCACCTGCCCGGAGAGCACGGACCCCGGCGAGATCGCCATGGTCTTGAACCGCGCCATGATCCCGCTCGCGGCGTCCATGGCGGCGCTGATGGCCACGGACTGTCCCGCGCCCACGATGGTGAGGATGAACAGAGTGGGCGTGATGTAGTCCAGGTACGCCGCCCGCCCGTCGGCACCGGGGGCGACCCCGGGCATGACGCCTGCGCCGAGGGCGCCGCCGAAGACGTACACGAACAGCACGAGCATCACCAGCGGGCCGGCGACGAGGAACATGGTGAGCCCCGGGTAGCGCACCGCGCGTAAGAGGTTGCGGCGCAGCATGGTAACGACGTCGGCGACCGGGCTGGGGCTCGGGGTTGCAGCGAGCGGGGTGGCGGCGAGGGTGGTCATCGGACGATCTCCTTGTCCTGCGTCGTGTCGGTCTCGGTCTCGGTTGGCGGCTCGGTCAGGGCGAGGAACACGTCGTCGAGTGAGCCGGTGTCGTGCGCGGCCTTGAGCTCGGCGGGCGTGCCCTCGGCGACGATGCGGCCGCCGTTCAGGACGGCGACCGAGTCGGCGAGCTTGTCTGCCTCCTCGAGGTACTGCGTGGTGAGCAGGATCGTGGTGCCCGCGGCGACGAGCGTCCGCACCTCGTCCCACAGGGTGCGGCGACTGCGCGGGTCGAGGCCCGTCGTGGGCTCGTCGAGGAAGACCACGGACGGTGACCCGACGAGGGTCATCGCGAGGTCGAGCTTGCGCTTCATGCCGCCGGAGAAGGTCGCCACGGGCTTGCGCGCGGCGTCGGCGAGGCCGAAGCGCTCGAGCAGTTCGGTGATCCGGCGGCGCCCCCCGGCGCGGCCGAGGTGATTGAGGTCGGCCATGAGCCGCAGGTTCTCGGTGGCGTTGAGCAGTTCGTCGACGGCGGTGATCTGGCCGGTCACGCCGATCGATGCGCGGACCGCCTCGGGCTCACGCGCCACGTCGTGGCCCGCGATGCGGACCGTGCCCGCGTCGGCGGCGAGCAGGGTGGACATGACGCCGACGGCAGTGGTCTTGCCTGCCCCGTTGGGGCCGAGCAGTGCGGTCACGGTCCCGGCCGGCACGACCAGGTCGACGCCGTCGAGCACGAGTTGCTCGCCCCCCTTCGACCGGTACGACTTGCGCAGGCCGGCGACCTCGATCGCGGGACCGCGGACGGTGGTGGTCATGGGTTCTCCTTCGATGGTGGGTTGTCAGGGCCTGGGTCAGGCGTGCGGACGTCGGACGACGATGTCGCCGTAGCTGGTGCCGGCGCGCACCTCGACTGTCCGGTCGCTCTCGTCGGGGCCGGCGGCGCCGCGCAGGAGGTTGCGGACCTTGCCGTGCTGCGCGGTGGCGTCGACCCAGGCGGCGGTGCCCTCCGGCACCCCGACCTCGATCGCGCCGGTCGAGCTCTCGAGCTGGACCCGGCCGCCGACGGCCTGCTCGACGCGGATGTTTCCGTGCGCGGTCCGGGCGGTGGTGTCACCGAGCGACCGGTCGATCGAGATGGGACCGTGGGCGCCGTTCACGCGCAGGGTGCCGGTCGCCGCGCCGATCTCGGTGGAACCGTTCGTGTTCTTGATGGTGGCGTCTCCGTCGAGCTCGCGGATCCGCACGCCGCCGGCAGTGACGACGATCTCGGTGGAGCCGAGGGCGCGCCCCACGACGACGGAACCCGCGCTCGCGCGGAGGTCGAGCCGACCGGCCTCGTCGATCCGGATGTCGCCGGCGCGGCTCGTGAACGAGCAGGTGCCGAGCGCGCCCTGGACGAACAGGGGGCCCAGCGCGCTGCCCCGCAGGGCGGAGCCGGCCGGAAGCTCGATCGTGAGCTCGACGGAGGACTTGGTGAGGTACTTCCACCTGGTGCTCGTCTGCACGGTCAGGGTGCCGTCGTGGAAGTCGACGCGCGTCTCCGCCGCGGCCTTGACGTCGCCGGACTTGCTCGGGTCGCCGGGGTGGACGGTGACCACGGTGTCGGCGCGATCGCTCGCGACGAGGTTGACGGCGCCAACGGCGATGTCGACGGAGACCGTGATCGGTTCGGGGGTCGCGAAAGTGGGCATGGTGGGTCCTCCGGGTCTGGTGTCTGCCACTGCTTGCAGGGCGCGGGACTGCGGTTGGGCGGTGTGGGTCAACGCACCCAGCCGGTCAGCCGACCGGAGGTGCTGGAGTTGCGCGCTGCCGCGCGGGACGGTGCGGCGGGTACGAGCGCGGCAGCGACCGCGCGCACGAGCCACGTGTTGACGGACACGCCCTCACGAGCCGCCGCCGCCTCGGCCTGGGACTTGAGTTGGTCGGGGAGGCGGAGCGTGGTGCGGGACGTGCTGACGTCGTCGGGGTCGAGAACCGTGGGCCGGACCGGTTCTTCGGCCGCGGGCTCCGGGGCCTCGAACGTCGGGGCCGGGGCGGGGGTGACGACGAACTCCGGGTCGCGGCCCCGGAGGCGCACATCGACAGACCCCGGGGCGAGCTCGGCCGTGATCTCGTTCGCCGCCGTCGAGAGGGCTTCGAGCAGCACGAGTCGGACGGCGGCGTCCAGCGGGGCCGTCATGCGGGCGGCGAGCTCACGTGCCTCGTCCCCGCCCGCGGCGGCTGCGGTGGCGAGCTGGTGCTGCAGCTCGTCGACGTATCTTGTCAGGTCCATGACACCACTATGACACCACTCGAATGCCATAGCAATAGGTAGCGCGTCATTGTTGGTGTCAAAGTGGTGCCAGCACGGCGCTGCGCAGACGAAAGCACAGGTCACAGCGGCCGACGGCGCGGGTGGGCGAACGCGAAGATGCGCCACGCTGGAGCGCTCCCGGGGAGATCCGGGGCATGACAACGTCGCCGGCGGCCACGACGACACCACCGGCAACCAGCTGTCGCGGGGCATGGCGTCGGTGGCGGCCACCGCCCTGGTTGACCTTCAGGTAGGTCGAAGCCCAATGATGTCGGGGTGGCGGATTTCGGGTTGATGTCGATCGGGTCGTTCGCGAGTCGGAGCGGTCTGACGGCGAGCGCATTGCGTTTCTACGCCGATGCAAGGCTGCTACTGCCTGCGGAGGTCGACCCGGTCTCCGGATACCGGCTCTACGGGGAAGACCAGCTCGAGCGGGCCGTTCTGCTCCGGCAACTGCGCGAGATCGGTATGCCGCTCGCAACCGCGAAATCCGTCCTCAACGCTGGACGCGACGAGGCAGTTCGCCTGGTCGACCAGCATGTCGACGCAGTGGTCAGCGGCGCGACGGCCGCACGACAGCAGGCCGCCGTCATCAAGGCAGCCTTGGCCGCGGAGCCCGCAGTGGTAGTCGTTGCGCTGAGCGGGCCGGTGTTGGCGGCGGCGATCGAGCAGGTTCTGACTGCCACCACCGATGAACCGGACATCGCCGTTCTCGGCGGTGTCCGGTTCGAGTCCGATACCGGTGCGGTGACCGTGACCGCCACTGATCGCTACCGTCTGTCCACCCGCACCCTCGCGACCGCCGATCCGACTGCTGCGACGTGGGCGGCGACGGTGAACGGCGACGATCTACGCAGTTGCCTCGGCGACCTGCGGCGCACACCTCTGGCTCGGATCGAAGCGACCGAGCACGGGATGTGGATACGGCTGCCGGACCGGGGTGACCGGCATTGCCGGCTACTGCCCGAGCCGTTTCCCGACTACCGGTCGATGCTCGACTCGCTACCAGCGGTGACGACCCGCGTCGAGGCCTCGAAGTCATTGCTCCTGCGGGCCCTCGAGGAGCGACCAGCTGACCGGATCTCGATGCACGTCACCGAGGCCGGGGTCACGGTGCTGGACGACCACGGCGGACCGGACACGGGCGTCCACCTGCCGGCCCGCGTGAGTGGGCCCTCGATCGAGGCCTGGTTCGAGATGACCACGCTCTATCCCGCTGTCAGCACCGCGATCGGCGCAGACGTGCTGCTCGACCTCAGGGGCCCCGCACAGCCCGCCACCGTCCGCTCGGCCGACCACGGCGATCTCACCACCCTTGCCATGCCCACCAAACCCCATCCGAGAGAAAACACCACAAACCCGAAGGGGAAGGACACATGACGGAACCCACCAGCGCGGACCCGATGATGGACGCGATCGGCAAGGCCATCACCGAGGGTCGCAGCGGAAACACGGACCGGGCCCGCGGCCAACTCCTGGACCTGTGGAAGGTGATCGGAGTCAGCGGCGATCCCTTGCACCGCTGCACACTCGCGCATTACCTTGCCGACCTCTGCGGCGATCCGGCGCAGGCACTGGCCTGGGATGTGCGCGCACTCGATGCCGCCGACGCCGTCACCGAGCGGCGCGTCCAAGAACATCACGCCAGCCTGCACATCGCCGGCTTCTATCCCTCGCTTCACCTCAACCTCGCCGACAACTATCGCCGGCTGGGATCCTTCGAAGCCGCCCGGGAACACATCGACGCCGCCCGGGAGCGCTCGTCTGCGCTGCCCCCCGATTCATATGGGGAACTCATTCGTACGGCGATCGACGAGGTGACCACGGCCGTCGAGAATCAGGACACCGCGGTCCGGGCTTCGGCCCCAGGCGCGACCGCGTGACCCACAAGGACGCGCCGCTCACCACGAAGGGCACCGAGGCCTCGTCGAGCGGTGCCGCACCACCTCACACGACTACCCGGAACCGCGCGGCGGCCGGCCGGCCTCGTCCAACGCCCGGCGCAGCGCGTACTCCAGCTGCGCGTTGACGCTGCGCAGGTCGTCGGCGGCCCACTTCGCGATCGCGTCGTAGACGGCCGGGTCCAGCCGCAGCAGCACCTTCTTGCGTTCGGTCATCGGATGTCCGGTCGGCTCAGGCGTACAGGGTGCCGGTGTTGACCACCGGCTGCGTCGCCTTGTCGCCACACAGGACCACCAGCAGGTTGGAGACCATCGCGGCCTTGCGTTCCTCGTCGAGTTCGACGACGCCCTGCTCGGCGAGCCGCTCCAGCGCCAGGCCGACCATGCCGACCGCGCCCTCGACGATCTTGGTGCGGGCGGCGACGACCTGCGCGGCCTGCTGACGGACCAGCATCGACTGGGCGATCTCCGGCGCGTACGCCAGGTGCGTGATGCGCGCCTCGACCACCTCGACGCCGGCCAGGTCGGTCCGCTCCCCCAGTTCGGCGGTCAGTTCGGCGGCCACCTCGCTGCCGTCACGCAGGCTGGTGCGGCCCGCCTCGTGCGAGTCGTAGGGGTGAGTGGTCGCGAGGTGACGCACCGCCGCCTCGGACTGGATCGCGACGTACTCCTCGTAGTCGTCCACCGCGAACGACGCCTTGCCGCTGTCGACGACCTTGTAGACCACCACGGCCGCGATCTCCACCGGGTTGCCGTCCGCGTCGTTGACCTTCAGCTTCGCGGTCTCGAAGTTGCGCACCCGCAACGTGATCCGCCGCTTGGTGGTCAGCGGGAGGACCCACTGGAAGCCGTCCTGCGAGACCGAACCGACGTAGCGGCCGAAGAACTGGATCACGCGGGCCTCGTTCGGGTTGATCACCGTGAACCCGGTCAGCCCGACGGCCACCACCACCGCCACAACCACGCCCACAGCGATGCCGCCGACACCGGCGGTCAGCGCGAGCGCCGCCCCCGCGAGTGCCGCCACGACCAGTCCGAGCAGCACCCCGAACCCGTTCAGCCGAAACGCCCGTCGCTCCATTTGCTCCCCCAACCTCGTTGATTGCAAAGTGATATCACTACGATATCAGCAATGGAGGAGGCGCAGCAGCCCCGACGACCGTCAGAGCAGGTTCGACAGGAACAGCTTGGTCCGGTCGTGCTGCGGATTGGCCAGCAGTTCACGGGGATTGCCCGACTCGACGACCACCCCGCCGTCCATGAACACCAACTCGTCGGCCACCTCGCGGGCGAAGCCCATCTCGTGGGTGACGACGACCATCGTCATGCCCTCCTTGGCGAGGTTCTGCATGACCGTGAGCACCTCACCGACCAACTCCGGGTCCAGCGCGGAGGTCGGCTCGTCGAAGAGCATCAGCTTCGGGTCCATCGCCAGAGCCCGGGCGATCGCGACGCGCTGCTGCTGGCCGCCCGAGAGCTGCGCCGGGTATGCGTCGGCCTTCGCGCTCAGGCCCACCTGGTCGAGCAGGTCCCGGGCCCGGGCGACGGCGTCCTTCTTGGGCACCCGCTTGACCTGGGTGGGCGCCTCGATGATGTTCTCCAGCGCGGTCCGGTGCGGGAACAGGTTGAAGTGCTGGAAGACCATGCCGATGTCGCGGCGCTGCCGGGCCGCGGCCCGCGGGTGCAGCTCGTAGAGCTTGCCGCCGCGCTCCTCGTAGCCCACCAGCTCGCCGTCCACGTACAGCCGGCCCGCGTTGACCACCTCGAGGTGGTTGATGCAGCGCAGGAAGGTGGACTTGCCGGACCCCGACGGCCCGACCAGGCACAGCACCTGGCCGCGGTCGATCTCCAGGGACACGCCCTTGAGCACCTGCAGCGCGCCGTAGTTCTTGCAGACCCGGTCCGCCTTCACCATCGCGGTCATTTGCGTTCGCCTCCGGGTGCGTCGGGCAGGGTGCCGGTGGACGGCTCGATCACGACGGGCTTGCCCTGTGCGTCGGCCAGGGCCTGCAACTGCCGGGCGGTCAGGGTGCGCGAGGCCCCCTTCGAGTAGTAACGCTCGAGGTAGTACTGCCCGACCATCAGCACGCTGGTGATCGCCAGGTACCAGGTCGCGGCCACCAACAGCAGCGGGATGGGTTGGAAGTTCGCGCCCGCGATGTCCCCCTGGCGGCCGTAGAGTTCCAGGCTGAACGGGATCGCGGACACCAGCGAGGTGGTCTTGAGCATGCTGATCAGCTCGTTGCCGGTCGGCGGGATGATCACCCGCATCGCCTGCGGCAGCACCGTGCGGCGCATGGTCTGCGACCAGGTCATGCCCAGCGCGGTCGAGGCCTCGGTCTGCCCCTCGTTGACCGAGCCGACACCGGCCCGGACGATCTCCGCCATGTACGCGGCCTCGTTCAGCCCGAGACCGATGATCGCGAACAGGAATGCGGCCTCGAGACCCTGCACCTCGATGTGGACGAACTGGTGCACGAACGGGATGCCCAGGTCGATCGACTTGTAGATCGACGGGAACAGCCCCCAGAACACCAACTGCACGTACACCGGCGTGCCACGGAAGATCCACAGGTACCCCCACGCGGTGGAGCGCAGCACCGGGTTCGGCGAAAGCCGCATCACCGCGATGATCACCCCGAGGACCACCGCCAACGCCATCGCCAGCACCGTCAACTGCACCGTCACCCAGGCGGCCTCGGTGATCCGGCGGTCGAACAGGTAGCGCCCGTACACGTCCCAGCCGAAGGCCTCGTTGGTTGCCGCTCCGTAGACGAACAGCGCGAGCAACACGACCACGCCGGCGGCAGCGATCCACCGTCCGGGCCGCCGCAGCGGCACCGCCTTGATCGGCAGCGGCTCCCCCGCGTCGGCGCCGGCGGCCGCCGCGGCGCTGGTCTGGTTCTCTGACATGGTCTCGCCCCTCTACCCGGCTGCGCCGTTGATCTGCGACGTCGTGATGGTGCCTGCTGCGACGCCCCAGTTTTCGGCGATCTGCTGGTAAACGCCGGTGTCGATCAGGTGCTGCAACGCCTGCTGCAGCGCGGGCGCCAGCGGCGAGCCCTTCTTGACCGGCCAACCGTAGGGCGCCGAATCGAAGAGCTCACCGGCGGGCACCAGTCGTCCGTTGCTGCGTTTGATCGCGTAGGCGGTCACCGGCGAATCCGCGGACAGCGCGTCCACGCGCCCGAGGATCAGCGCGTTCGCCACGGCGTCCTGACTGTCGTACTTGACCTTCGAGATCGGGGGTTTGCCCGCGGCGACACAGGCGTCGCTCTTTGCGGGTACCTCGTCGATGTCCTCGGTGGTGGTGGTCTGCACCCCGACCCGCAGCCCGCAGGCGTCGTCGGGGTCGATCGAGTCGCCCGCCCGCTGGGCCCACTGGATGCCGGCCCGGTAGTAGGTGACGAAGTCGACGGATTCCTCGCGTTCCTTCGTGTCGGTGAACGACGACGCGCCCATGTTGAAGGTCCCGGCCTGGACGGCGGGGATGATCTTGGCGAAGTCCGCCTGCTTGAAGTCCGCGGTCAGCCCCATGACCCCCGCGACGGCCGTCATCAGATCCACGTCGAATCCGACGATCTCACCGGACTCGTCCTTGAATTCGTTGGGCGCATAGGGGACGTTGACGCCGATCACCAGCCGGCCGGTCGACGCGATGTCGGGCGGCACCAGCGCGGCGATCTCGTCGACCCGGTCCACCTTCACCTGCTCGGCGGGGACCAGTCCCTCGTTGTTCGTGACGCATCCGGTCAGCACGGACCCGAGCAACAGCGCCGCGAGAACCGTCCCGAAAACTCTGGCCCGTCGCAGCCGACGCGGGCTCCGAGACTGCTGCACCCGTCTTGACCACACCTGCAGAAGACTACTGGTTCACCTGCGGTTCACCCGAATCCTCGGGCCGCCGTCCCAGCCGCGTCAGCGACGCAGGATCCGCGCGCCCACCGTCTCGGTGAACTCGGCGGTCGAGGCCAGCCCGCCGAGGTCCGTCGTGGCCACCCCCGCGGCGAGGGTGCCGGTGACCCCGAGGCGGATCCGGTCCGCGGCCAGTCCGAGGAGGTCGTCGGCCCGCCGGGCCGACATCCAGTCCAGCAGCATCGCGGACGAGAGCATCATCGCGGTCGGGTTGGCCCGGTTGCGCCCGGCGATGTCGGGGGCGGCGCCGTGCGCTGCCTGCGCCATCGCCTTGGTCTCCGACGCGTTGAGCGACGGCGCGGTGCCCAGCGACCCGGCCAACTCGCCGGCCAGGTCCGAGAGGATGTCGCCGAACATGTTCTCCGTCACCACGACGTCGAAGTCGGCGCCGCGCCGCACCAGGTGCGCGGCCATCGCGTCGACGTGCTCGGTGCGGATCTCGACTCCCGGGTACTGCCGCCCCACCTCGAGGCACACGTCCCGGAACAGGCCCGTGGTGAGGGCGAGCACATTCGCCTTGTGCACCACGGTCACCCGGCGCCGGCGCCCGGCGGCCAACGCGAATGCCGTGTGCGCGATGCGTTCACACGCCCGTCGGGTGACGACGGCGACCGCCATCGCCACGTCGGGCGTCGGCATGAACTCGCCGCTGCCGGTGAACATGTTGCGGTCGGCGTAGAAGCCCTCGGTGTTCTCCCGCACGATCACCAGGTCCATGTCCGGCGCGGTCGCCCGCACCCCGGAGAACGCCTGGGCGGGGCGGATGTTCGCGAACAGGTCGAAGCGTTTGCGGATGGCGCCACCGGGGGTGAGCTGCCCGCGGAACTGCGGCGGGTAGGCGGCGCTGTCGTGCGGGCCGAGAATCCAGCCGTCGAGTCCGTCGAGCGCGTCGAGGGTCGAGTCCGGAATCGGGTTCCCGTGCTCGGCGATCGCGTCGAACCCGACCGGCACGTCGACCCACGCCACCGCGGGCGCGCCGACCGCGCTCATCGCGGCGTCCACGGTCGCCTGGGCCGCGGGCACGATCTCGTGCCCGATACCGTCGCCGACCAACAGTCCGATCCGGGGCGTCGTTGCGTTGGCTGGGTTCACCCGACCATCATTACTCACCATGGTGCAGTCCGTGGAGTTGCTGCTGGACGCCGAGCTCGACGCCGCCGTCCGACGGCAGTGGGCGCGGCTGTCCGCCGAGGCCCTGCCCAGCCAGGACGTGGTGCGCAAGTCCACGAACCGCCCGCACATCACCCTCGCGGTCGCCCGGCACATCGACCCCGAGACCGAGCTGATCCTGCAGCAGGGGTTGATCGCACCGAAGCTGCGGATCACCCTCGGCGGACTGGTGGTGTTCGGCGGCCAGCGAAAGACGCTGTCGTACCTGGTGATTCCCACCGCCGGCCTGCTTGCATTGCAGCGGACCGTCTTCCGGCTGATACATGCCAGCCCCGGGATCCCCGCACACACCCATCCGGGCGAGTGGACGCCGCACGTCACCCTCGCCCGGCGCGTGTTCCCCGACGAGATCGGCCCGGCGATCAATGCGCTCACGCCGCGAGAACTGACCGGCTCCGTCGACGGGATCCGGCGCTGGGACGGCGACGCCAAAAGGGAATGGCGCATAGCCTGAGGAAGAATCGGGCACGCCGAGGCGTTGAACCGGCGAGACAAGCAGCGACGAGAGGACCTTCATGGCCACGCAGACCCTGACCCAGCAGAACTTCGACGAGATCATCGGCGGGAACGACGTCGTCCTCGTCGACTTCTGGGCCGCCTGGTGCGGACCGTGCCGCGCCTTCGCACCGACCTTCGAGGCCTCGTCCGATCAGCACCCCGACGTGGTGCACGCCAAGGTGGACACCGAGGCCGAGCAGGGTCTCGCCGCCGCGGCGAACATCCGGTCCATCCCGACCATCATGGCGTTCCGCGAGGGCATCCTGGTCTACTCGCAGCCCGGCGCGATGCCCGCGGCCCAGCTCGACGACCTGCTCACGCAGGTCAAGGCGCTGGACATGGACAAGGTCCGCGAGCAGGCCGCCGCGCAGCAGCAGGCCTGACCGCGGGGCCGGGACCTGCCGTCAGAGCGGCAGGCCGGTCTCGGCCAGGCCGTCGGGGGCGCCGTGCCGCCGGAACCACTCCTGACCGAAGGCGGCGCGCAGCTGCTCGTCCGGCATCTGCAGGAACGGCCCGAAGTCCCCGACCTGGGTGGCGTGCGCGAGCATCGCGGCACGCTTGGCCGCCATCACCTCGCTCACGTCGACCACCGTGGTGATCTCGGAGGCCGGCAGGCCGAGGGTGTCGAGTTCCGGCGGCTGCGCGTCCGCCGACCACTCCGGGTTCGCGGCGATCAGCGCGCGGAGGTGGTCGCGGTTGAGCGTCGACTCGTACACGTGCGAGACCCCCGCCAGCTCCGCGGCGCGCACGCCCACCCGGTGCACCTGCACGTGGTCGGGGTGTCCGTAGCCGCCGTTGCGGTCGTACACCGTGACCACGTCCGCCGACTCCTCGACGAGGATCTCCGCCAGCCGTGCGGCCGCGTCCTCCACGTCGACGTTGCAGAAGGCCTCGGGGTTCGCGTTCTCCGGCGTCCCGGCCATCCCCGAATCCGCGTAGTGCAGCTGCACCACCCGGTGCGCGCCGAGCACCCGGGTGGACTCCTCCAGCTCACGCCGACGCCGCTCGGCGAGCGTCTCGCCCGCCGCGAGCAGGCCCTCCGGCACCTCCCCCAGCGCGCCGTCGGTGGCCGTGACCACCACGACACGGTGCCCCGCGTCCGCCGCCTGCCGCATCACCCCGCCGGTGCCGAAGACCTCGTCGTCGGGATGCGCGTGGAAGCAGACCAGAACACTCATGCCGTGATGGTTTCACAACCCGCGTCAGTGCGCGGCCGCGTCCCAACTTCGCCCGGTGCCGACCGAGACCTCCAACGGGACCGACAGCTCGATCGCGCCGGCCATCTTCTCCCGCACCAGCGTCTCGACCTGCTCGCGCTCGGACTCGACCACCTCGAGCACCAGCTCGTCGTGCACCTGCAGCAGCATCCGTGACTTCAGTCCCGTCGCCGCCAGCGCGTTCTGCACGTCGATCATCGCGACCTTGATGATGTCCGCGGCGGTGCCCTGGATCGGCGCGTTGAGCGCGGCCCGCTCGGCCACCTCGCGGCGCTGACGGTTGTCGCTGTTGAGGTCCGGCAGGTACCGGCGCCGGCCGTACAGGGTGGAGGTGTAGCCGTCCTTGCGGGCCTGCTCGACCACCTCGTGGAGGTAGTCCCGCACACCGCCGAAGCGGGCGAAGTAGGCGTCCATCTGCCCCTTGGCCTCCTCGGTGGAGATCTTCAGCTGCGAGGCCAGTCCATACGCGCTGAGCCCGTAGGCCAGGCCGTACGACATGGCCTTGACCCGGCGGCGCAGTTCGGGCGTGACCTCCTCGATCGGCACCCCGAAGGCCCGGGACCCGACGAAGCTGTGCAGGTCCTCGCCCGTGTTGAAGGCCTCGATCAGGCCCTCGTCGCGGGAGAGGTGCGCCATGATCCGCATCTCGATCTGGCTGTAGTCGGCGGTGAGCAGGTAGTCGTACCCCGCGCCGACGACGAAGCCGTCGCGGATCTGCCGTCCGGCGTCGGTGCGGACCGGGATGTTCTGCAGGTTCGGCTCGGTCGAGGACAGCCGACCCGTGGCCGCGACGGTCTGGTTGAAGGTGGTGTGGATCCGGTCGTCGTCGGCGACCGCCTTGAGCAGTCCGTCCACCGTCACCTTCAGCCGGGTGGCGTCGCGGTGCGCGAGCAGGTGCTCGAGGAACGGGTGGCCGGTCTTCTCGAACAACGACTGCAGGGCGTCCGCGTCGGTGGTGTAGCCGGTCTTGGTCTTCTTGGTCTTCGGCATGCCGAGGTCCTCGAACAGCACCACCTGGAGCTGCTTGGGCGAGCCGAGGTTGATCTGCTTGTCGATCACCGCGTACGCCGCGTTCGCGGCCTGGTTGATCTCGTCGGCGAAGCGGGACTGCAGGTCGCTGAAGTGCGCGGTGTCGACCGCGATACCGGTGGACTCGACGGTGGCGAGCACCCCGAGCAGCGGCAGTTCCATGTCCGCGAGCAGGCCGGTGGACTCGATCGTCTCCAGCTCCCCGTCCAGCGCGGCGGCCAGGTCCAGCACGGCCCGGGCCCGCAGGATCTGCGCCTCGGCGGCGGCCGCGTCGGCCTGGTCCTCGGTGTCGAGCAGCGACAGCTGACCCTGCTCGGACTCCTCGACCCGCAGCTCCCGCTTGAGGTAGCGCAGCGACAGGTCGTCGAGGTTGAAGGTGCGCTGACCGGGCCGGACCAGGTACGCCGCGAGGGCGGTGTCGCTGGTCAGTCCGCCGAGCACCCAGCCGCGGCCGCGCAACGCGTGCACCGCCGCCTTGGCCTCGTGCAGCGCCTTCGGCGCCGACGGGTCGGCGAGCCAGTCGCCGAGCGCCTGCTCGTCCTCCGGGGTGGCCGAGGTGGCGACGATGTAGGCGCCCTCGCCGTCGGCGGCCGCGATGGTCACCGCGGTGACGTCGCCCGCGTACGGGGTGCCGGCGCCGACCACGGACACGCCGCTGCGCGCCCCGGTGCGCGCGTGCTCGGCGAGCCAGGCGCTCACCTCGCCGGGTGCCAGCGCGCCGCCGCGCACCTCGAAGCCCTCCTCTGCCTCCGGTTCCGCGGAGCTGAGGGTGTCGAACAGCCGGTCCCGCAGCACCCGGAACTCGAGGTCGTCGAAGAGCATGTGGATCTTGTCGCGGTCCCACGGCGCCAGCATCAGCTGGTCCGGCGTGTACGGCAGCGGGACGTCGCGGACCATCTCGGTGAGCTGACGGTTGAGCACCACCGCCGACAGGTTCGCGCGCAACGAGTCGCCGACCTTGCCGCGGACCTCGTCGACGCGGTCGACGAGCTGGTCCAGCGAGCCGTACTCGCGGATCCACTTGGCGGCGGTCTTCTCCCCCACACCGGGGATGCCGGGCAGGTTGTCGCTCGGGTCGCCGCGCAGCGCCGCGTAGTCCGGGTACTGGCGCGGGGTGAGTCCGTACTTGCCCTCGACCTCCTCCGGGGTGAACCGGGTGAGCTCGGAGACGCCGCGCTTGGGGTAGAGCACGGTCACGTCGGGGGTGACCAGCTGCAGGGCGTCGCGGTCGCCGGTGCAGACCAGCACCCGGTAGCCGAGCGCGGTGGCCTGGGTGGTGAGGGTGGCGATGATGTCGTCCGCCTCGAAACCGGCCTCGGCCATCACCGGGATGCCCATCGCGCCGAGCACGTCCTTGGTGATCTCCACCTGCCCCTTGAACTCGTCGGGGGTCTTCGCGCGGTTCGCCTTGTACTCGGGGAACGCCTCGGCCCGGAAGGTCTGCCGGGACACGTCGAACGCCGCCGCCACGTGGGTGGGCTGCTCGTCGCGCAGCAGGTTGATCAGCATCGAGGTGAAGCCGTACACCGCGTTGGTGGTCTGACCGCTGTGGGTCTTGAAGTTCTCCGCGGGCAGCGCGAAGAACGCCCGGTAGGCCAGGGAGTGCCCGTCGAGCAGCAGCAGCGTCGGCTGCGGGCCCGCGGTGTCGCCGTCGGTTCGGGTGGTGGACCGTTCATCGGTTGCTGGGCTCACCGCAGTGAGTCTAGGGAGCGACACCGACAGTGTGGAACCAACCTGGCCGACGGCGGTCAGCCCACCCCGAGGTAGGCGTGCTTGACGGCCGGGTCGGCCAGCAGGTCCCGGCCGGTCCCGGTCTTGGTCACCTCGCCGGTCTCGAGGATGTACGCCCGGTCGGTGCGGGTCAGCGCCTGCTGGGCGTTCTGCTCGACCAGCAGGATGGTGGTGCCCTGCGCGTTGATCTCGGAGATGATCCGGAAGATCTGCTGGATCACCATGGGCGCCAGCCCCATCGACGGCTCGTCGAGCATCAGCAGCCGCGGCCGCGACATCAGCGCCCGGCCGATCGCCAACATCTGCTGCTCGCCGCCCGACATGGTGCCGCCGAGCTGGGTGCGCCGCTCGCCGAGCCGTGGGAACAGGTCGAACACCCAGTCCAGCCGCTGCGCGTAGTCCGCCTTGGTCTCGAACTTGCGGGCGTAGCAGCCCATGTCGAGGTTCTCCTGCACGCTCATGCCGGGGAACACGCCGCGCCCCTCGGGCGCCTGCACCACCCCGAGCCGCACCCGTTCGTGGGCCTTGACCCGGGTGAGGTCCTGGCCGTCGAAGACGATCCGGCCGGTGGTCAGCGGCAGCAGGCCGGACAGCGCCCGCATCGTGGTGGACTTGCCGGCCCCGTTGGCACCGAGCAGCGTCACCAGTTCGCCGCGCTCGACGCGCAGCGAGATCCCGTGCAGCGCCCGGATCCGCCCGTAGTCGACGACCATGTCCGTCACCTCGAGCAGCGGGGTGGGCTCAGTCTCAGGCACTGGCATCGTCGGGCACCCCCAGGTAGGCGGCGATCACGGCCGGGTTCGCCCGGATCGCGGCGGGCAGGTCGTCGGCGATCTTGCGGCCGAACTCGAGCACCACGATGCGGTCCGTCACCCCCATCACCAGGCGCATGTCGTGCTCGATGAGCAGCACGGTGAAGCCGTCGTCGCGGATCTTGCGGATCAGGTCCATCAGCGCCGCCTTCTCGCTGGGGTTGAACCCGGCGGCCGGCTCGTCGAGGCAGAGCAGCTTCGGCTCGGTGGCCAGCGCGCGGGCGATCTCCAGCCGCCGCTGGTCGCCGTAGGAGAGGTTGCGGGCCTTCTCCACCGCGCGGGGGGCGATCCCGACGAACTCGAGCAGCGCCATCCCCCGGTCGACGGCGTCGCGTTCCTCCCGCCGGTGCCGGGCGGTCCGGAAGATCGCGCCCGGCACGGAGGTCCGGTGCCGGGCGTCGGTGCCGACGACGACGTTCTCGAGCGCCGTCATCTCCCCGAACAGCCGGATGTTCTGGAAGGTCCGCGCGATGCCGAGCCGGGTGATCTCGTTGCGCTTCGTTTTCGCGAGCAGCTTGCCGTCGAACGTCACCGACCCCGACGACGGCGTGTAGACGCCCGTGAGCGCGTTGAAGCAGGTGGTCTTGCCGGCGCCGTTGGGCCCGATCAGCCCGAGGATCTCGCCGCGGCGGATCTCGAAGGACACCGCATCCAGCGCCACCAGCCCGCCGAACTGCACGGACAGTTCCTCGGTCCGCAGCAGCACCTCGCCCTCGCCGGTGTCGATCTCGCGCTGCGGGGCGACCACCTCCGCGACCACGTCCGGGTCCGCGAGGGCCGGGTCGATCGCGGACACGTCGACCACGCCGGCGGTCGGGATGTCGACCTCCGGCGCGAGGTCGGCGGCCATGTCCTCGTTGTCGAACATCGCGTCGCCCGGCCCGGGCCCCGCCGTCATCGCCGGTCCGCCGGGGTCGTGGCGTCGGCCGCCGCGCTCGGACGGACCGCCTGGTACACCTGCCTGCCGTAGGTCAGCAGCTTCTGTCGCGCCGGGAAGAGCCCCTGCGGGCGGAAGATCATCAGCACCACCAGGGCCAGTCCGAAGAAGAGGTACTTGTAGTCGCCGAGGGACTGGCCGCCGACCTCGATCGACATCGCCCGGTTGGGCAGGTACACGATGATGAAGGCGCCGACGATCACGCCGAGCTTGTTGCCCTGCCCGCCGATCACCACCGCGCACAGGAACAGCATCGAGTTGATGACGTTGAAGCCGGTCGGGTTGATGAACTGCACCTGGCCCGCGTACAGCGCCCCGGACAGTCCGCCGATGGACGCACCGATCGTGAACGCCCACAGCTTGAACTTGAAGGTGGGCACCCCCATGATCTCGGCGGCGTCCTCGTCCTCGCGGATCGCCACCCACGCCCGGCCGACGCGGCTGCGCTCGAGGTTCCCGACGATCAGCAGCACCGCGATGACCAGGACCATGCCGACCCAGTACCACCACACACCGGAGTTGATGTCGCCCGCGGAGTTGCCCGCGGAGAAGACGCCGAAGGGCTTGTCCTCGGAGACCCCGATCCGAGGGTAGGCGATCTCGGCCAGGCCCTGGCCGCCGTTGGTGACGTCGGTGAGGTTGTCCGCGAGCAGCCGCACGATCTCGCCGAAGCCGAGGGTGACGATGGCCAGGTAGTCCCCGCGCAGGCGCAGCGTCGGGGTGCCGAGTATCAGCCCGGTGAACGCGGTGATCGCCACCGCGATCGGCAGGCAGGACAGCCACGCCCAGTCGGTCGAGAAGAAGCCGTCGGCGGTCATTTTGCTCCACGGGCTGTTCGGGCTGGTGAGCAGCGCGACGGTGTACGCGCCGACGGCGTAGAAGCCGACGTACCCGAGGTCGAGCMGGCCGGCCTGCCCGACCACCACGTTGAGCCCGACCGCGATCAGCGCGTACATGGCGAACTGCGCCATCACGCCGCCGAAGTCGGTGCCCGGGGTGTCCAGCAGCGGCGGGCGCCACACCGGCAGGATCGCGATCAGCGCGATCAGCGGGACCCCGACGAGCCACTGCATCGGCCGGGCCAGGCCGTTCCACCAGCCCCGGATCGCGTCGCCGACACCGCGGCGCGGCGGACCGGGCTCGGTCGGGAACCCGCTCGGGTCGCGGCGTCCGGTGCTGGTGTCGGTGGTGCTCATACCCGCGCCCTCCCCAGGGACTCGCCGAGGATGCCGGTGGGGCGGAACATCAGCACCACCACGAGCAGCACGAACGCGACCACGTCGCGCCACTCGCTGCCGAACACCACCTGGCCGTAGTTCTCCATCACGCCGAGCGCGAGTCCGCCGAGCAGCGCGCCGCGGAGGTTGCCGATGCCGCCGAGCACGGCCGCCGCAAACGCCTTGATGCCCAGGATGAATCCGCCGTTGTAGATGATCCCGGACGGGATCTTCAGGGTGTAGAGCAGCGCGGCGGCGCCGGCGAGGACGCCGCCGAGCAGGAAGGTCAGCATGATGATCCGCTCCCGCGAGATCCCCATCAGGGTCGCGGTGTCCGGGTCCTGCGCGACCGCGCGGATGCCGCGGCCGAACCGGGTGCGGTTGATGATCATGTCGGTGAGCAGCGTGAGCAGCAGCGCCGCCACGATGATCACGACCGTCACGTTGGTGACCACCGCGCCGCCGATCGTGAACACCTCGACCGGTTGGACCAGTTTGATCGGCTGCTGCGCGTTGGTGCCGCCGAGTCCGGGCCAGATCTTCGGCAGCACGTAGTGCACGAATTCCTGGAGCACGAACGACATCCCGATCGCCGTGATCAGGAAGACCAGCGGTTTCGCGCCGCGCCGGCGCAGCGGCCGGTAGGCGACGCGTTCGAGGCCGACGGCCGCGGCCCCGGAGACGGCCATGCCGAACAGCATGGCCAGCCCCAGGAACACGACCGTCGCGACGACCCCCTCGTTGTAGGCGTTGCCGCTGGGGGTGAACCCCATCAGCTCCAGCGCCACGTACTGACCGAACATGCCAAGCATGAAGACCTCGGAGTGCGCGAAGTTGATCAGCCTCAACACCCCGTAGACCAGCGTGTACCCGATGGCCACCAACGCGTAGATGGCGCCGTAGCTCAGCCCGTCGACGGTGAGCTGCCAGAAGCTACGGGTCAGCGCCTCGACGTTGAAGTCGATGTTGCCGGCGTACAGGGTCGCCGTCTCGGCGAGGGCGATCGCACTCATCGGGCCTCTCTCGGACCGTCGCGGTGGGTCAGTTGACCTTGTAGATCTCGATCAAGGCGTTCGACAGCTCGCCCTGCGGGTTCCACTGGTACCGCTTGCCGACGCCCTGGCCGTCGTAGGCCTTGACGAACTCCAGCATCGCGGCGCGGTCCTTCACGCCGGAGTCGATGGCCGTGAGCATGATCGTGGTGAGGTCGTAGCCCTCCACCGAGTACACGCCCGGGGCCTGGCCGTTGAACTCCTGGTACTCGGTGGCCAGTGCGGGCGGCGCCGGGATGCAGGGGCAGGTCAGGACGGCATCCTGCGCCGCGCTGCCGGCCTGCTTGACGAACTCGGGGTCGTTGGAGCCGTCGCCGGAGCTGAAGGTCGCGGTGACGCCGCCCTCGCGCAGCTGGGTCACGAACGGCGCGGCCTCGGCGTAGTAGCCGGAGTACCAGATCGCGTCCGGGGCGGCCGCCTTGATCTGCGAGACGGTGGCCGAGAAGTCCTTCTGGCCGCTCTTCACGCTGGCCGCGCAGCCGGGGTCGGCGACGGCGCCGAGCTCGGCGGTCACCACCTTCGCGAGGCCGACGCCGTAGTCGGTGTCGTCCTGCACCACGCACACCCTCTTGGCGTCGAGGGTGCCGGTGAGGTACTTGGCGACGACGGAACCCTGGCTGTTGTCGTTGCCCAGGCCGCGGAAGAAGGTGGTCCAGCCGTTCTCGGTGAGGGTCGGGTTGGTGGCCGACGCGGTGAGGAACGGCAGGCCTGCCTGGTTGAAGATCGATCCGGTGGCCTTGGTCTCGCCGGAGAACGCGGGCCCGAGGAGCCCGATGACGGACTGGTCGCCGACGATGTTCGGCGCCACCTGGGTGGCCTTCTGGGGGTCGCCCTCGGTGTCGAACTGACGCATCTCGACCTGGCAGTTCGGGTTGGCCTGGTTGTGCTTGTCGAGGGCCAGCTTGGCGCCGTAGAGGATGTTCTGGCCGAGCGCGGCGTTCGGCCCGGTGAGCGCCCCCGCCATCGCCAGGGTGACGCCGGAGCAGGTCGCGTTGCCGCTGCCGGCCGGGTTGACCGCGTCGGTGACGTCCGCGGTGGGCACCTCGCTGCCCTGGGCGTCCAGGAGCACCTGCGGCTGGATGCTCAGTGCGCTCGAGGAGGAATCCGAGGACGTGCCGCCGGCGGATCCGCCGTCGGTCGACTTGCTGCTACATCCCGCGACCACCAGTGTCGCGGCCACTCCCACGATCAATGCGCCCTTCGCTGCACGACGATGCACGTCCCACCTCCGAAATAGGTGCTCCCCGGTCGCGCCGGAGGGGCCGACCACGCCAGCCCGGGGAAAACATATCCCCGCGGGAATCACCGTGCATCACAATGGAATGTCCACGGCGTTTCGCGTTTCCGTGCGCACAATTACGTGGCAGCGAGGTACGAAACATGCCGGAAACGCCCCGGTCACCGCCGGGGCGTTTCCCGCGGCCGGGTTTCTGCTCCGAGGAGCGGTCAGCCGGCGCCGAGGGTATCGAGGATCACCGTCGCGACGACCTTCATGCTGGTGCGGCCGTCCATCGCGGCGCGCTGGATCCACTTGAACGCCTCGGGCTCGGTCAGCGACTGCGAGGTCATCAGCGCGCTCTTGGCCCGCTCGACCAGCTTGCGGGTCTCGATGCGGTCCGTCAGGTTGACCACCTCGGTCTCGAGGGCGGAGAGCTCCGCGAACCGGCTCACGGCCAGCTCGACGGCCGGCACCAGGTCCGCCTTGGAGAACGGCTTGACCAGGTACGCCATCGCACCGGCGTCACGGGCCCGCTCGACCAGCTCGCGCTGACTGAACGCGGTCAGGATCACCACCGGCGCAATGCGTTTCACGGCGATCTCCGACGCGGCGTCGATCCCGTCGCGGCGAGGCATCTTCACGTCCATGATCACCAGGTCGGGCAGCAGCTCCTCGGCGAGCTCGACGGCGCGCTGGCCGTCCCCGGCCTCGCCGACCACGTCGTAGCCCTCCTCGCGGAGCATCTCGACCAGGTCCATGCGGATCAGGACCTCGTCCTCGGCGACCACCACACGGCGTGGGGCGGGTCCTTCTCCCTGCGTGACAGGAGCGTTCATCGTTGCCTTCCTCTACTGCCGGCCACCCCGGAAACGTGGCGCAAGCCTTTTGAAGGGTACCGGTGCTTGACCCTGCCACCCGATCTTCTAGAGTGGGTAACCGCACCAGCCCTCGTATCCCAATTGGCAGAGGAAACGGATTCAAAACCCGTGCAGTGTGAGTTCGAGTCTCACCGAGGGCACCAGTAAGGCCAGATCAGAGCAAGTTTCCTGACAGATACCCGCTAGGGGTACGTCAGTTCTCACTCGCAGTCACTCGCAGCAGCCCCTAATCCTCCTGCGCATCGGGCGCGTCGAGGAGATCGAGCGCCGTCAGCGCGCCGCCCTTCTTGCCGGGGACCTTGCCCGTCAGCGCGGCCGTCCGGTCGCCGTCGAGGCGGGTCGCGAGCGCGTCCAGCTCGCCAGGGAACAGGTGACCGTACCGGTCGAGGGTGAGCGTGACCGTCTTGTGCCCCAACATCTTCTGAATCACCTTGATGCCCGCCCCCGACCGGATCGCCAGGGACGCCGCCGTATGCCGCAGCTCGTGAGGCACGAGACCGTCCACGCCGGCCGCCGTCGCCACCGGGTCGAACTTCCACCGGAACTCCCCCGTCGTCATCCACTCCCCGCCCTTGCCAGGGAAGACGAGTCACGTCCTCCCACGTCGGCAGCACGAGCCCGTCGAGCAGCGACCGGTAACTTGCCACCGTCTTCGGCTCGCGGTGCTCGCGGTGCTTCATCCACTCCCCTGCCACCCGTGCCGCGTGAGTGGTCGTGGATCGAGCGACGACGTTGGGAGGATCACCGGTGAGCACCCAGACCAACAACATGTCGACCCTCCCCGCTCGCTGCCCGCGAGGGCACGAGCTGACCGCCAGGACGACGACGATCGCCGTCACGGCCGGGGCCGACTCGCAGCCGGCCGGGCGGACGTGCGTTCGGTGCCTGCGGGCCGCGTGCCGGCAGGCGCACTACGACCGGCACAGCGACCCGGTCGAGCGGGGGAAGGCGCTACACGCCGACGAGCTGGCCGAGACCCGGTTCACCCGCCAGGCGAGTTGGCGCGCCGGCCGGCAGGCCGCCGGGTGGACCAAGCGGGTGCACTTCGTCAGCGGGTGGGGGTACGACCGGGAGGACTCGACGCCGGAACCGCGTGCCACCCGCAGCGCATCAACGAGCAGCCAGTGGCACCGCTGATAGCTTCCAGTGCATGACAAAGGGTTATGTCCGGGCAATCGTGATACCACTCGGCCTCATCCTTGGAGCCGCCTTCTGGTGGTGTTTCGTGGTGGGGCTGATCGTCTTTGGCCTCCTCAGCGCCGATGGCTGGACGAACTGGGCTTTGCCCTTCCTCGTCCCACTCATCGCGGTAGTACTGATCGCGGTAGCGATACAACGGTTCGCGCCGAAACTTCGGTTACTTGGCTGGTCTTTCGCAGCGGGTGTCCCCGCGTGCTGGATCGCACTCATGCTGACGGACTTCCAGTTCGCCATTAGCGTGTAAACGTCACTTCGACTCCGCCGACCCCCGATCACCCGACAGCGGCGGGGAGAGCTGCCGTTCAGTTTCACTCGCAGTCACTCGCAGTGATCCCGGATAGCCTTGTGCGTCGAGGCTGACAGCTTCGGTCCAGAAGTGACAGAAGTATGCGAATTACCTGCACATATCAACCGAGATTCTGTCAGCAACGGCGCTCAAGCCTGACCAGGGGAAACGCTTTTGCACGGATTCAAAACCCGTGCAGTGTGAGTTCGAGTCTCACCGAGGGCACCAGTAAGGCCAGATCAGAGCGGGTATTCGAGCGGGCACCCCTATGGGGGTATGCCCCGAGAAGCTCGCAGTGGCTCGCAGGCATCCCCATTCGTCCGGCACGGTCGGCGCGTCGGGCCCGCATCGAGCAAGTTCTGCGCACCCGGAGCCGTGCCCGCCGGCGCCGCCGTCCGGTCACCGTCGAGGCGGGTAGCGAGCGCGTCCGGCTCGTCGGGAACACGTGGCCGGCACGGGATCGACCTGCGTGACGACCCCCACGGGTGAGCCACTGTCCGAAAGCGGGTTCGCCTGTCCCGCAACGAGATCGGAGACTTCCGACCAAGCGTGGTGACGCACCCCGGCGAAGTGGCGGCCTCGGCGGCCCCACGCTCGTGGACGGCGCAGGCAATTTGCCGACTTCCCCGCAGACGCATTGTGAATGCCATTACTGTCTCCTGGCTCACACCACAACGACGAGGAGAACCACCGTGCGTAGAACCGCAGGAATCACCGGCGCCGCCATCGCCGCCATCGGCCTCACCATCGGCACCGCCGGCATCGCCGGCGCGGCCCCCGTGAGCATCCCCGGCACGACGAGTCAGTCCTACGTGGCGGGCGTCGACATGGAGCCCGGGGCGTACTACTCCCGTATTACGGACAACACGCGCTGGACCTGCGATTACACCATCACCCCCGGTGGCGACAATCAGCCGGGCGAGAGTTTCACCACGGAGTACCGCATCATCGACCTGGAGATCGGCGACCGGCTCGACTCCGTCGGCTGCACCACCTGGCACCGGCAGGGAAGCCCCCTCGGCTCGGCAGGCTCGACGGACTTCGGCTTCATCGGCATGACAGGCTCGGACGACCTGATCTTCGGTCTCCTGCCGCTCGGTTCCTGACCCACCGGCCCGTCTCTCACGGCCTCCCGCACCAAGAAGCCCCCATCTCGTCGAGGTGGGGGCTTCGTCCTGTCCGACAGTGAGATTGACGACTCGGCGGGCGACTCCATTTCGAGTTCGGGACGATCCTCGCCCGCTAGCCAAGGTCGACGACGGCGACGGCGTAGGAGTCCGCCGCCCTGCGGAACTGCTCCTCGAGGCGCGACCAACGGGGCTCTGCACCGAAGCGGGCGCGCGCTCGCAGGTACTGCTCGCGCGCACCGGACACCTCGCCCGTGGCGAGCCGGTAGCGGAGGACGTCGAAGTCTATGTCCGACCCCACCGATTCGGCGACGTCGTCGGGGCCACAAACCTGCCCCATCACCGCCAACGCACCGGTGAGTGCCGCGCACAGCTGGTCGGCGACGGCGGGAACATCGATGTCCGCGTTCACGGTCACGTGCGGCCCGATCCCGGCCGCAATGCTCTCGATCCGGCGCCGGTACTGGCAGTCGACCTCGGCCGGATGCTGCTGGGGTGACCGTCCGATGACCCGGTCGAACTCCGCCGAGTAGACACCGCAGTTGACGTAGAACCGAATCGACTCGTAACTGTTCCCCGCCGACCGCTGCAGGTTGACGACGTCGACCAGACCATCCCGCTCCCGCGTGAAAGTCAGTCTTCGCTTCCGGAATCCTTGCTCCTTCAGGAGCGGAACCACACTCTCGCCGAGCAGGGTCGTGAACACTTCCTCGGCCGACGGATGCTCCATCCGACCATGATTGCAGACCCGTGTCGCTACCGGATGACAGGCAACGGCCCTCCAGCGCGAGCCGGCCGACGCACCACAACAGCCGGCGCACCCGAACAGGGCGCAAGAGCAACTCCAGTCGTGCGTCAGGTCAACTGTTCGGCCGGCGACTCCACCCATGCATCTCCGGTCCACGAGATGTCGATGGCGTACTCACTGTTGACCCCGGTGGCCCAGTAGTCGATGATGCCGTGACGCGCAGAGTCGAGTTCGATCCAGCCAATCGAGAACTCGCCGCGCAGCATGCGTTGGGCGCGGCGGTCTATCTCGCCCAGCGACGCGAAGAGCCCGCGAAGTCGCGACTCGATCCAGTCCGCCGAGGGATCGACGACCGTGATCTCCAAGGTGCTCTCGTCACCGAGCGGGATAGCGATCAGCAGTTCGCCGGAGGCCGGCCGCACCTCTCGCGTCGCGTGACACTCATAGGCGCGCAACAAGTCTCGCGGACCATAGGTACCCAAGCCCCACTCCTCCGCCATAACGCAGCAATCGTAGTCGAGGCCGGCGCGGCCGTCGTCGGGTCTACCGTCGACATCGGTTGACGTGTTACGCCCGGCACCCCGGTGCACCACCCTGAGGTCGCGGCGCAGCGAGCCACCGGGTGTCCTTCCAGTACCCACCGCGGGTTGCACCCACCCGAGTCCCGACGCGACGTTTCAACTCGTGCCCGGTGGGCAATCCTCCCGTGGTGAGCCTGACCGAGGCCGACGGTCGCGGCGTGTGCCCACCTGGTCACCGAACACCACTCGTGACAATCAAATCCGGTGACCCCAGAATCAAGGAGCCGACATGGACACCACCACCATCTGGATCATCGTCGCTGTCGTCGTTGTTCTCGTCGTTGTCGCGCTCATCTGGACGCTGACGCGCCGGCGCGCGGAGCAGCGCCGCGCCCAAGCCGATGACATCCGCAGCAAGGCGACGAAGCAGTCGCACAAGGTCGGACAGGACGAGGCACTCGCCAACGAGACCGCGGCCAAGGCCCGCGCGGCTGCCGCGGAGGCGGACGCAAAGTCGGCCGAGGCGGCGCGATTGCAGGAGCGTGCCGCCGCGCGGACCAGCGAAGCAGCCTCGGCCCGTCAAGACCTGAACAAGGAATGGGACCGGGCGGACCAGATCGACCCTGACTACGACCCCGAGAATTCTGACGGAAAGCCCGACCGCGAGGGTAGGTCTCGTCCGGGCCACGAGGGATAGGGCGCGCGGAGGCTCACCCCGATGCCACGGGTTGTCGCGGTGTTTCCCGAGGCCGGGGAACGGGTATGTCGGACACCTACCGGAAGTTGCAGAGAGCGACGTTCGAGATATCGAAGGAGCACACCATGGGAGCCGTCGACAAGGCGAAGAACAAGGCAGAAGAGTTGGCAGGCAAGGCCAAGGAGAACGTCGGCGAGGCCACCGGCGACAAGGACACCGAGGCAGAAGGACGCAAGGACCAGGCCAAGGGGAATCTCAAGCAGGCGGGCGAGAAGGTCAAGGACGCGTTCAAGGGCTGACCGGGTGTCCTGAGGAATTCCCCGCACTCTCGAATACCAACGCCCGGATCCACCGACTGCCGGACCGCGTCCGGCGTGGCGGACTGTCAGCCGCGATATCGGACGGTCCCTTCGATCTGGTACTCGCCAATCCCCCGTACGGTTCCTGTCCGGCAGGAGGGATCCTCGGCGGGCAATGCACTCGGCGGGATGCCGGAATCGACGGCGGCGCAGTTCTCGGCCCACTGTGCCGGCGACCTTCTCGTGCCCCGCGGCCGCATTCTCGTCGTCCAGTCACAATTCGCGAACCCGGAACGCACCGTGGCGGCGTTGAACTACATCGGTCTGTCCGCGTCTGTGTGCGCCCGCGTCGACATCCCGTTCGGTCCGATCATTCGGCGCCGAACCGCCTATCCGAGAGCCCGCGGGCTCTCGGCCCCGGGGCAGTCACATGAGGAGTTGGTCGTTGTCCGTGGGGGAAAGGGTTGTCGCCTGGCACCTGCCAAGTCTGTGACCTGCCCGCCCACTTACATTGACATCGACGAAGACCTTGAAATCCTTTCGCCGCACAATGTTTCAATGATCAACCACATCCCCCACTGGACGGCGCCACAGCAAATCCAGACACGGTGCGGGCCGCGGCCAGATCCCATCCACGAGTCCGACCCGCCCCACTACATGTAACCGCAGGTACTGGACATTCCAGAGCATGTCGCCACGCTCGGAACCCCGGGACCTCGGTTCACTGTGTACATTCCTCGGCGCGGAGGTAGGCGGGGGTGAGAACCTACTCCGAGCGGATCCAGACACTCCACATGCCCGCCGCGCCCGGTTCGCGGAAACTTCGTGGAGCACTGGTGTTTTCGCGCCCAATCGTTGCTGTCCGGTTGCTCGACCCAGCTGAGGAGAATTCATTGGCCCATTCACGATTCGAGGCGATCGGCGCCTACCTTCCGGTCGACGTCCTCACCACCGAAGATCTGATCGAGCAACTCGCCCAGAAGCCGTCCTTCGACTTCGCGGCGGTCACCGGCGTGCAGGAACGACGGGTCCGGGACAAGTCGCCCGAAAACTACGAGGACTCCTTCGCGCTCGCGATGAAGGCCGCGCGCGACTGCCTCTCGCGCTCGCGCTACGGCGCGGACGACCTCGACGTGGTCATCTCGGTGTCCATCACCCGCAGCAAGGAGCGCACGAAGACCTACTTCGAGCCCTCCTTCGCCTCGGCGATCGCCAAGGAACTCGGCGCGCGGCGGGCCATCCACTTCGACCTGTCCAACGCCTGCGCGGGCATGCTCACCGGCGCCTACCTGCTCGACCGGATGATCCGGGCCGGCACGGTCCGCAACGGGATGGTGGTCAGCGGCGAGGCAATCACCCCGATCGCCGAGACCGCCGTCCAGGAACTCGCCGGCGGCTACGACCCGCAGTTCGCCTCGCTCTCCGTCGGCGACTCCGGGTGTGCGCTGGTCATCGACCGGTCCGAGGACGAGGGCGACCGCATCGACTACATCGAGCTGATGACCGCCTCCGAGTACGCCGACGCCTGCCTGGGCATGCCCAGCGACCGGACCGCGGGCGTCGCGCTGTACACCGACAACCGGCGGATGCACAACGAGGACCGGTTCAAGCTCTGGACCGACACCCAGCGCAATCACCTGGCCCGCCAGGGGCGCACCTTCGCCGACGAAGAGTTCGACTACATCATTCATCACCAGTTCGGCGCGTCCGCAGTGACGTTCATGAACGCGCTCGGCGAACGCGAGTTCGGCACGCCGATGCCCGAGGCGCTCAACGTGGTCGAGAAGTACGGCAACACGTCCACCACCTCGCACTTCATCGTCCTGCACGACCAGCTGCGGCAGTCCAACATTCCCGCCGGCTCGAAGATCCTGATGGTGCCGGCGGCGTCCGGCATCGTCACCGGGTTCCTGTCCGCCACCGTCTCGTCTCTGGAGGCCTGAAATGGGTATCGTCATCACGGCAACCGGCGCCAGCCACGACACGGACACCGCGAGCAGCATCGAGCACGCCGGCCGCGCCGTGCGTGCGGTGCTCACCGACGCCGCCGTCGCCCCCGAGAGCATCGGGGTGCTCATCAACACCGGCATCTACCGGGACTCGAACACCGTCGAACCGGCGATCGGCGCGCTGATCCAGAAGGCCGCCGGGATCGGGCTCGAGTACGACGAACACGACCCCCGGTCGTTCTCGTTCGACCTGATGAACGGCGCCTGCGGCGTCCTCAACGCCGTCCAGGTCGCGTCCGCGCTGCTCACCACCGGCAGCGCCGGCCGCGTGCTGGTTGTCTCCGGCGACACCCATCCGTCGATGACCGGACCCGACGCCCCGGCGGACTTCCCGTACGCCACCGCCGGTGCGGCGCTCCTGCTCGAACACACCGACGGGGCAGACGGTTTCGGCCCCCTGCATGTCGAGCTGGCCGACGGCCCGGCCGCCGTCGAGGGCTTCGTCGACACCGACACGATGGGCGTCACCGGCCGCAGCGCGATGACCGTCCGGCGGTCCGACGACTTCGAGGCCCGCGTCCTCGACGTCGCGCTGTCCGCGGCGACCGCCGCCCTGGACGCCACCGACTGCGATCCGGCCACCACCGTGCTGATCTCCTCGCGGCCGACGCCGGGATTCCGCGCCGCGCTGTCCGCGAAGGTCGGCATCCGCGCCGTCGACGACGCCGGCACCGCGGACCACGTCACCGGCGACACACACACCGCCGCCCTGGCCCTGGCCTACCACCATGCCGTCGGCGCCGGTCGGCTCGACGGCGTCGAGCGGGTCCTGTTCGTGGCGGCCGGCGCCGGGCCCAGCGCCGCGGCCACCGTGTACCGGATGCCGTCCGGCCGAGCCGGGCGATGAGCGCCGCATTGACGGACAACTGGCTCGACCGACTCACCGCCACGGCCCGCCGGCGGCCCGGTGCCCCGGCGGTGACGTCCGCAGCCGGCGCCGCCGCCGAGGGACTGCCCGACTACGCCGACGTGACGTTCGGTGAGCTCGACCAGTGGTCCGACGCCCTCGCGCAGCGGTTCGCCGCCGCGGGCATGACGGCCGGTGTCCGGACGATCGTGCTGGTCAACCCCGGTCCCGAGTTGTACGCGATCCTGTTCGGGCTGTTCAAGGCCGGCGCCGTCCCCGTGGTGATCGATCCCGGCATGGGGCTGCGTCCCATGCTTCGCTGCCTCGCCGCGGTGGACCCGCAGGCCTTCGTCGGGCTGCCCCAGGCGCATGCGGTGCGGGTCCTGTTCCGGCGGGGGTTCCGTGGGGTCGGCGCCAAGGTGACCGTCGGACGCCGCTGGTTCTGGGGTGGGCACACCCTCGCCGGCCTCGGCCGCAAGCCCGTCGGCGAGCGACCGCCGACCGCACCGGCCGGCGACGACGAGCTGTTGATGATCGCCTTCACCACCGGGTCGACCGGGCCGGCGAAGGCCGTCGAGCTCACCCACGGCAACCTCGCCGCGATGCTGACCCAGACGCAGGCCGTCACCGCGGTCACCGCGGAGGAATCCGCCCTGGTGACGCTGCCGATGTTCGGGGTCCTGTACCTGCTGCTCGGCGCCCAGGTGGTGCTGCCGCCGCTGGTCCCGAGCAAGGTCGGTGACACCGACCCCCGGCACGTGGTCGACGCCGTCAACCGGTTCCGGGTGCGCACCATGTTCGCCTCCCCCGCCCTGCTCGGCCCGCTGCTCGACCACGCCCGGACCCACGAGGTGGTCATGCCGACCGTCCGTGCGGTCTTCTCCGGCGGCGCCCCGGTGCCGGCCGCGGTCGTCACCGGTCTGCGCGAGGTGTTGTCGGCCGACGCCCAGGTCCACGCCGGATACGGTGCGACCGAGGCGATCCCGATGTCCACGATCGAGTCGCGCGAACTGCTCGACGGCCTGATCGAGCGCGCCCAGAGCGGCGACGGCACCTGCATCGGCCGGCCGGTGGACGGGGTCGAGGTCCGGGTCATCGCCGTCACCGACGCCCCGCTCGAGGGCTGGGCGCAGGCCCAACCGCTGCGCGGCGCCATCGGGGAGTTGGTCGTCAGCGGCCCGAACGTCAGCACCCGTTACCACTGGCCGGCGGCCGCGAACCTGACCGGCAAGATCGCGGACGGCGACCGGACCTGGCACCGCACCGGCGATCTCGGGCGGATCGACGACGAGGGCCGGATCTGGTTCTGCGGCCGCAAGTCCCAGCGCGTCGAGACCGGCGCGGTGACGCTGCACCCGGTGCAGGTGGAGCAGGTCTTCAACGCCGCGCCGGGCGTGGCCCGCACCGCGCTGGTCGGTGTCGGCGACCGCGGCGCCCAGCGTCCCGTCCTGTGCGTGGAGACGTCCCCCGGCGCCGACGCCGCCGCCGTCCTCGACGGCCTGCGCGAGCGCGGTGCCCGGTTCCCGCTCACCGCGCAGATCGACCGGTTCCTGGTCCACCCGCAGTTTCCGGTCGACATCCGCCACAACGCCAAGATCGGCCGCGAGGAGCTGGCGGTCTGGGCCGCCACCCGCCTCACCCGAGGAGCGCAGTCGTGACGCCGAAAATCGCCCTGCTCCGTATGATTCCGATCCTCGGGTGGCTCTACCTCGCCTTCGGGGCCGGTCGGGCCCTGCGGGGACGGCCCCTGCGGCATCCGCTGGCCCGGGCCGCCTGGTGGCTCGACGCGGTCCTCAGCGTCGTGGTGCACGCCGCGCAGGTCCCGGCCGCGGTCCGCGTGGCCGGCGGCGACCGGGCGCCGCTGGCGACCGCCCTGCTCACCATGACGTTCGGCATGACCTGGTGGAAGACCCAGCCCGGTTCCTCGACGAAGGAGACGAACCCGTGAGGATCCTGGTCACCGGGGCATCCGGATTCCTCGGCGGCCGCCTCGCCCGCCGCCTGGTCGACGACGGTGAGCACCAGGTCTCGATACTGGTCCGCCGCAGCAGCATCCTGACCGACCTCGGCGACACCTCCGCGATGACTCTCGTCTACGGGGACCTCGCCGACCCGGACTCCCTCGATGCCGCCACCCGCGGCGTCGACGTCGTCGTCCACAGCGCCGCCCGGGTCGACGAACGCGGTGTCCGGTCCCAGTTCCAGCGCGAGAACGTCGACGCCACAGCGCAACTGCTCGCCTCGGCGCGGGCCAACGGCGCCCGCCGCTTCGTCTTCATCTCGAGCCCCAGCGCGCTGATGAGCTACGACGGCGGCGACCAGCTCGGCCTCGACGAGTCGGCGCCCTACCCCACCCGGTTCCTCAACCTCTACTCCGAGACCAAGGCCGCCGCCGAGCAGGCGGTCCTGGCCGCGAACACCGACGGGTTCACCACCTGCGCGCTGCGACCGCGGGCGATCTGGGGACCGGGCGACCGCTCGGGTCCCATCGTGCGGCTCCTCGGCCGGGCCCGGGCCGGGACCCTGCCGAACCTCTCCGGTGGCCGCGACGTCCTCGCGTCGCTGTGCCACGTCGACAACATCGTCGACGCCTGCGTCAGGGCCGCGGAATCCGACACCGTCGGCGGCAAGGCGTATTTCATCGCCGACGCCGAGGTCACCAACATCTGGCCGTACATGGCCGAGGTGGCGCAGGACTTCGGGTTCGAGATGCCGGACCGGTCGGCCGACCCGCGGGTGGTCCGGTCCGCGGTCCGAGTCCTCGACCTGGTCTGGAAGATCCCCTACCTGGCGACCCGGTACTCGCCGCCGCTCTCGATGTACGTGCTGGCGTTGATGACCCGCTCGTCGACCTTCGACACCAGCGCCGCCCGACGCGACCTCGGGTACGCCCCGGTGGTCGACCGCGCCGCCGGCATGGCCGAGTTCCGGGACTGGGTGGACCGCCAGGGCGGCCTCGCCACGCTCACCCGTGATCTCCGTTGACCCCACCACCCGCGCCGAACCGAGGTTGCCCGTGACCACGACCGTCCCCACCTTCCAGCGACCCGTCTCGGCCACTGAACGGCTGTACCTGGCAACGCAGCCGCTGGCGCCGCCGTTCGCGATCCAGCTCGTCGTCACCGGCACCGGCGACCTCGATCCCGACGACCTCGACGCGGCGGTGGCACGCGCGTCCGCCGCATGTCCCGGCACCCGGCTGGTGCGCCGCGCCGGCACCTGGGTCGACTCCGGCGCGGCGCCGCACGTCGAGGTCGTCGACTCGGCCGAGATCGACTTCACCGACCTCGACGCCAGCCCTGTCCTGCGCCGGCAGCTCGGGCTCAGCCCGCAGGCCACCACCGAGGTGGTGCTGCTGCACGGGGAGGCCACCACCGTCGTCTTCCGCGCCTTCCATGGCGTGATGGACGCGAAGGGACTCGGCACGTGGGCCGCTGACGTCTTCCGGGTACTGCGGGGCGAGGACCCGGTCGGCGCGCCCGATCCCACCGCGGACCACGACCTCGTCGCCCGAATCGGCATGCGGGGCAAGCCCACCACGCTGGTGCCGACCCGTCGCTCACCCCTCGGCGTCACCGGCCGGGCGCCGCGCGACGCCCGCTTCACCTGGCGTCACCGCACCGTGCCCGGCACCACCACGGGCGCGGTCGCTCGGATCTCGGCGGTCCTCGCCGACGCCGTCGGCCGGCCCACCCGGATCATGGTCCCGGTCGACCTGCGCCGCCACGACCCCACGATCCGCTCGACCGCGAACCTGGCGCTGCCCCTGTTCCTGGACGTCGCCCCCGGCCAGTCCTGGTCCCAGGTGAACGCGCAACTGCTCGTCGGCCTGGTCGAGGGGCGCGAGCTCAACGAGATGGACAACGGCGGCCTGGCGAAGCTGCCCGCGGCCGTGACCCGCGCGATCCTCGAGGCCGCGCATCGCCTCGGGGCCCACACCGACCGGAACCTGGTCGCCGCGATCGTCTCGCATGCCGGCGACGTCGACCCCGAACTCCTGTCCGCCCCCGGCTTCACCGCAGCCAGCGTCCGGGCACTCCCGGTCCACACCGGCCTGGTGCCGATGTCGTTCGTGGTCCTCGAATCCGGTGGGAGCACCGAGATCACGGTGTCCTGCCGGGCCGGGGACAAGGTGGCGGGCCGCCTCGACGAACTGCTCGACCGGGTGGCCGCCGCGCTGACCGTCGACGACCCCGCGCCGGCTCTCGACCTCGCGCCCGCCCTGCCCGTGGAGACCATCACCACCGCGACCGCCGACAACGCGGACCTCCGGTTCCGCCGGCACGCCGAACTGACCCCGGACGCGGTCGCGGTCATCGGACCGGCCGGCCGGCACACCTACCGGGAACTCGACCGCCGGGCCGACGCGATCGCGGCGGAACTCCGCGGCCACGGCGCCGGGCCGGGCTCGATCGTGGCCATCCTCGCCGACCGCAGCGTCGACGGCGTCGCCGGCCAGCTCGGCATCCTCCGGGCCGGGGCGGCCTTCCTCCCGCTCGACCCGAAGCACCCCGCCGACCGGCTCTCGGCGATCGTTGCCGACTCGGGGGCCCGGGCGCTGCTCGCGGCGCGGCCGCACCGCGACCGGATCACCGCAGACGTACCGGTGCTCGTCCTGGAAGATCTCCCCGAACACACCGATCACCCCGTCCGCGAACGGATCTGCGGTGACGACATCGCGTTCGTCACCTACACGTCCGGGTCGACGGGGCAGCCGAAGGGCGTCCTGGTCCCCCACGCCGGCGTGGTCAACTTCGTCGACTCGGCCACCGACTGGTACCTGCTCGGGCCGCAGACCCGGTTCGCACACCACCACACGCCGGCCGCGGACATGGCCTGCGCGGCGTTCTTCGGCGCGCTGCTGACCGGCGGCGCCGTCACCCTGGTGCCCGGCGAGATCTCGCACGTGTCGCTGCGGTCGATGGTCGGCGACGGCGTCGCGAACACCTTCCTGCTCACCCCCAGCCTGCTCGAGGTCGTCGTCGGGTTGGAGGTCGACCCGCCGAATCCGCGCACCGTGATCATCGGAGGGGAGCAACTCCGGCCGGGGCTGGCCGCGGCGGCACGCCGGTTCTTCGGGCCCGGCGCGCGCCTGCAGAACAGCTACGGCCCCACCGAACTCAGCATCGTGTGCACCTCACACCTGATCGACCCCGACCCCGACCCCGACCCCGACCCCGACGCGACGTCGGTCCCGATCGGCACGCCGGCGACGAACACCCCGGTGTACCTGCTCGACGCGCAGGCGCGGCCGGTCCCGGCCGGCGAGATCGGCGAGCTCTACTTCGGTGGCCCCCAGGTGGCCCGCGAGTACCTGGGCCGGCCGGAGCTGACGGCGCAGCGGTTCGTCGTCCTGCCGGGCGGCGTCCGGGCCTACCGCACCGGGGACCTGGCCCGCCTGCTGCCCTCCGGGGTGCTCGACTTCGTCGGCCGCGTCGACGACCAGGTCAAGGTCCGCGGCAATCGCGTCGAGCCCGGCGAGGTCCAGGCCGTGCTCGACCGGTTCCCGGGCATCGGCCGGTCCGCGGTGGCCGGCCGGCGCGGCCCGAGCGGCGGCAACGTCCTCGCCGCGTACCTCGTTGCGGACGGCGGCATCGACGTCGACGCGGTGCGGGGCTTCCTCGCCGAACGCCTGCCCACGTACATGATCCCGGCGGCGATCCACGTCGTCGACGACCTCCCGCTGACGGGCAACGGCAAGCTCGACCTGTCCCGGCTGCCCGGCGCCGGCGAGGCCGCCGGCCCGCGAGACGCCGCCCCGATGCCAGATGACGACGCGGACCCGGACCTGGGACGCGTCACCGCCATCTGGGCGAAGGTCCTCGAGATCGGCCCGCAGCGCCTGACACCGGACTCGGACTTCTTCGCGCTCGGCGGCGACTCGCTGTCCTCCCTCGAGATGCTCTCGCAGGTCTCCAGGACCGTCGTCGGCGCGGCCGGCGAAGCCCGGTTCGTCGCGCAACTCGAGGGGCTGGTCCACCACCTGACCCTCGCCCGGGTGCACGCCGCCGCGGTCGCGGCCCGAGACGCCGGGGCGGCGTCGTGATCTTCGTCGGTCGGGGCGCCCTGCTGTGGCGGGCCGTGCGCGCGGCCGACGCCGCCGGACACCGGGTCGACCTGGTCTGCGTGGGCCCCGACGAAGCTGTCCCGGAGGGTATTCCGGCACTGCGGACCACCGACGTCAACGACGACGCCGCCACCGTGACGGCTGCCTGCCGGGACAATCTGATGTGGTCGATCAACAACGAGACCATCCTGCGGCCGAAGCTGCTCGGCTCCGGCCTGCGGATCTACAACATCCACAACGGCCCACTCCCGGCGTACCGCGGCCTACCGGAGATCGCCATCGCCGCGGCGTTGCTGGGCGGTGAAACGCATTACGGCGCAACACTGCACGAGGTCGACGGCGGCATCGACACCGGCGCCGTCCTCGACATCGAACGGTTCCCGATCGCGCCGCAGGACGGGTTCCAGGAGGTGATGCTCGCCGGGCTGCGGGCCTGCCATTCGGTGTTCGTACGCAACCTCACCGCGGCGGTCGAGAACACCCTGTCTCCGATGCCGCCGTCGACGCAGCCCGCCGGTTACTACGGCCGTCGCCAACTCGCGGACATCGCCGCCCGCCGCGGGACCGACGGTTTCTCGCGCGCCGCCTCGCTCGGCGTCTTCGCCCCGCTGTACCCCGACCTGGCCGCGGCCACTGCCGGGCAGCGATCGCCGGACGGCGCCGCCCGATGACCCGGTGGGCCGCGGCGGTGGCACGGCGCCCGTGGATCGTCCTGCTGCTCACCGTGGGCTTCGTCGTCGCCGCCGGCGCGTGGGGCGCGTCGGTGTCGTCGCGACTCGGCTCCGGCGGGTATGCCGACCACGGCAGCGAGTCGATGCAGGTCGAGCGGCTCGTCGACGACCTGTTCGGCCGCCAGAGCCCGGACGTCGTCGCCGTCTACACCGCCCCGGACGGCCAGAGTCTCGACGACATCGGACCCGCGGTGCAGGCCCGTCTCGACACCCTCGACCCGGCCCTGCTCGACAAGCCGGTGCTGACCTACTGGAACACCCCGGCCGCCGCCTCCTCACTCCGGTCGGCCGACGGGACGAAGGCACTGGCCGTGGTGTTCGCGGCGGGCGACGAGGACCAGCGCATCGTCGCGTTCGCCGACATCGCCCCGCACCTGTCGGTGCCCGGCGTGCACACCGAGATCACCGGGTTCGCCGCCCTTGCCGCCGACATCAACACGCAGTCCCAACGCGACCTCGTGGTCGCCGAGTCGCTGTCCCTGCCGGTCACGTTGCTGGTCCTGGTGCTGGTCTTCGGCGGGCTGGTCGCCGCGTCGTTGCCGGTGGCCGTCGGCGGGCTGGCGATTCTCGGGGCCATGGCCAGCCTGCGGCTGATCGTCGAGTTCACCGACGTCAACGTCTTCGCGGCCAACATCGCCACCCTCCTCGGGCTCGGCCTGGCCATCGACTACGGGCTGTTCGTCGTCAGCCGCTTCCGCGAGGAACTCGCCCGCGACGACGCCGACGTCGACGGCGCCCTGGCCCGCACGCTCGCCACGGCCGGCCGCACCGTCGGCTTCTCCGCGGTCCTGCTGATCTGCGCCTTCGCCGGGACCCTGGTGTTCCCTCAGGTCTCGCTCCGGTCACTCGGCTACGGCGCCATGTCTGCGGTCGCGGTCGCCGCGGCGCTGTCGCTGACGGCGCTCCCAGCGGCACTGGTCCTCCTCGGACCCCGCATCGGCGCGGGCAGTTGGCGCCGGGACGCCTTCGCGCGGGGCGAGGCCCGCGCCCAACGATTCTGGGGCCGCGTCACCCGGAGCGTGCTGAGGCGGCCGCTCGCCACCGCCACCGCCGTCACCGCGGCCCTGCTGGTACTGGCCACCCCGATACTCGGCATCACGCTGACCGACGTCGACCACACCGCGCTCCCGCCCGGCAGCGCAGCGCGGGTCACGGCGGAGCAGGTGGCCGCCGAGTTCCCTGCAGCGAACAGCGGCGTCATCGTCGCGGTCCGCGGCGCCGACGGTCAACCACCGGCCGCGCTCGGGGTGGAGGGGTTGCGCCGCGAGATCGCCGCGGTCGACGACGTGTCCGAGGTCGCCGTCGCCGGGACCCGCGAGGACGTGACCCTCCTCCGGGCTCAGCTGTCGGTGCCCGACCGGTCCCAGCAGGCGATGCACGCCCTCGCCGGCATACGTGCCGTCGACGCCCCGGCGAACACCGACGTGATGCTGGGCGGGATGACCGCGATCACCGCCGACGGGGTCGACGCGATCGTCGACCGGCTGCCGTTGATGATCGCGGTGATGGTCCTCGCGACGCTGGTGCTGCTGTTCCTCGGGTTCGGGTCGATCGTGCTGCCGGTCAAGGCGGTGCTCGTCGCCTTCCTCAGCCTGGGTGCCACCTTCGGGATCCTGACGACCGTGTTCGTGGGCGGCCATTTCGCCGGAGTACTCGGCGTCAGCCAGGGTCCGCTGGCGGCCGGGATGGTGGTACTGGTCATCGCCGTGGTCTTCGGACTCTCGACCGACTACGAGGTGTTCCTCATCTCGCGCATGGTCGAGGCCCACCAGCAGGGCGCGAGCACCGACGACGCCATCCTGGCCGGCACGACCAGGACCGGCCGGGTGGTGACCGCGGCCGCCGCGCTGCTCGTGCTCGTCACCGGCGCGTTCACCCTCTCCACGCTCACTCCGATGCGGTTCATCGGAATCGGCATGATGATCGCACTCGTGCTCGATGCGACGCTGGTCCGCATGCTGCTCGTCCCCGCCCTGGTGAAGCTCATGGGCGAGGCCAACTGGTGGCGGCCGGCGTGGTTGCCATCGGCAACGTCAGAGCGCAGTGTTAGTGGACAACACAACGTCAGTGGGCAACACGACGCCAAAACCGGCAGCCGAACACCTGCTCCGCCGTAGGCCCAGGCCGGGGCGGGCCGGACAGTCACCACCTACACGCCGCTGAGAGACCGCCATGAACAAGACCGCGCTACGCCTCGCACTGGCAGCAACGGCTGCCGCATCCCTGATCGCCCTCGGACCCGGTGTCGCAGCGGCGGCCCCGGCCCCGGCCCCGGCTCCCGAGGCGGTCCACCCCGTCGTCCTGTTCGGCCAGCTCGGTCCGCTCGGCGCTGTCCTCTCGTGCGCACCGGTCGGGCTGCTACCGATCCTCGGGCCGAACGTCATCTTCCCGATCTGCGTGGTCTGAGGAGTCCGCTCCCCCGGCACCCCACGCCCTGCCGGGGCGGGAGACGAGAAAGCCCCCACCCTCGAACGAGGGTGGGGGCCTTTCGACACCAGCTCAGGAACCGATCAGGTCCTTCACGAGATTGGTGGCAACGCCGATCAGGACGGCGGTGAGCATGGTTTCGACGCTTCCCATTGTGGGCTCCTTCAATACGAACTGGTCAAGGCGGAGTTGACCATACGCGAGCGGGCGGCCCTCGGTGCTACGAACTGTCGCGTTTGGCCTGACGTTTGACGCCGGCGGCGATGTCGGACGCCTCCCGCTTCTTACGGCCCGCCGACTTCTGCTTCGACTTCTTGTTCACCCGGCCCTGCGGACCCGCGGAATCCGGGCCGGTGCCGTTGCCCGCGAAGTCCGGGGCGTCCTGGCGTGCCCGCGCGAGTCGCTCTCGCTTCAACTCGGCGGCGCTCTCCTTGGCCACAGCGCCCAGGCGACGACTCACCCGACCGAGCGCCTGCTCGAATACCTCGACCCTGGCGGCGTTTCGAGTCGTGGTCCGTCCCGCCGCGCCCCGGCTCGCCTTGTCGGTCACCGCGGCAGCGGCCTCACGCCGGTAGACCTTGGCGTGCTTGTTGCGGGCCTTGCGCACCCGGGTGTGCAGGTCGATCAGGGAGTCCTCGTCCAGACCCTGCAGGTGGTCCCGCTTCGTCTCCAGCACCAGCACGTTCTCGGTCTCCGACAACGACTTCAGCAGCTTCTTCATTGAAGCCCCTTCTCTCGGCAACCGTCCCGGGGTGTCCGGGTCGCACCTTGCGCGACAGTAGCTTCACGTGACGGGCCCGTCGGTATCCGCTACGTCCGGTTCGTCCCAGGCTAGCGACAAAGCGGCCGGACTGGTTGGAACAGCGGAACCGCGCGGCGGCCCTCACGTCCCCGCTCCTCCCGTACTCCCGGGTGGATCGTCGACCGCCCCGAGGAAGTCGCGGATCGCCGCGGCCAGTTCACGCGGGCGGTCCTCGGGGATCAGGGTGTAGCAGTCGTCGAGTTCGACGAGCCTCGCGCGCGGGAACGTCTCGGCGAGCCGGCGACCGTGCTCGGGCGGCATCACCACGTCCTCGGTCCCCCACACCACCAGCACCGGACCCTCGAACGAGGCTGCCGCGGTGGCCCATTCGCCCAGCACCTGTCGGCTCGGGACGGATGTCACGTACTTGCGCAGGTCGCGCCGGATCGACCGGTAGCGGGTGGCCGGACCGAACCACCCGTCCATCACCTCGGTCGGCACCGGCCGCTTGCTCATCGCACCCCAGGCCCGCGGTGACCGCCGCATCACCCGCAGCCGCATCAGTTGCATTGCGAGGAACAACCCACCCGGGACGCGGGCAGCCGCGACGATCGGCCGCGCGGGCGGGGGCGGATAGTTGTCGAAGGCCTCGCTGGCCGTGAGGACGAGCCGTCCGATGCGAGAGGTGTCGCCGTTCGCGACCAGCACCTGCGCACCGCCCCAGTCGTTCTGCGCCAGCGTGACGTCCGCGAGGCCGAGCCGTTCGACGAACTCCCCGATCAGCACGGCCAGCGAACGCAAGGACAGGTCGGCATCGGCCCGCATCGGCAACCGGTGCCCGCCGAGCGGCCAGGTCGGGAGGATGCACCGGAAGTCCTCACGCAGGTCGTCGACGACGTGGCGCCAGAGGGTCCCGTCCATGGTCAGTCCGTGCAGGAACACGATGACCGGCCCCGCGCCACCGGTGTCCTCGTACTCGACGGTTCCCACGGACAGCTCGACTGTGCGCACGGTGCGCCCCCTCGGCAACGATTAGATAGATCGTTCTAATGTAGGCTAGGTCACAGGCACTACGGACGCAACGGCCGTTTCGTTCCCACCGCGCGACAGGGAGGGAATCACCATGCCGGACACCCGGACTCGGATCATGAACAGCAGCGCCGAGCTGCTCCGGCGCAACGGCTACGCGGGCACCGGACTCAAGCGGATCGCCGCCGAGGCGGACGCACCGTTCGGGTCGATCTACCACTTCTTCCCCGGCGGCAAGGAGCAGCTCGCCGACGAGTCGATCCGCGCGTCCGGCGCGACGTACGCCGACCTCTTCGCCGAGATCATGGATCCGGCTCCGGACCTGCTCAGCGGCGTCGCCGCGGTGTTCACCGGCGCGGCCCGGACCCTGGTGGAGACCGACTTTGCCGACGCCTGCCCCATCGCCACCGTCGCCCTCGAGGTGGCGAGCACCAACGACACCCTGCGCCGGGCCACCGCGGACGTGTTCGACGGCTGGGTCCGGGCCGGGGTTCCCCGGTTCGCCCGTTGGGGGCTCGACTCGGCCACCTCCCGATCGCTGACCCTCGCACTGATCACCGGGCTCGAGGGCGGCTTCGTGCTCAGCCGGGCGCAACGCAGCACGGAGGCCCTCGAGGCCGCCGGGGCGAGCGTCGTCGCGGCCACCCGGGCGGCCCTCGCCGCGACGTCTCCCGACACCGCGGCGACGAACGACACTGCGGCGACGCACGAAACGGCGGTGAGCCATGATTGAGTCCACCGATCCGGCCGGCACAGACGAGCCCCTCAGCCTCACCGACCGCGCCTGCCTGCCGATGGGCGACGGCGACCGGATCCGACTGCTCCTCGACGTCATCGAACTGGCGCAGACCCGCGTCGGCTACGACGAGATTGCCGATCTCGCCGCCCCGGCCCTCGCCGACTACGGCGTGGCGCTGAACCCGGACGTGGCGGCCGGCTGGAACCTCGCGTGCGAAATCCTCACGCGCACACTGGAGTCCCGGCTCCCCCACTGACCGCCGCCGGAGCGGCAGAACGACGGCGGCGCGGGCGACCCAGTCAACCCGCGCCCGGCCGATCTCAGCCGCGCGGCGACATCGCGGAGAGCACCTTCGGCAACGCCGTCCAGTCGGCGGTCACCACGCTCGCCGAGTGCTGCGCCAGTAGCGAGACCCGGCCGAGAGCCACTCCCTGGGGTGGCGAGACACCGTCGATCGGCGGCGCCACCTTGTGCGCGTCGGTCATCACCAGGATGTACCCGCGGTCGCGGTACCACCGGGTGTCGATGCCACCCCCGAGGTAGTCGGAGGCGTCGCCGTCGAAGAACACGAACCAGGGTCGCAGCGCCGGGTCGTAGCGGGTCTCACGGGGATCGCCCGACTGCGCGCCGTGCACCGCGGGGAAGGCGGCCGCCTCGGCGAGCCTGCCCGTCGCGGCCAGGTCGCGCAGGTGCGTGGCGTACTCGCGATCCGTCCACAGGTCGTCGAGCGGGTTGACCTCCTCGACGGTGCCCGGGATCAGCTCGAACACGAACTTGCCCGCCATCTCGTCGACGGTGGGCCATCCCCGCTCCTGCACGGCCTCGTCCAAGGTCAGCCCGGAGTCCCCGACCAGGTCGGCGGGCCGCAGCAGGGCGTCTCCGAGTCGCTCGCCGACCAGCGCGTCGAACTCGCCTGGTCCGTGGGTGGCACAACCGGCCGAGAACCGGTCGAACTCGTCGGGCCCGAGACCACAGCCCGCGTTGAATCCGTCCTTCATCTCCACCTTGACCAGCACCGGACGGTGGCCGGGGTTGGCGTCGTGCCACGCCCGCAGGTCCGACAGGCACCCTTCGAGCCCCGTGTCCCGGGGCCCGCCACGCAACTGCGCCGCGGTCCGGGCCCCCGCGCAGTTGTTGTCGTTGCCCACCGGATTGTTGTGCGCGACCCGCCAACCCGGCGCGGCGAAGTTGGTCCAGACGTCCAGTTCGATCAGCGCGGCGCCGGAGTCCAGCGCGTCGGCCAGGTACGGGTAGGTGGTCTTCTCGTAGGTGTTGTGCACGCCCACGGACGTGGTGTCCGCGTAGGTCGACCCGGCCGGGACCGACTGCGGCGCTCCCGTTCCCGCGACCGCGGGTGTCGCGGCGACGACCGACGCGACGAAGATCATGGCTACGCCTGCGGCGCTGTGGCGAAGTCGACGGATCACTGGCTGCTACCTTCGGTCTGCGGGAGGCGATCAGCCAGCAGCGTACGGACTTCCGGCGCCGCCCGGTCGTCATTGCCCCGACCGGCGTCACGCATCGGAGGGCACGAACCATGGCGAGCAACGAGATCCGACTGACCCAGCACGTCGCCGCGTCACCGGCGAAGGTCTGGGCGGTACTCACCGACCTCGACAACGCGCAGCAGACGCTGTCGGGCGTCACCCGGGTCGAGCGCGTCTCCGGCGAGGGATACGCGGTCGGCACCCGTTGGCGCGAGACCCGAAAGATGTTCGGCAAGGAGGCGACCGAGGAGATGTGGGTCGCCGAGGTGGAACCTGAGCGCCGCACGGTGGTCAAGGCGCACTCGTCCGGCACCGACTACACCACGGCATTCACGCTGACCCCTGCCGACGAGGGCGCCGATCTGACGATGGTCTTCTCCGCCGAGACCGGATCCTCGCTGCTCCTGAAGATCATGATGAAGGTGTTCGGTGGGATCGGGATGAAGGCCACCACCAAGGCCATGACGCAGGACCTGCGCGACATCGCGACCCGCGCCGAGAACAGCTGACTGGGATCACTCGGCTGCTCATCCCTTACGTCGCCCGGGGTGCCAGCCTCACCGCTGGCGAGGGTGAGGTCATCGTCGCATTGGACCCCTCACAGGCAATCCACGTTCTCCGGCTCGGCGAGCCCGACTCCGCGGAACTGGAACGACAACTGCGCGAAGCCCTGGATAATGGATATCCTCCTGGCGATTCATCGACTCGCCCGACAGTGAACGGACACCCGATGCGTGCGACCATCCGGGTGCCCCAGAATCGCCATCCGAACCGTCGGCCGCACTTATCCGGTCGGCGGTTCGTCGTCTGCGACGCTGTCCGGTATCCCCTCGCCGTAGCGGTTGCCGTGATCGGGATTCCCCCGATGGATCACGTTCGCCGGGTTCCCGTGTCGCGCGTGGACCACGCGATTGCCCGTGCGCGCCGGCGCGATCGGAGCGGCGTCGCGATCGGCCCGCCCGGCGACACGCGTCAGCGCGCGACGCTGAGCCGTTCGAGGCGGGCCACTGCCGCCTCCGCCACCGCCAGGGCGACCTCGGCGCTGTCCATCCGGTCGTGCGTCTCGATGGCCGCCCAGTTCCGGCCGTGCGCGTAGGCGCTGAGCAGGTTCCATTGGATGGGCACCTCCATCGCCGGGTCGGGGCCGCCGAGCGAGTCCGGCGGCATCAGCAGGCCCGCCTGAGCGACGATGAAACTGTCCGAGTCGATGGCGTGGAAGCGGCGCTCGCTCAGGCCGGAGCGCAGCGTCCGGGCGGCGGCCAACAGCTCCGCGCGTCGCGCGTCGGCGACCGAGCACTCGCGCGATCCGGCCCGGCTCGTCTCCAGGTACTGACGGCGGTAGACCTGGTCACGATAGCCGAACTGCAATGTGCGATAGCACTGTTCGTCGATCGGACCGGCCATCAGCCACAGCGCGGTGGCCGCCGTCGTGATGGCGGAACGGACCAGAGTCGGGTGCGCGAACTCGTGCGCGGCGTCCCGGCCGGCCATGTCCAGGTGGTCGAGGGCACTGCGGATGAGCTGGACGACGGTGCCGTGGATCGAGAGGCCCGACGCCTGCAGCGCCCGGTCCGCGACCTCGGCGTCGGACCCCGGCGCGGCCTCGATGCGGCGCAGCTGGCGCGCCAACTCACCGGCCGCAGTCGACACCCGCTCGCCCATACCCATCTCCCGGACCGGATCGTCATCCCTCATCGCGGCGAGGCTGCCATCGATCTCGGCCCACGATCCCGGCGAGCTCCCCGACATCGCCCACGCGGAGATTGTCTCTCCGGTCCGCCGCGCCCAACAACCCGTCGGGCGTGCCAATGGTCGGTGGGCCCTCGCGTGACGGGGGTTCGTCACCCTGGGGCGGTTGTTTGCGGACTTCCGCCCGTCGTGCCCGGCGGTCGTTGTTGGTAGCGCCGAGGCGTTCGAGCATCCGCCGCCCGAGGCCCTCGGCGAACGCCGCCACCTCCGGTTCGACTGCCGCGACGGCGTCGACCGGGAGCGCCGGCACACCGAGCAGCCGCAGCTCATCGGTACGGCCCTGGAGCGGTGTGGCCTTGCGCGCCGCGGTCATCGCCCGGCCGAGCACCTTGGCCGGCGCGTAGTAGTCCTCGTCGAATCCCTTGGCCTGGCCCACAGCTCGCAGCTTCGCCACACCCGCTGCGAGGACGGCGTGGGTGTCGAGGCGGTGCGACTCGCGGTATGTAGGCCCTCAGCAGTTACGTCCGCCGTCAGTAGTAGTGCCGACGCCCGCCCACCGCACGACCGGCCGAACCCAGCGCGAGCAGCACCAGCCCGACCACCGCCAGGACGATGCCGATCGTCCACAGCAGCGGGATCCCCGCGACGTACCCGATGACGAGCAGGATGATTCCGAGAATGATCATGGCGGTCTCCGATCGGGTCACTCGCTCCGACTGACCGGGTACCCGGTCCGCGGTCGAGGCAAACGCGCTGCCGCGTTTCCGATGCCCCGCCGGCGGGTACCCCCGGACCATGACCGACTTCCGCGCAACCCAGCCCGACCCGGTGCCGCCGATGCCCGGGCCGCCGCCACCCGAGCCACCGGTGCCCCAGCCACCGGTGCCACCGCCATCGCCGGGTCCCGTTCCCGATCCGGCTCCGGATCCACTGCCGCCCGACCCGATTCCACCGACGCCGGACCCGCTGCCCGGCCCACCCGTACTCGCCGCCCGGGAACAGTCATGAGAATCGTCACGATCCTGGCCCTGGTCTGGTTGATTGTCGGGGCCGTCGCCGCGGGCCAACGCGGGTACTACAGCAGCGACTCGGCGACCAGTTGTGCGAGTGCGGGCACGATCGCGCTGACCGTGGTCGCGGGACCACTGAACTACTTCGGCGTGAACCCGAAGATCTCGGACTGCACGCTGCCGCAGCCCAGCAGCTGAGTCCGCCTCACCGACTGATCGCGTCCCGCATCGCCGGCAGCATCGCCCACAACTGGTCCTGCCAGTACGGCCAGCTGTGCGTGCCGAAGGACGGGAACTCGAAGTGGGCGGAGTCGATGCCCATGGTCATCAACCGCACCTCGAACGCCCGGGTCTGCACCAGCGACAAGGCCTCCAGCCCCATCGCGGTGGACGTGTTGAAGTAGTCGACCGGGTTCACCGGCCGGTCGTGATCGCCCGGCAGTCCGCTGCCGGCCGAAATCCACATGGGCAACCCCCGCAGCCCCTCGGCCTGTACGAACGGGTCGTGCAGCAACCAGGCCGGATCCCAGGGCGGACCCCACATGCTGTCCGCGTTGTACTGCCCCGCGTCGATCATCGCGACCCGGATCGCCTCCCGCATCCCGGGAGCCGACAGGTTGAGGTATCCGGACAGGGCGCCGGCGAAGACGAACTGGTCGCGATGACGGGAGGCCAGGATCAGCGCCGCGTTGCCGCCCATCGACAGTCCCACCACCGCGTTCCTGGACCGGCTGATGCCGTAGTTCCAGGCGAGGTGGTTGGGCAGGTTCTCGGTGAGGAACTTCTCCCACATGTAGGTGTAGGGCTGGTTGGTGAAGTTGTTCGGCCCGTACCAGTCGCTGTAGAAACTGGACTCGCCACCGACCGGTTCGATCACGTTGACGCCGTGGTCCGAGAGCCAGGCGGCGTTGGTCTCGTGTTCCCAGCCGCTGACGTCGTCCGTGGCCCGCAGCCCGTCCAGCAGGTAGACGGCGCGATTGCTCCCGTTCCTGGCCAGCCAGATTCGGACCTTGATCCGGCCGACACCGCCGGGAGCCGACACCCAGTCCTCCTGCAGCCTGGCGTACGGGCCGGCGGATGCGACGGCGCCGCTACCGAGCGCGATTCCCAGCGGCAGAACCACCGCCGCGACGACGAGCAGCACCAGTGAGCGCAACGAGCGCCGTGGGGGTCGCTGGGTTTCGCGCATCAGAATCAACCTCCGTCACATCAGTAACTTGGGTCACACTGACAAGCACGGTATTACCGGTGGCATGCAATGACGGGGTCTGTGCGCAATCGTTACCTCGGCTCACCCCATCGTGATCTGCGTGAACTCCCGTGGCCTGGACGAGGTGCATCGTCGAAATTGCTGCTGGATAGTGGCCACCATGAAACGTGTGGTGGTGGCGCCCGACAAGTTCAAGGGATCGTTGACCGCAGCCGAGGTCGCGAACGCCCTCGCCGCCGGATTGGTGGCGGGCGACCCCACCCTGGAGGTCCAGTGCGCTCCGGTGGCAGATGGTGGCGACGGCACTGTCGCCGCCGCCGTCGCCTCGGGCTGGTCGCCCGTCCTCGTGGACACCACCGGCCCCACCGGTGAGCCGATCTCGACCACCTACGCGGCGCGCGGATCGGTTGCCGTGGTGGAACTCGCATCTGCGGTCGGACTCGAAGCCCTCCCCGGCGGGGTGCCGGACCCGCTCGGCGCCAGCACCTTCGGGCTCGGCACCGTTGTCAGGCAAGCACTGGAGGGGGGCGCTCGCGAGATCGTCATCGGCCTCGGGGGCAGCGCGTCGACCGACGGCGGCGCCGGGATGCTGCAGGCGCTCGGCGTTCGGATACTCGACGCCGAGGGAAACGACGTCACGCGCGGCGGCGGCCCACTGCGCGGCGCGCGGCGGGTGGACCTGAGCCGGCTTCATCCCGCGGTGGCGCAGACCCGGTTCCGACTCGCCTGCGACGTCGACAACCCGTTGCTCGGGCCGAACGGGGCCACCGCCGTCTACGCACCCCAGAAGGGAGCGAGCGCTGACGATCTCGTCGCGCTCGAGGAGGCGATGACACAGTGGGCGCGGGTCGTGCGCGCCGCGACCGGCCGCGACGACAGCGACCGCGCGGGGGCGGGAGCAGCGGGCGGGACGGCATTCGGCGCCATCTCCGTCCTCGGTGCTCAGACTCAGCCCGGCATCGAGACGGTCCTCGACCTCGTCGACTTCCGTCGGGTGCTCGCCGGTGCGGACCTCGTGGTCACCGGGGAGGGATCGCTGGACACGCAGAGCCTGCGCGGCAAGGCCCCCATCGGCGTCGCGGCCGCAGCCCGCCAATCGGGCGTGCCGGTCGTCGCGGTGGCGGGACGAAGCGCACTCAACGGTATCCAACTGCGCGATGCCGGCATCATCAAGGCCTACACGCTCGCCGAACTGGAGCCGGACCTGGCGAGATCGATCGCGCATGCGGCGGACCTGCTGCGCCGCATCGGCCGCACGATCGCCGCGACCCGATCCACCACCGGCCGACCAGGCGAATCATGACCGGGTCCACTGGCCCTGCACCGTCGCATCACGGTGCGACCGGCCGCCGGCTCACCCCATCGTGATGCGGCGGTGCGCGAGCATCCAGCGTCCGTCGACCCGCCGGAACACGTCGTCGTAGCGGCCCACGCTCGACAGCCGGACCGCCGTGGTGGTGTCCACGAAGAACATCCAGTACGCCGTCGCCTCCGCGACGTCCTCGCCGGTCGGACTGACCGAAATGGTCGTGAGTACGTGCCTGGTTGCCGTGCCGGGCCCCTGGATACCGTCCGCCCGACGCGCGCGGACGCCCTCCCCCAACTCCTCTCGGCCCGCGCGGCGCTGCGCAGCCATCCCGGTCCGTGGGTTGGCCGGCGACTCCCACACCGCGTCGACGGTGAAGTTGGCGAGGTACTCCTCGACCTCCCCGTCGTCCGCGAGATGCGCCAATCGCGCGAGCAGGGACTGGATTTCGACGACGGCTTCGGCGTGGGTCATGCCGCAACCCTGCCCCGCGACCGCCTGCGGGACATCGTCGGTTCCCACCTCACGGGATCGCGGGCCCGCCGGCCCGGCAATTACGGGTACACCCGCATCGGAAATTACGGCAAATCCCGCAATCAGTAATCCCTTTGTCGCTACATTGCAGGGCGAGCGAGGTCACCGTAGGACAAGGATCCGTTCACCAGGCATTCACCAGTGCACGTCCGCCGCGCACTGGATGGCGGTAACGATCTTCGGGAGGTCGGATTGAGCGCGACGACAGAGCCAGTGGCCGGACGGCGAGAGGACACCCGTGCCTAGGCCCGGGCCGGTCCGCCCGTTGGTGGGTGTGAAGATGGATGCCAACCAGATCCAGGAGTACGACCAGCAGGCCGCGCACGAGGGGCTGCTGATGAAGTCCGGCAAGCCGAACCGGTCGGAGCTGATCCGCATCAAGCTGGCCTTCGCCGACGAGCACATGCCGAACGGCTGGCGCCCCTGATCCGTGCCGGCACCCATATCTCGTCGGCGCCGGGACCCGGCGGGTCAGGCGGGTACCGGGGACAGTTCCCAGGGTCCGTCCCCGTCCAACTCGAGCTGCCGGGAGTGGTGCCGGTCGACGGTGCTGCGGTGGCTCACGCTCACCAGCATGCACTCCGGGACCTCCGTCCGGATCAGGTCGTACAGGGCGTACTCGAGTCCCTCGTCGACCGCCGAGGTCGCCTCGTCGAGGAACGCGAGCTTCGGCCGGATCAGCACGATCCGGGCGAACGCGATCCGCTGCTGCTCGCCGGGCGAGAGGATCTTCACCCAGTCCGCCTGCTCGTCGAGGCGGTCGACGAGGTTGCCCAACTGCACCTTTCGCAGCGTCTCGCGGATCACCTCGTCGTCGAGGAGGTCGGGGGTGCCCGGGTAGGCGACCGCGGTGCGCAGGTCCCCGAGCGGCAGGTACGGCATCTGTGAGAGGAACAGGGTGTCGTCGCCGAGCGGACGACGGATCACGCCCTCGGTGTACGGCCACATCGCCGCCAGGCTCCGCAGCAGGGTCGTCTTGCCGCTGCCCGAGCGCCCCTTCACGACCAGGGTGTCGCCGGGTGCCATCGCCAGGTTCAGGTCGGCGATCAGCGACTGCCCGTCCGGCCGGCGCACCTGGACACCGCTCAGTTCCAGGGCGCTCGCGAGCTCCGCGGTCTCGATTGTCGGCAGCTCGCGCGAGTGCCGGTCCGAGTCGAGCAGTCCGCTGAGCCGGATCAGGCTCGCCCGGTACCCGGCGAAGACGTCGTAGGACTCGCGGAAGAAGGACAGCGAGTCGTGCACCTGGCCGAAGGCCGTGGACGACTGGGTCATGTCGCCGAGGGTGATGGTGCCCGCGAAGAACCGCGGCGCCTGGATGACGAATGCGAACACCACCGAGATCTGGTTGACGACGAGGTTCCAGCCGCTGAACTTCAGCGTCCGGAACACGATCCGCCAGAAGTTGGCGATCACCGCGGCGAACCGGGTCAGCAGGCCGTGGCGTTCGACTCCCTCGCCCCGGTAGAACGCCACGTTCTCGGCGCCGTCGCGCACCCGGACCAGTGCGTACCGGAAGTTGGCGGTCAGCTGCTCGTTCCAGAAGTTGAGCCGGATCAGCGGCCGTCCGATCCAGAACGCCACGATGGTGGAGACGAGGACGTACGCGAACACCAGGAACACCATCGCGCGGGGGATCTCGTTGCCCCACACCGTCATCGGGCCGGACAGGTCCCACAGGATCCTGGTGAAGGACACCAGGCTCACGAGCGCACCGACCGCACCCATCGACAGTGTGCGCGAGGTCTGCACGAAGTTGGTGATGTCGGTCTCGATGCGCTGGTCCGGGTTGTCGATGCCGGCGTCGACGAACCGGCCGCGGTAGAAGGCCCGCCCGTCCAGCCAGTCGGTGGTCACGTGCTCGGTCATCCACAGCCGCCACCGGATGTCGAAGGCCTGACCGACGTAGTAGTCGACCAGGCTGCGCACCACGTGGATCGTCGCGAGGATCCCGAACACCAGCAGGCTGTGCCAGAACGCGGCCTTCGCCAGATCCAGCGCGTCCGTGTCGCCCTGGGCGTAGGCCTGGGCGGCCATCTGCAGGGCGGTGTACATCTCGTTGCCCTGGTAGGAGAACAGGACCGTCATCCGGACCGCGAAGACGGTCAGGAAGAGCACCGCCGACAGCAGCGCGTACACCCGCCAGCTGCCGCGGCCGGTGTAGTAGCCTCCGCTGATCCGCCAGAACTGCCGGCCCCACCGCGTCAGCCGCGCCAGCAGCCACGCGACGATCAACAGGCACACCGCCGTGATCGCGAAGGCCTCCAGCGTCCAGATCAGGCTGTGCAGCGCCTCGTTGTTCCAGTCGAGGCCGGACGATGCGGACATGCGACTCCCCGATCAGCCGGGACGAGCGAGCGTGGCATTCCTTCGAAATGTAGACCCGTCGCGGCGTTAGCGTGTCAGGTCTTCGCCAATCCCTGCCGGGCGGCAACTCCGCCGGCCACCGCGGCAATACCCACCGTCACCAGCGCGCCGAGGATCAGAGCCGGCGCCTCCCCCGGTGCGAGCACGCCCAGTTGCGTGCCGACGGTGGCCGCGGCCACCGGGATACCGAGCTGTGATGCCGCCAGCGCCCCGAGTGCCAGCGGCTGGCACAGCAGCCGGAGTACGGAATGCACGGCCACGGCGCCGAACCCGAGCAGCAGACCCAGCAGGACGAAGGACGGGTGGTCGACGAGCTCGCGCAGGTTCAGTGATGCGCCCAGCCACACGAAGAACAGCGGCCCGAAGAAACCCTCGGTGATCCCGAACAGCTGGCGGGCCAGCCGTCGCGGCTCCCCGGCCGCCGCGACGGCCAGGCCGAGCGCGAACCCGGCGAGCATGACCGACACGTGCGACCACACGGCCAGCGCGGCCAGACCGAACAGAATGCCCAGGTTCACCCGCAGCTCCAAGGCGAGCTTGCGGTCCTCCGACAGGTGGTGCAGCCGGACCCCCAGCCCTCGCCGGTCCAACTGCCGGTACAGCAGGTAGACCAGTCCGGCGCACGCGGAGACCGCGACCAGACCCAGTGCCGCGCGGAGCGCGTAGTCGGGGGCGATCACCAGCGGCAACGCCACGATGCAGGCCGTGTCGGCCACCGCGACCTGCGCCAGCATCCGCAGCACCGACGGCCCGCCCAGCTCCAAGGAGTCGACGATCGGCAGCACCAGCGCCGCCGACGAGGACGCGATCAGCACCGCGTACAGCCCGGCCTGACCGGTCCCGAACAGGGCCGCGACGGCGATTCCGGCGGGTACCGCGAGGATCCCGACCAGCAGCGCCTGACCGGTGCCGCGCAGCAACGCCGGCCGAAGGGTCGCGTCGCGCATCGGCACGTGAGTGCCCGCGACGAACATCACCAGTGCGAAGCCGATGTCCGCCAGCATCGTGAACGTCGGCTCCGAGGCGTCGAGGATGCCCAGCGCGCTGCCGCCGACCAGAATCCCGGCCAGCAGTTCGCCCAGCACCACCGGCACGTGCCAGCGCTGCCGCGCGGCCAGTACCGGCCCGAGCAGAGCCACGAGCGAGACGAAGGCGAGCGCGGCGAAGCTCACGGAAGACCGGCACCCCCTCCCGCGGCGGCTGCCGCCGGCACCTGCCGCTCGGAGATACCTACCCCTTCTTGGGGAAGTGCCGGATCAGCCCCTCCTGCACGACGGTCGCGACCAGTTCGCCCTCCCGCGCAAAGAATCTGCCGGTGGCCATGCCGCGGGAGCCCGCGGCGACCGGAGACTCCGTCGCGTAGAGCGTCCAGTCGTCGAACCGGAACGGCCGGTGGAACCACATCGAGTGGTTCACCGTCGCGGCGACGATCCGGTCCAGGCCCCAGGACAGGCCGTGGGTGGTGATGATCGAGTCCAGCACCGTGGTGTCGGAGGCGTACCCCATGACGGCGACGTGCAGGAGCGGGTCGTCGGGCAGCGAGCCGTCCGCCTTCATCCAGACCCGGTTGTGGTTGAGCTTGTCCCCCGTGCCCTTCATGATCCAGGCCGGGTCGTTCGCGTAACGCATGTCGACCGGCTTCAGCGCCTTGACGAACATCTCCAGCCGGTCCTCGAAGCCGACGAGGTGCTCACCCAACGGCGGCAACGACTCCGGGTACGGCACCTCCGGCACCGCGACGGCATGCTCGAGCCCGCGCCCCGAGTCCTGGAAGGCGGCGAGCATGACGCACAGTTCCTTGCCGTCCTGGTACGCCGTCACCTGCCGGTTCGCGAAGGCCCGGCCGTCCCGGTGCCGCTGCACCCGGTACACGATCGGTTCCTTGACGTCGCCGCCACGGATGAAGTGCGTGTTGAGCGCGTGCAGTGGACGCCCCGGACCGACGGTGCGGCCCGCGGCGATGATCGACTGCGCGATCAACTGGCCGCCGAAGGTGCGGCTGCCCAGTTGGGCCTGCGCGGGATGCCGGCCCAGGAACTCGTCCTCGCCGATTTCCTCGAGGTCGAGCAGGTCGAGCAGAACGTCGAGATCCGTCGACCGGTCGAGTTGTGTTCCGGCCCCCGCGTCAGTCACCTAGTGGTCCTCTTCGCCAATCCGATGCACGTGAATCAAGTTGGTCGAGCCTACGGTTCCGGGGGGCGATCCGGCGACGATAACGACGAGATCGCCCTTGTTGTACCGGCCCAGCGAGAGCAACGCGGTGTCGACCTGGCCGATCATCGCGTCGGTCGTGGACATCCCGGGCACCAGGAACGTCTCCGTCCCCCACGTCAGCGACAGCTGGCTGCGCACCTCGGGCAGCGGCGTGAAGGCCAGCAGCGGCAGCGGCGTGTGCAGCCGGGCCAGGCGACGGACGGTGTCACCGGACTGGGTGAAGGCCACCAGTGCCTTGGCGTCCAGTCGCTCGCCGATGTCGCGGGCCGCGTAGGAGATCACGCCACGCTTGGTCCGCGGCGTGTGGGTCAGCGGGGGAACCCGGGTGGACTCGGACTCGACGGCCTCGACGATCCGGGCCATCGTCTGCACGGTCTCCATGACGAACTTGCCCACCGAGGTCTCGCCGGAGAGCATCACCGCGTCGGCGCCGTCGAGGACGGCGTTGGCGACGTCCGAGGCCTCGGCCCGGGTCGGACGCGAGTTCTCGATCATCGACTCGAGCATCTGCGTTGCCACGATGACGGGGCGGGCATTCTCGCGGGCGATCTGGATGGCGCGCTTCTGCACCAGCGGCACCTGCTCGAGCGGCAGCTCCACGCCGAGGTCGCCGCGGGCCACCATCACCGCGTCGAAGGCCAGCACGACGGCCTCGAGGTTCTCGATGGCCTCCGGCTTCTCCAGCTTCGCGATGACCGGGACGCGGCGGCCCACGCGGTCCATCACGGCATGCACCAGTTCGACATCCGCCGGCGAGCGGACGAAGGACAGCGCGATGAAGTCGACGCCGAGGCGCAGCGCGAACTCGAGGTCCTCGATGTCCTTCTCCGACAACGCCGGCACCGTGACGTTCATGCCGGGCAGCGAGACGCCCTTGTTGTTGCTGACCGGGCCGCCCTCGGTGACCACGCAGACGACGTCGTTGCCCTCGACGGCCTTGACGGTGAGCCCGACCTTGCCGTCGTCGACCAGGAGGCGGTCGCCCGGCTTCGCGTCGTTGGCGAGCTGCTTGTACGTGGTGGAGACGCGATCGTGGATGCCCTCGACGTCGTCGACGGTGATGCGCACCTCCTCGCCGTTCTCCCAGACGGTGCGGCCGTCGACGAAGCGTCCGAGGCGGATCTTCGGTCCCTGCAGGTCGGCGAGGATGCCGACCGCCTTGCCGGTGGCCTCGGAGGCGGCGCGCACCCGCAGGTAGTTGTCCTCGTGGTCGGAGTGCTCGCCGTGGCTGAAGTTGAGTCGGGCGACGTCCATGCCGCTCTCGACGAGTTCTCGGATACGGTCACCGGTCGCGGTCGCGGGTCCCAGCGTGCACACAATCTTGGTTCGTCGAGTCACGACTGTGAGCCTAGTCGCTGCGGACCGGCAACTCTATTCACCACCATTCGGCCGACCATTGGTCCAAATCATTTAACTGATAATTCACGGAATTGTCGCGGTGAATTTGCCTGCAATATCCCGAGCCCTGGACCGGCCTACAACACCGCGAGCGGCAGCGTGGTCGGGTGCACGGGCGCGGGCAGGTCCGAGTGCCCGGTCAGGTAGGCGTCGACGCTGCGGGCGGCCGAGCGGCCCTCCGCGATCGCCCACACCACCAGCGAGGCTCCACGGTGCGCGTCACCGCACACGAACACGCCGGGCGCGGTGGTCTGCCAGTCCGGTCCGCAGGACAAAGCACCGCGGCCGTTGGGGCGCAGCCCGAAGCCGTCGAGCAGCGGCCCGTGCTCGACGCCCTCGAAACCGATTGCGAGAAGTGCCAGATCGCAAGGCAATTCGACCTGCGCTCCGACCGGAGTGACTCGACGTCGGCCGCCCTCGTCAATGCTGACCTGGACTTCGGCCACCACCACCGAACGCACGCGGGCGTCGGCGTTGCCGCCGAATCGCTGCACCGCCACCTCGAACCGGCGCACCCCGCCCTCGGCGTGCGCCGGTGAGGTACGCAGCACCATCGGCCACGACGGCCAGGGCGAACGCTCCTCGTCGCGCTCCGCCGGCAACTCCGGATGGTAGTCCAACTGGGTGACCGAGGCGGCGCCCTGCCGGTGCGCGGTACCGAGGCAGTCGGCCCCGGTGTCGCCGCCACCGATGATCACCACATGTTTGCCGCTCGCCGACACCGCCGTCGGCCCGTCGCCCTCACACTCCCTGTTCGAGCGCACCAGGTAATCCATCGCCAGGTGGATCCCGCCCAGCTCGCGTCCCGGGACGCGGCTGTCGTCGCGAGCCCGCAGTGCGCCCACCGCAATCACCACCGCATCGAACCCGGCGCTCAGCTGCGCCACCGTCGGCGCCACGCCCACCTCGCTGTCGGTCCGGAAGCGGGTTCCCTCGGCACACATCTGCTCCAGGCGACGGCCGAGCACCGACTTCTCCATCTTGAACTCGGGGATCCCGTACCGCAGCAACCCGCCGAGCCGGTCGTCGCGTTCGAACACCGTGACGTCGTGTCCGGCACGGGTGAGCTGCTGGGCCGCGGCCAGCCCGGCCGGGCCCGAACCGATCACCGCGACGGCCTTGCCGGTGCGGACGACGGCGGGACACGGCGCGACGACGCCTGCCTCCCAGGCGGCGTCGGCGATCGCCTTCTCGATCCACTTGATCGTCACGCTGCCGCCGGAGTCACGTTCGTCGATGGAGAGCACGCAGGCGCTCTCGCACGGCGCCGGGCAGACCCGCCCGGTGAACTCCGGGAAGTTGTTGGTGGCGTGCAGGCGGTAGGACGCCGCCGACCACATGTCCCGTTGCACGAGGTCGTTCCACTCCGGGATCAGGTTGCCCAGCGGGCAGCCCGCAGAACCGGAGTGGCAGAACGGAACTCCGCAGTCCATGCAGCGGCTCGCCTGCGCGGACACGTCGCGAGCCCGCTCGGCCGGGGGCTGCTCGACGTACACCTCACGCCAGTCGTGCACCCGCTCCTCGACCGGACGCCGCGGGGCGTCCCGCTTCGGGACCTTCATGAAGCCCTCGGGGTCAACCACGTGCCGCCTCCGCGCTCACACCGACCGGCGGGTGTGGCGCAGGGATCGTTCGAGGTGTCGGGTGGATTGCCGCGGCCCGATCGGGCCGCCCACCGTCGAAAAGAGTCGCCGAGCGTCACACTCGGGTGCGGAAATTCTAGCAGTCGGGCGGCCGGTCAGCCCCGGAGCTTTCGACCCTGTCTGTCCCGGACCGTGCCGGCCAACACGACGATCCCGTCGATTGCCGGCCAGACCGCGCCGAGCCCGCGCCGTAGGGGTCAACAGGATCCGCGCCGAGGTAGGCGGGCTGACCGTGGGGCTGCTACTCGAAACCCTGCCCGCCGTCAGGAGGCTGGGTCGTCGCCCGAGTTGCCCGCCGGCTTGGCGTCGCCCGGCGCAACCTTCGCGGACTCCGCGCCCGCCGGCGCCGACTCGCCGGCCGGCGCCGACTTCCCCGCAGATGCGGCCGCGACGGGCTCATGCGGATGCCGCGGATGCAGGTCCTCGGGCGCCTCGCGGCCCTTCTTCGCCAGCACGAAGTAGGCCACCGCCGCGAGGAACACGATCACCGAGGTGAAGACGTTGATCCGGATGCCGGCGATCAGGGTGGCGTGGTCGTCGCGCATCAACTCGACGCCGAACCGGCCCACGCAGTAGCCCGCCACGTACAGCGCGAACAGCCTGCCGTGTCCGATCCGGAAGCGACGGTCCACCCACACCAGCAGCAGCACGATCAGCAGGTTCCACACCAGCTCGTACAGGAACGTCGGGTGCACCACCTTCTCGACCACGCCGTTCGAGGTCCCGGTCAGCGCGTCGACGCGGCCGCTGGCGTTGACCCGCTGGTAGATCTCCAGGCCCCACGGCATGGTGGTCTCGCGGCCGTACAGCTCCTGGTTGAAGTAGTTGCCGATCCGGCCGATCGCCTGGGCGAGCAGGATCGCCGGGGCCAGGGCGTCGCCGAAGGCGGGCGTCGGGATGCCGCGCCGTCGACAGCCGATCCAGGCGCCGACGCCGCCGAGCAGCACGGCGCCCCAGATGCCCAGGCCGCCCTGCCAGATCTTCAGCGCGTCGACCGGGTTCGCACCCTCACCGAAGTACGTGGGCCAGTCCGTCGCCACGTGGTAGAGCCGGCCGCCGACCAGTCCGAAGGGCACCGCCCAGATCGCGATGTCGAGGACCGTGCCCGGCTCACCGCCGCGGGCAATCCAGCGCCGCTCGCCCCAGTACAGGGCGACGACGATCCCCGCGATGATGAACAGCGCGTAGGCGCGCAGCGGAACCGGGCCGAGCTCCCACACTCCCTGCGGCGGACTCGGAATGTAGGCAAGCAGGTCGGCGGTGGAAGTCACGACGCCACGGTAGCCGAACGGACTCCCGCGGCGAGTTCCTCGGTGATCGCGCGCAGCGCCGCGGGACCCTCGGCGACGGCCGTGACCAGCGCGGAGCCGACGATGACCGCGTCCGCGTAGGCACCGATCTCGGCGGCCTGCGCCCCGGAACGGACGCCCAGGCCGACACCGACCGGGATGTCGGAGTGCTCGCGCACCCGCGCCACCAGCTCCGGTGCCATGTTGGACACCGCGGCGCGGGCGCCGGTGACGCCCATCGTCGATGTCGCGTAGACGAAGCCGCGGCAGGAGTCGACGGTCATGGCGAGGCGCTCGGTGGTCGACGACGGCGCGACCAGGAAGATCCGGTCCAGGCCGTGCTTGTCCGAGGCCGCGATCCAGTCGGCCGCCTCGTCCGGGATCAGGTCCGGCGTGATGATGCCGAGCCCACCCGCGGCCGCGAGGTCGCGGGCGAAGTTGTCGACGCCGTACTTGAGCACGAGGTTCCAGTACGTCATGACGACGGCCTTGCCGCCGACCTTGGTGATGGCCTCGACGACGGTGAACACGTCACGGACCCGGAAGCCGGCGGTGAGCGCCTCGTCGGCGGCGGCCTGGATGGTCGGGCCGTCCATCACCGGGTCGCTGTACGGGATGCCGACCTCGATCAGGTCGCAGCCCCCCGCGACGAGCGTCTCGACGGCCTCGATCGACCGGGGCAGGTCGGGGTAGCCAGCGGGCAGGTAGCCGACCAGCGCGGCCCGGTTCTCTGCCTTGCACTGAGCGAAGAGGTCTCCGAGCCGGGACTGCTGCGCACTCACTTCGTCTGCCCATCCTTGTTCGAGTCGGTGTCGTCGTCGGGGAAGAGGCCGAACCACTTCGCGGCGGTGTCGACGTCCTTGTCGCCGCGGCCGGAGATGTTGACCAGCACGATCGCACCCTCCCCCAGTTCCTGGCCGAGCTTCAGCGCGCCCGCGAGCGCGTGCGCCGACTCGATTGCGGGGATGATGCCCTCGCGGCGGCTGAGCAGCGCGAGGGCATCCATCGCCTCGGTGTCGGTGATCGACCGGTACTCGGCGCGGCCGATGTCCTTGAGGTGCGAGTGCTCCGGGCCGACGCCCGGGTAGTCCAGGCCGGCGGAGATCGAGTGCGACTCGATGGTCTGGCCGTCCTCGTCCTGCAGCAGGTACGAGTAGGCGCCGTGCAGCGCGCCCGGCGTGCCGCCCCCGATGGTCGCGGCGTGCCTGCCGGTCTCGACGCCGTCACCGCCGGCCTCGAAGCCGACGAGTCGCACCGACGGGTCGTCGATGAAGGCATGGAAGATGCCGATTGCGTTGGAACCGCCGCCGACGCAGGCCGCGACCGCGTCCGGCAGCCGGCCGGTGTGCGCCTGCACCTGGGCTCGCGCCTCGAGGCCGATGATCCGCTGGAAGTCGCGCACCATCACCGGGAACGGGTGCGGGCCCGCGGCGGTGCCGAAGCAGTAGTAGGTGTTGTGCGCGTTGGTGACCCAGTCGCGCAGTGCCTCGTTGATGGCGTCCTTGAGGGTCGCCGAGCCGGTGACGGCGGGGATCACCTCGGCGCCGAGCAGTCGCATGCGCGCGACGTTCAACGCCTGCCGCTTGGTGTCGACCTCGCCCATGTACACGACGCACTCGAGGCCGAGCAGCGCGCAGGCGGTCGCGGTGGCGACGCCGTGCTGGCCCGCGCCGGTCTCGGCGATCACCCGGGTCTTGCCCATCCGCTTGGCGAGCAGCGCCTGGCCGAGGACGTTGTTGATCTTGTGGGAACCGGTGTGGTTCAGGTCTTCCCGCTTGAGCAGCAGTCGCGCGCCGCCCGCGAACTCGCTGAGCCGGGTGGCCTCGTACACCGGCGACGGACGCCCGGTGTAGTCCCGCTGCAGGCGGTCGAGTTCGGCGAGGAAGGCGTCGTCGCCGCGCGCCTTGTCGTACTCGGCCGTGACCTCCTCGATCACCGCCATCAGCGCCTCGGGGACATAGCGTCCGCCGTAGACGCCGAAATGGCCGCCCTGGTCGGGTTCGTGCGCGCTGCGCTCGGTCACACCCGCGCTCATGCGGGGAAGGCCGCGGCCCTTGGCGGAAAGTACGGGATCGTCTGCAGTCACCCGTCCAGTCTGCCCCAACGGTGACCTCGGACTCATTCCGGGTCCGGGGTCACCCGGGTCGGGTCAGCGAGCCGGCTTGGGGCAGGACGGGTGCGCCCCCGCGGCGACCATTTCCTTGACGGCGGCGCGCGGATCCCCACTGGTCACCAGGCCCTCACCGACGAGCACCGCGTCTGCGCCCGCACCCGCGTAGGCCAACAGGTCACCGGTCCCGCGCACGCCGGACTCGGCGATCTTGACGACGTGGCTCGGCAGGCCGGGGCCGATCCGGGCGAAGGTGTCCCGGTCGACCTCGAGGGTCTTGAGGTTGCGCGCGTTGATGCCGATCACGGTGGCGCCGGCCTCGAGGGCCCGATCCGCCTCCTGCTCGGTGTGCACCTCGACCAGCGCCGTCATCCCGAGGGACTCGGTGCGGTCCAGCAGCGAGGCCAGCACCTGCTGCTCGAGGGCCGCGACGATCAGCAGCACCACGTCCACGCCGTGCGCCCGGGCCTCGTGGATCTGGTACGGCCCGACGATGAAGTCCTTGCGCAGCACCGGGATGCTGACGGCCTTGCGGACCGCGTCCAGGTCGGCGAGCGAGCCCTTGAAGCGACGCTCCTCGGTCAGCACGCTGATCACCCGCGCGCCGCCCTGCTCGTAGGCGAGTGCGAGTTCGGCGGGGTCCGGGATGCCGGACAGCTCACCCTTCGACGGGCTCGCGCGCTTGACCTCGGCGATCACGGCGATACCGGGCGCCCGGAGGGCGGCGGCCGCGTCGAGCGCGGCTGGGGCGGTGGCTGCCGCGGCCTTGACCGCAGCAAAGTCGAGCACGGCTTCGCGGGCAGCTACGTCGGCACGCACCCCGTCGAGAATCGATTCGAGAACAGTCATATTTGTCCCGAGTCCTTTCTGGGCAGACCGACGATGTGAGGTAAATCATCGGATTGGGCAAGCGTAGTTGGCCCCGATGCCTTGACTAACGGCGGGTCTCTGTGGGCGGCGGACCGTCGTTGTCCGGGCCGTGGTTTGGCTCCGCCGGGCCGGTGCCGGACGCCGGTCCTGCAGGGGGTTCGTCCTCGGTCGGGTCCTCCCCCGCGTCGAGCGCATCCCAGATCACCCGCTGGCTCGGCGGCTGCGCGGACGACTCTCGGCGGGTTGCCTCCTCCCGCCGCGCGGCGGGTGCGGCGTAGCGCGAGGACAGGCCCGCACTGCGGCCGGCCTTGCGAATCAGGGCGACCGCCGCGGCCAACGCGACCACTCCGCCGAACACGGCCAGCAGGGCCGGCGCCGGGTACGTCGTCGCGCCGGTGACCTCCGCCCGGCCGGGCAGCTCGGCCAGTCTGCCGGCCTTCTCCTCGTCGGCACCACCGACGAGGAGGGACACCGCAGGCACGACGGCCGCGACCGCAACCAGGGCCACCAGCAGCCCCACCACCCGAAGCGCCCAACCGCGCACCGCGAACGACGCGGCGATCGCGGCGATCAGGGTCAGCGCCAGCGGCGTGGTGGCCGCCGCCCAGACACCGCCGTCCAGCGCGGTGCTGCGGGCCTCGCCGAGTCCGTCCTGCGAGTCGACCCGGACCCAGGTCATCCGCGAGGACGCCCACAGGCACAGCGCGGCCACGGCCAGCAGCAGCACCGGCAGCGCCGCCGTCGCGCCGGACCCGCGCCGGGCCGGTTCGGTGGCCGCCGCGTCAGTCATCGCGCTCTCCGTCGAGTGCGGCGAGGGTGCCCGCCGCGGCGATCGCGCTGAGCACGGCCATCGCCTTGTTCCGCGCCTCGGTGTCCTCGTAGACCGGGTCGGAGTCCGCCACGATCCCCGCGCCGGCCTGCACGTACGCGGTGCCGTCCTTGACCAATGCCGAGCGGATCGCGATGGCGGTGTCGGCGTCGCCGGCGAAGTCGAGGTAGCCGACGATGCCGCCGTAGATGCCTCGCCGGGTCGGTTCGAGTTCGTCGATCAGCTCCATCGCCCGGACCTTCGGGGCGCCCGAGAGGGTGCCGGCCGGGAAGCAGGCAGTGACCGCGTCGAGCGCGTGCTTGCCCTCGGCGAGCCGGCCGGTGACGGTGGAGACCAGGTGCATGACGTGGCTGTAGCGCTCGACGTGCCGGTAGTCGTGCACCTTGACGGTGCCCGGCTCGCAGACCCGGCCGAGGTCGTTGCGCCCGAGGTCCACCAGCATCAGGTGCTCGGAGTTCTCCTTCTCGTCTGCCAGCAGGTCCTTCTCGAGCAGCAGGTCGTCCTCCTCGGACTCGCCGCGCCAGCGGGTCCCCGCGATCGGGTGCGTGGTCGCGACGCCCTCCTTGACCGTGACCAGCGACTCCGGGCTGGATCCGACGATGGTGAACGCGGTGCCGCCGTCGCCGTCCGGGACGTTGACCAGGTACATGTACGGACTCGGGTTGGAGGCGCGGAGCATCCGGTAGATGTCGAACGGGTGCGCGTCGGTGTCCATCTCGAAACGCTGCGAGAGCACCACCTGGAACGCCTCGCCCGCCTCGATCTCGCCGATCAGCCGTCGCACGTCCGCCCCGAAACTCTCGGTGGTGCGCTGGCGGCGGTAGTCCGGGGCCGGCTTGCTGAAGGTGGAGACGGTGGACGGCGCCGGCGCGCTGAGCGCCCGGGTCATCTCGTCGAGCCGGGCGACGGCGTCGTCGTAGGCCTCGTCGACGCGGTCGTCGGTGCCGTCCCAGTTGACCGCGTTGGCGATCAGGATGATGGCGCCCTCGTGGTGGTCGACGGCGGCCAGGTCGGTGGCCAGCAGCATCACCATCTCGGGGACCTGCAGGTCGTCGACGGCGTGGCTGGGCAGCCGCTCGATCCGGCGGATGATGTCGTATCCCATGAACCCGACCATGCCGCCGGTCAGCGGCGGCAGGCCCGGAAGTCGTTCACTGCGAAGCAGTTCCAGCGTCTGGCCGAGCGCGACGATCGGATCGCCGCCCGAGGGGGCGCCGGCCGGGACGTTGCCCTGCCAGCCGGCCTCACCGTCGACCACGGTCAGGGCGGCGGGGCTACCCGCGCCGATGAACGACCATCGGGACCAGGATCGGCCGTTCTCGGCGGACTCGAACAGGAAGGTGCCGGGCCGGTCCGCGGCCAGCTTGCGGTACGCCGAGAGAGGTGTCTCGGAGTCCGCCAACACCTTTCGGGTGACCGGCACCACCCGGTGCTCGGCCGCGAGGGCGCGGAACTGATCCCTGGTGGTGGTGGAATCGTCCGCGCCGACGACGGCGGCTGCGGAGGGGACGGTGGTTGGCTCGCCGGGCATGGCACCCATCATCCCAGGAGCGGAGCCTGCGGAGCGACTCAGGTGCACAGGAGCGGAGCCTGCGGAGCGACTCAGGTGCACAGGAGCGGGGCCTGCGGAGCGACCGGGGCGGGTGGGAGCGGAGCCTGCGGAGCGACCGGGGCGGGCAGGAGTGGAGCCCGCGGCCACGTGCAGGCCCGGCGCTACAGGGTGGCGCGGTCCATCGGCCGGGGCAACGGCTCCAGCGCTCCGGCCTCCCGCATCCGCAGGTACACCCGCACCACGTCGTCGACGGCCCCCTCGACCTCGACCAGCGCGCCGCCCCCGAACGGCCGGGCGTTTGCGCCCAGACCGTCGGGCAGGCGGACCGCGCGGCGCGGGGACAGGTAGGCATGACGGCTGATGCAGGGATCCCCGACGGCGAGGCCGGCGTCGTCTTCGAGGGCGTCGAGGACGTCGTCGTCGGTGACGTCGCCGAAGTCCGGTTCCCACACCTGGGCGAGCATCGCGAGGAGTTGGGCCTCGGGGACCGCGGCATCGTCGGGCGCGGCGATCGTCATCACGAGCGACTGCAGGAGGTACTCGGGGGCACCGCCGGCGAGGCCACTGATCTCGATGTCCCAGCCGGGTTCACCCGTGGCGGTGATCCGAAGCGCGATGCCGATGACGTCCGACCAGTCGGCGTCCGCCCGGGCCGCGACCAGGACGTCCCGCAGCGAGTTCCGGTCACGGGGAAGGTCGGCGGCCGGACCCGAGGGACGGATCTGCTGCCATGACCTGTCGCGACCTGGTTCCGGCGCCGGGAGCAGCGCGTCGCACCGGTCCAGGGTGGTGCGCCAGCGTTCGGCGACCGACTCGACGGATTCGGGCCGTGGCCCCCAGAACGCCCGCACGATCCGCCGCATCCTCTCCCCCACCCGGCTCTCCGCCCGAGAACCTCTGCCGCACAGTATTGGACGCCACGGACGCACGCGTAGCCTCGGCAGTATGCAGACCGGACAGCAGGTACCCGACTTCGCACTCCCCGACCAGGACGGGACGGTTCGCACGCTCAGCGAACTGGTCGCCGACGGTCCACTGGTGCTGTTCTTCTACCCGGCCGCGAACACCCCGGGGTGCACCGCCGAGGCCTGCCACTTCCGCGACCTGGCCGCCGAGTTCGCAGCGGTCGGGGCGTCGCGGGCCGGGATCAGCCTCGACGCGGTGGCCAAGCAGGCGTCGTTCGCCGCCGCGAGGTCCTTCGACTACCCGCTGCTGTCCGACGAGTCCGGCAAGGTCGCCGAGCAGTTCGGGGTGCGTCGCGGGCTGCTGGCCAAGCTGTCGCCGGTCAAGCGCACCACCTTCGTCATCGACACCGACCGCACGGTGCTGAAGGTGATCGCCAGCGAGGTGCGCATGAACGCCCACGCCGACCAGGCGCTGGAGTTCCTCCGCGCGCGCTGACCTGCGCCTACGCGACCTGGAGCGAGCGCTTCGCCAGCCCCATCCAGAAGCCGTCGATCACCTGCGCCGGCACCTGTTCGGGGTTGCTCGACGCCCCGAGGGTGACGAACAGCGGCGCGAAGTGCTCGACGGTCGGGTGCGCGTACGGCATGCCGGGCGCCTTCGCCCGGAAGTCGACGAGCGCGTCGACGTCTGCGGCGGCAAGCCGTTCGCTCGCCCACGCGTCGAACTCCGAGGACCAGCCCGGCGCCTGCGCGTTCGGCGTCCAGTCCCGCAGGAACGGCAGTCCGTGGGTGGTGAAGCCCGAGCCGACGATCAGCACGCCCTGCTCGCGCAGCGGCCGCAGTCGCTCGCCGAGGTGCAGCAACCGCTGCGGGTCGAGGGTGGGCAGGGAGATCTGCAGGACCGGGATGTCGGCGTCGGGGTACATCACGGTCAGCGGGACGTAGGCGCCGTGGTCGAGCCCGCGGCTCGGCCGGTGGGTGACCGGTTCGTTGTCGGGCATCAGCGCGGCAACCTGACGGGCCAGGTCCGGTGCACCCGGCGACCGGTAGGTGACCCGGTAGTACTTCGGGTCGAAGCCGCCGAAGTCGTAGGTGAGCGGCGTCCCGGTGACGGTGGAGCCGATGGTGAGCGGCGCCGACTCCCAGTGCGCAGACACCACGAGGATGGCCGTCGGGCGGGGCAGGTCCCGCGCCCAGCCGCCGAGCTGCGAGACCCACAGCGCGTCGTCGACGAGCGGGGGTGCACCATGACTGAGGTACAGCGCCGGCATTGCCTGGTCCGTCATTGCGACTCCTTAGATTGAAGCTTCAACTAGCCTAAGGGTCAACGTCGGCAGGCGCCAGTTGTTCCCACCGGCCGGCACCACCGGACCTGTGCCGAACGCGAGTTCGGCACGAGGCATGGTTCGAGACGACACAGGATTCGAGATGACGCGGGGTTCGGACATGACACAGTGGTTGAGCAGCGAGCAGCAGGCCGCATGGCGCGAGCTGGTGACCGTGATGACGCGGATGCCCGCGGCGCTGGACACCCAGCTGCAGCGCGACTCCGGGCTCACGCATTTCGAGTACTTCGTGCTGTCCGCGCTCTCGGAGGCGCCCGAGCGCCGGCTCCAGCTCAGCGTCCTGGCCGCGCGGGCGAACGCGTCGCTCTCGCGGCTCTCGCACGTGGTGACCAAGCTGGAGAAGGCCGGCTGGGTGCGGCGCGAGAGCATCGTCGGCGCCCGCGGGTCGCTGGCCGTGCTCACCGACGCCGGGTACGACAAGGTGGTCGAGGCGGCGCCGGGCCACGTGGCGACCGTGCGGGCACTGCTCTTCGACGGACTCGACGACACTCAGGTACGCGAGTTGCTCGCACTGGGCACCGCAATGGTCACCCAGCTCGACAAGGGCATCGCCGGCGGCGCCGGCAAGGCCTGAGTCAGCCGAGCGGCACGCCGCCGACGCCCCAGTTCTCCCGCGGCACGTCCGTCAGCGTGACCCACACCTGGGCCGGGTTCTTCCCGGTGGCCTCGGCGTACGCCTTGGTGACGGCCTCGATGGTCGCGCGCTTCTGCTCGGCGGTCAGTCCGGGCGTCTGGCTGATCTGGATCAGTGGCATAAGAAGAACTGTGCCACAGTCCCATTCAGCGCTTCACAGCGTGAGGATACGTTCGATTTCGCGAGGCTGTGTCGACCACCCGCTCAGCGCTTCGATCTCGCTGCGCTGGTGATGGGTAGAGCAGAGAGTCGCGGTCACCGCGGCAGGCCGGAGTGGTGTTCACCCCGTGGTGGGCTGCGGCTGCCGCCAATGGTCGCTGTTGCGTCGACGCAACAGCGAAGCCCGTGACCGGCACAACGCGGCGGACATTCGCCAGCTTCGCCCGTGACTGTCCTCCACAAGTCTCCGCCAGTGCGTCCATTCTTGATCTCCTCCGTCTGATCTGATGCCCATCCCCACGGAACAACGAGTCACCATGACCAACCCCAACGAGTTCGAATCCCCGGCGACGGATCGAACGGACGCAACATCCCAGGCTGCGGCGCCCACGTGTTGCAGCACCGAGTTCCGGACGGTGAGGGCGGCGAGCTCGTTGCGGGGGAACGACCTGTGGCCGCGGGAAGCAGACGCGGCACCAACCGGACGTAGACAACCATGCCGACGACCTCGACGAGCGCCTGGGTGACCACGACGACCGCGGCGACCGCCAGTTGGTCGGGCAGGACTAGAGCAAGGGGCAGCACGAGAAACACCCGCGGCAGCTCGGATGTTCGTTTGCGCCCTGAATCGACACCTGTCAATATCGAAGCATGTCGAATCAAGTGGTACCGGAGAGCGGTGTGTGCTGCTCGCCGCTGGTGCGTGAACCATTGACCGAGGACTGGGCCGGTGACCTGGCCCGGATGTTCAAGGCGCTCGGCGACCCGGTGCGGCTGCGCCTGCTGAGCCTGGTGGCAAGCCACGCCGGCGGCGAGGCCTGCGTCTGCGACATCTCCGAGTCCTTCGACCTGTCACAGCCGACCATCTCCCATCACCTCAAGGTGCTGCGCGAGGCCGGACTGCTCGCCTGCGAGCGCCGCGGTACCTGGGTCTACTACTGGGTGATCCCCTCTGCGCTGCAGCAGCTCTCGGCGGTGCTGATCACCGAGAGCGCACCCGCCGTCCCGTCCGAAGCGTGCGTGGAGGCAACGGCGTGAGCGAGACGACCACCACCGAGCACCCCGCCGTTGTCGGCAAGCTCTCGACCCTCGACCGCTACCTGCCCGTCTGGATCGGCGCCGCGATGGTCGCCGGCCTGCTGCTCGGCCGCTGGATTCCCGGTCTGAACACCGCGATCGAGAAGGTGCAGATCGACGGCATCTCGCTGCCGATCGCGCTGGGGCTGTTGATCATGATGTACCCGGTGCTGGCGAAGGTCCGCTACGACCGCCTCGACACCGTCACCGGCGACCGCAAGCTCCTGATCAGCTCCCTGGTGCTGAACTGGGTGCTTGGGCCTGCGCTGATGTTCGCCCTCGCCTGGATCTTCCTGCCCGATCTGCCCGAGTACCGGACCGGGCTGATCATCGTCGGCCTGGCCCGCTGCATCGCGATGGTGATCATCTGGAACGACCTCGCCTGCGGCGACCGCGAGGCCGCGGCCGTGCTGGTCGCGATCAACTCGGTGTTCCAGGTGATCATGTTCGCCGTCCTCGGCTGGTTCTACCTCTCGGTCCTGCCGGGCTGGCTCGGCCTGGAGCAGACGACGATCGACACGTCGCCGTGGCAGATCGCGAAGTCGGTGCTGATCTTCCTCGGCATCCCACTGCTCGCCGGATTCCTCTCCCGCCGCTACGGCGAGAAGGCCAGGGGCCGCGAGTGGTACGAGTCCAAGTTCCTGCCGAAGATCGGGCCGTGGGCACTGTACGGGCTGCTGTTCACGATCGTCGTGCTCTTCTCGCTGCAGGGTGACCAGATCACCTCCGAGCCCCTCGACGTCGTCCGCATCGCGATCCCGCTGCTGGTGTACTTCGCGGTGATGTGGGGCGGCGGCTACGCTCTCGGCGCCGCGCTGGGGCTCGGCTACGAACGCACCACCACCCTCGCGTTCACCGCGGCGGGCAACAACTTCGAGCTCGCCATCGCCGTCGCCATCGCCACCTACGGCGCCGCGTCCGGACAGGCACTCGCCGGGGTGGTCGGCCCGCTCATCGAGGTCCCGGTCCTGGTCGGCCTCGTCTACGTCTCCCTGGCACTGCGCAAGCGCTTCACCAGCACCCCCGTACCCGCCTGACCGACTTTCCCTCCCCGAAAGGACCGTTCATGTCCACGACACCGAGCGTGTTGTTCGTCTGCGTCCACAACGCCGGCCGCTCCCAGATGGCCGCCGGGTTCCTCGCCCACCTCGCCGGAGATTCGATCGAGGTCCGCTCCGCCGGCAGCGCACCCGCGGAGACGATCAACTCCGCCGCGGTGGAGGCGATGGCCGAGGCCGGCATCGACATCTCCGCTCAGTCACCGAAGATCCTCACCCTCGACGCCGTCGAGTCCTCCACGGTGGTCATCACCATGGGTTGCGGCGACGCCTGCCCCGTCTTCCCCGGAGTCAGCTACCGCGACTGGGCTCTCGAAGATCCCGCAGGCAAGGGCGTCGAGGCGGTCCGGCCGATCCGTGACGAGATCCGCTCCCGCGTCGAAGCCCTGATCGCCGAACTCGCCCCCGCGACCGCCTGACCCGAGGAACCCTTCGATGACCCGGCCCTCAGTCCTGTTCGTGTGCGTCAAGAACGGCGGCAAGTCGCAGATGGCTGCGGGCCTGATGCGCAAGGCCTCCGGTAACCGCGTCGAGGTGTACTCGGCCGGAACGGAACCCGGCACCGCAGTCAATGCCCTCTCCGCCGAATCCCTGCTCGAGGTAGGCGTCGACGTCACCGACGAGACCCCGACGCTCATCGACCCGCAGCTCGTGCGGGATGTCGACGTCGTGGTCACCCTCGGCCGCGAGGCGCACGTCGAACCGGTGCCCGGAACCCTGTTCGAGAACTGGGACACCGCCGAACCGTCCGAACGCGGGATCGACGGTATCGACCGCATGCGCCTCGTGCGCGACGACATCGCCGCCCGCGTCACCGACCTCGCAGCCCGCCTCCAGAACGAGTCGGCCGCCGAACAACAGGAGATCCTTTGAGCACCATCGAAGTATTCGAACCCGCCCTGTGCTGCAACACCGGCGTCTGCGGAGACGACGTCGACCAGGCGCTTCTCACGTTTTCCGCTGACATGGACTGGCTCCGATCCCAGGGCGGCGACATCGCCCGGTTCAACCTGGCCAGCGAGCCGATGGCCTTCGCGCAGCGTGACTCGGTCGCGGCGTTCCTCAAGCTGTCCGGCTCCGAGGGGCTGCCTTTGGTCCTCGTCGACGGCGTCACCGCGGTCACCGGCCGCTACCCGGGCCGGGCCCAGCTCGCGAAATGGGCCGGAATCGACACCCCCGTCGCTGCGCCGACCGGGATCACGATGCTCGGCCTGACCGAGACCGGCGATGCCGGCTCCTGCTGCGGCGACGACGCCGCGAACTCGAACTGCTGCTGAAAAGGACCGTCTGACATGAAGTTTCTCGACGACCCGCCCCGCTTCCTGTTCTTCACCGGTAAGGGCGGGGTCGGGAAGACTTCCATCGCCTGCGCCTCGGCGATCACCCTCGCCCGCGCCGGCCGCAAGGTTCTGCTCGTCAGCACCGATCCGGCCTCGAACGTCGGACAGGTGTTCGGCCTGACCATCGGCAACACCATCACCGCGGTCCCGGCCGTCGCGGGGCTGTCCGCGCTCGAGATCGACCCGGAACAGGCCGCCGACGCCTACCGTGAACGCATCGTCGGCCCGGTCCGCGGTCTGCTGCCCGACGCCGAGGTCGCCTCGATCACCGAACAGCTCTCCGGGTCGTGCACCACCGAGATCGCCTCGTTCAACGAGTTCACCGCGCTGCTCACCGACGCCGACGGCGTCACGGCAGGGTTCGACCACGTCCTGTTCGACACCGCCCCGACCGGCCACACCATCCGTCTGCTCCAGCTCCCCGGATCGTGGACCGACTTCCTCGACGACGGCAAGGGCGACGCCTCCTGTCTCGGACCGCTCGCCGGGCTCGAGAAGCAGCGCACCATCTACGCCGATGCTGTCGCCGCTCTCGCCGACCCGAACCGCACCCGCCTGGTCCTGGTCACCCGTGCACAGCGGGCGCCGATCGCCGAGATCGCCCGCACCCACACCGAACTCGCCGACATCGGGCTCACCCACCAGTACGTCGTCGTCAACGGTGTCCTACCCACCCCTGATGGGCGCGATGTACTCGAAACTGCGATCCACCGCCGCGAACAGTCCGTCCTCGACGCGCTGCCGGCGAGCCTTCGGATGCTGCCCGTCGACGAGGTCGAACTCAAGCCCACCAACATGGTCGGCGTCGCGGCACTCGACTCCCTCTTCAACGCGGACTCCGCGGCGGCGGACGAAACCCCGACTCCGAGCGCCGAGGGGCTCGAGGTGGCCGATGCGCCGCTGTCGAGGTTGGTCGACGAGCTCGCCGCCGGCGACCACGGTCTCATCATGTGCATGGGCAAGGGCGGGGTCGGCAAGACCACCGTGGCCGCCGCGATCGCCGTTGCCCTTGCTCAGCGTGGCCACCGGGTGCACCTGACCACGACCGACCCCGCCGCACACCTTGCCGACACCCTCGACGGCAGCGTCGACGGCCTCGAGGTTTCGCGCATCGACCCCGCCGAGGCCACCGCACAGTACCGCGACCGCGTCCTGACGACAAAGGGCGCTGCCCTGGACGAGCAGGGCCGCGCAAGCCTCGCCGAGGACCTGAAGTCCCCGTGCACCGAGGAAGTCGCTGTCTTTCAGGCCTTCTCGCGGGTGATCCACGAATCGCGACGCAAGTTCGTCGTCGTCGACACCGCACCGACCGGGCACACCCTGCTCCTGCTCGACGCCACCGGCTCCTACCACCGCGAAATCGCCAGGCAGATGGGCGAGAACACGAACTTCACCACGCCCCTGATGCGACTGCAGAACCCGCAGGAGACCAAGGTCATCCTGGTCACCCTCGCCGAAACCACTCCCCGCCTCGAAGCCGCCGGCCTACAAGCTGACCTCGAACGCGCCGGAATTCACCCGTGGGCCTGGGTGGTCAACAACTCTCTCGCCGCCGCCCACCCGACCTCTGCACTGCTCGAGCGCCGCGCCGCAGCCGAAGTCAGTGAACTGGCCGCCATTGCCGATCACACGAACAGGTATGCGGTTGTCCCGGCACTCGCCAAGGAGCCCGTGGGAGCCGCGACGCTGAACGCGCTGAGCGTCGTGGGCGCCGCTGTCGAGTGAGCTTCCCGGGGTCCTACGCAGGCCGGCCCCGGCCGTTGTGCCACGAGCCGCGGGGGCCGCAGCCCGTCCACGGGGTCACGGTCAATGACCGGTCATACACAAGCGCCAGTGGCATAAGAAGAACTGTGCCACAGTCTTATTCAGCGCTTCACATCCCGGGCTCACGTTCGATTTCGCGAGACGATGTCGAGGCCAGGTTCGCCCCGAATGCCCGGGCGATGTCGCGTGAGGACGTCTGCGCGCAGCCGCGGTCCGGGAGGCATTCGAGCGCACCTCACAAGGGTTTGCGGCCTCTTGACAACCACTCTTCGTAAGCGAAAACTTACCGTTCGTAGACACTTACCAAGCTGGAGACGAATGGGGCGCGCTCGCCGATCGAACGAGACGCACGATCCTCGAGCGCCTGGCCGAGGGACCGTGCGCGGTCGGTGAACTCGCCCGCGAGCTGCCGATCAGCAGACCGGCGGTCTCGCAACACCTGAAGGTGCTCAAGGACGCCGGGCTGGTCCGCGACCGGGCCGTCGGCACACGCCGCATCTACCACCTCGACCCGGCCGGCATCGGCGTGCTGCGCACGCAGCTCGACCGGTTCTGGGCACAGGCCCTGACCGCCTACAAGGACGCGGTCGAACAACCCGCAGGAGTGGTCATGACACAGACACACGCCGAACCGGTGCAACAGCAGATCGTGGTGAACGCAGGGCTCGAGCACGCGTTCACGCTGTTCGTCGAGCGATTCGATGCGATCAAGCCGCGTGAGCACAACATCATGGCGGTCCCGATCGCCGAGACCGTGTTCGAACCGAGAGCGGGCGGCCACATCTACGACCGCGGTGTGGACGGCAGCGAATGCCGGTGGGCACGGGTGCTCGCCTACGAGCCGCCGGACCGGGTGGTGTTCAGTTGGGACATCAACGGGCACTGGCAGATCGAGACCGACCCGGACAAGACCAGCGAGGTGGAGGTGCGGTTCATCGCCGAATCCGCCGATCGCACCCGAGTCGAGCTCGAGCACCGCAACCTGGAGCGGCACGGCGAGGGTTGGGAAGCCGTCCGCGACGGCGTCGGGCACGACGCCGGGTGGCCGCTCTACCTGCAGCGTTACAGCGACGCCGTCGAAGGCGAGCAGCACTGACAGCGCCGATCACGACCAGCATCGACGTCGACCGCTCACCCGGGCACGTGTTCGCCGAGCGCTGTGCGGGCCCACCACCCCCCCGAACCTCCGAGGTGATCGATGAGTTCGCAGCAGATCCCGCAGCAGCGCCGCACGCTGGCGGTCCTGGTCGCCGCCCAGGTGCTCAGCGGCGCCGGGCTCGCCGCCGGCATCACGGTCGGGGCACTGCTGGCGCAGGACATGCTCGAGACCACCAGCCTCGCCGGGCTGCCCAGCGCCATGTTCACCATCGGCTCCGCCGCAGCCGCGGTCATCGTCGGACGCATCTCCCAGCGCCTCGGCCGCCGGACGGGACTGGCCCTCGGTTACGCGGCCGGCTCCCTGGGCAGCCTCGGCGTGGTGGCGGCCGCCGTCCTCGACAACGTCGCCCTGCTGTTCCTCGCCCTGTTCGTCTACGGCGCGGGCACCGCGACCAACCTGCAAGCCCGCTACGCCGGAGCGGATCTGGCGAGCGCGCACCACCGAGGCCGGGCGGTGAGCACGGTTCTGGTGGCCACCACCGTCGGTGCAGTCGTCGGCCCGAACCTGGTGACCGCGATGGGCGATCTGGCCACCCGGTGGGGCATCCCGGCGTTGTCCGGGCCGTTCGTGCTCTCCGCCGCCGCCTACGCCCTCGCAGCGCTCGTGCTCTGGGTGCTGCTGCGACCGGACCCGCTCCTGCTGGCGCGGACCCTGGCCGCCGCCGACACCGCCGCCCCGGCCGCCGGCGAGACCGCCCCGGCGGCGGCGCGGACCTGGTCCCCGGCCGTAGTTCTCGGGGCCACCGTGATGGTGGTGACCCAGCTGGTGATGGTCGCGATCATGACGATGACCCCGATCCACATGCAGCACCACGGTCACAGCATCGGCGCGGCCGGGATGGTCATCGCCGTCCACGTCGGCGCCATGTACCTACCGTCCCCGGTGTCCGGGCTGCTCGTCGACCGCTTCGGACCCCGGCCGGTCGCCGGCGCCTCGGCGCTCACCCTGCTCGCCGCCGGCGTCACCGCGGCCACGGTGCCCGCGTCGTCGGTGGCCGGCCTTGCTCTTGCTCTCGGCCTGCTCGGCCTCGGCTGGAACCTCGGTCTGGTCAGCGGCACCACGATCATCACCGACGAAGTCCCACTGTCCACCCGGGCCCGCACCCAGGGCACGGTCGATCTGTGTATCGCCGTCGCCGGTGCCGGCGGCGGCCTGACCTCCGGGATGATCGTCGCGGCCACCGACTACACCGTCCTCGCCGTCACCGGCGGGGTGATCGCGCTGAGCATCGTGCCCGCCCTGGCCCTGTCGGCCAGAGTGAAGGCGAAGACCGGATCAGCACCAGCACCGGCGAACGAAACGGTCACCGACGGCGCGCCACGGTAGTCGGCGCACGCGACCTTCGGGTGGCCGCAGGCCCATCGAGGCGATCGTGGCCGGCGACGTGAGGGCCTCGAGAGGCTCGGCGCCGTCAGGGGCGGCGATCCACTGGGGTATCAGCCGCGACCTGGACAGTCGTCAGCCCGTTCTCGACCTCGTGCCGCGACCCGTGCCACCGGGCCGATCGGGTTCCTGAGCCGAACTCATCGCGGCACGCCGGCAATCACGACGCCGACCGACAGCGCAGCACACAGGATTGCCACGGAAACAACGGCGACCGCCCGCGGGTTCTCGCTGACGTCGTCGCGCCGCCGGCGTGCCCTCACCAGGCTGACGACCACGACGACCAAGCTCGCGCAGGCGGCGAAGGCGAACGGCAAGGCCGCGAGGCCCCACTCACGGCCCGCCGCTCCATGCACGACGACCACGGCTGCAACAGCGGTGGCGGACAACGCAGTTCGGCGCCAGGCAAGTGCCGTTCGTTCCACCTGGAGACCACGGTCACTCGATGCTTGCGCACTCATGAGAACACGACCGCCGCGCCTGCCAGCGCCGCGACGGCGAATGTCCCGGCGGCCAGGACGCGGATGAGGCCGAAATTCGGCAGCGGCGCCTCGCGGCGCATCGCCTTCTGGACCGCGCGCCAGTGCGAGAACGCACCGCCGGCAAGCGCGATGGAGAGGCCGATGCAGCTCAGCGCGAGAGCCATGCGCGCGCCCGGATTGTGGAACCCGACGGCGAGCTGATCGACGGCCACGCCGCCGGCGAGCAGCCCCAGCGAGGTGCGTATCCACGCCAGAAACGTCCGTTCGTTGGCAAGCGTGAATCGGTAGTCAGGTTCGCGTTCCTCGGTACCCGCTTCTTCCGGCGACACCGTGACTCCTTCTCTCGACTCCCCCGACAAGGGCCTCTACCTGGGCCTTCGCCAGGTACCAGGAATCTCTCCCTGCCGGTCCGCGGAGGCGGACAAGGGGGTTGACAATGACGTTTTCAACTCTGAGTATTGCATTTGCGCTCGGGGGTTCCGAGTGAGAGGCATCACAGAAACATGGAGGAGGCAGCATGACGGAACGCGTGGAGTCGGTTCGCTCGGGCGCCCTGTTCGATCAGGTGGGCGAGGCATGGCGTCAGTTCGGGCGCACCATCGTCTTCGACGACCCGAACACCGATACGCCCCTGCTGCGGGCGGAGGGCCTGCGCTTCGCCACTCGGTACCTGGCGGCGGGCGCCCTCCTGAGCATGGAACTGGCCGATCCCAGCTATCCGGAGTTCGGCCGCTGGGCCGACACCACCTGCAGCTGGGGCATCGACAACCCCGACGTGATCTACACCCTCGCCGCGGTCAGCGGTGACCGCACCTACCGGATCCACGGCGACCGGGGAACTGCCCACTACTTCGACATTCAGGTCCACTCCCCGCACTTCTGCGAGGCACCCGACTACCGGATCAACTCGAACATCGACAGTCGCACCCTGACAGCCGGAAGCGACGGCACGTTCGAGTTGCTCCTCGGCCCCGAGCGGCCGGCCGGCTACACCGGAAACTGGTTGACGATCGACGCCGAGGCGGGCTCGCTGTGCGTTCGACAGGTGTTCAGCGACTGGGCGACCGAACGCCCGGCCAACCTGGTGATCGAGTGCGTGGACGCCGTCTACCCGCCGCCCGCACCGCTGTCGGAGGCCGATGTCGAGGCGCGTGCCCAGCGCCTTGTCCGCTGGCTGGACAAGGCCGGGGCGTACTGGGACCACATGTGCAAGCTGTCCCTGAATGCTCCCGCGAATTCCCTGACGTTCACCCCGCTGAGTGACAGCGCGTGGGGTGGCTTCCAGAACCAGGCCTACGGCATGGGCAGTTTCCAGTGCGCGCCCGACGAAGCCGTGATCCTCGAGTTCGAGCCGCCGAAGTGCCACTACTGGAGCTTCGGTACCGGGAACTGGTACTGGGAGACCGTCAACTGGTTCTCTCGCCAGTCCTCACTCAATCATTCCCAGGCCCGGCTCGACGAGGACGGCGTCTTCCGCGCGGTCATCTCCCACCAGGACCCGGGTGTACCGAACTGGCTGGACACCGGCGGGCACACCCACGGCACCATCAACGGCCGCCTACTGCTGACCGACAGCGTGCCGAATCCGACCATGCGGCTCGTGCCCCTGGCGGACGTGCGCAAGTACCTGCCCTCGGAAACGCCGACCGTGACCCCTGCCGAGCGCACGGAGCAGATTCGGCTCCGCCGCCGGTCCGCACATCTACGCAACAGTCACTAGTACCGACTGCCTCCGGGATCCCCCCAACCGAAGAACTGCGCGAACCTACACGCCCCTGACAGATCGGGTTATCGGGTCCGCTTTACTGGATCGAGATCGACATGACTGAGACCACGACCAACAGACCTCCCCCACAACCCGGCGACGATCCGCCGATCAGTCGGCAGCAGCGCTGGCGATACGGTGCGGCGCTTGCGCTCATCGTGCTCATCTCTGAGCTCGCGCCGATGGAAATCACCCTGGTGTATCCGGCAATTCCACACATGACACAGGATTTCCGCACCCTGCATCTCGGCTGGGTCCTGACGATTGTGAGTTTGGTCGCCGTTGTCAGCTTGCCGCTGGTCGGCAAACTCGCCGACACCTACGGCAAGAAGCGGGTGCTGTTGATCCTGGCCACGCTCTTCTCCGTCGGCTCCCTCATCTGCGCGACCGCGGACTCGTTCCCGATGCTGCTGGCCGGCCGGGCGCTCCAGGGAACCGCGGGCGGAATGGTCGCGGTGGCCTATGCGCTCGTCCGCGACACCTTCCCGCGTCGGTGGGTCCCGGTCGCACTCGGCACCGTGGCCGCCGGAATCGGCGTCAGCTCGCTCGCGTCGCCGTTCGTCGCCGGCTGGTTCATCGACAACCACGGCTGGCAGTCGTTGTTCTGGTTCATGCTGGGCTACGCCGTGCTGCTGATCCCGGTGGTGGCGGTGCTCGTGCCCGAGTCCTCACTGCGACAGCATCAGCGCCTGGATCTACTCGGAGTCGCACTGCTCGGCTCGGGGGTCGGGATGGCCCTGGTCGGAATCAGTCAGGGACCCAAATGGGGATGGGTCAGCAGCGGGACGCTCGTGACCCTGATCGGCGCCGCCGGGCTGCTCATCGCGTTCGTCGCCTGGGAGCTACGCGTCACGTCGCCCGCCATCGACCTCCGACTGCTGGCCGGCGGTGCGCTGCGTTCCACCCTGGTGGCGTACCTGTTCATCGGGTTCATGATCGCCGGGTACGGGCTCCTCATGCCACAGCTGCTGCAGACCCCGGCCCAGGTCGGGATCACGTACGGCGTGGGGCTGACGGCGACAGCACTCGCGTTGTGGACCTTTCCCACCGGCTTGCTCACCATGGTCTGCGGACCCCTCGGCGGCGCCGTTGCGCGCCGGAGAGGCGCCCGGCTGACACTCATCGGTGCCGTCTGCGCGATGATCACCGGCCTGGTAGCCGCCGCGGCGCTGCCCGAACATCGTTGGCAGGTCATGGCGATCTCCGCGGTCTTCGGCATCGGAATGGGGCTGTACTACGCGTCCGGACCGAACCTGGTGATGGACGCTGTGCCTGCCGAGCAGAGTGCGGTGGGCGCGGCCATGCTCGGGGTGGTCGCCCAGCTCGGCAATGCGATCGCGGTGACCGTCCTCAGCGTCGTCATGGCACAGAACATCGCGAGCCAAAACCCCAAAACGGGACGAATCACTTACACGGACACGGCATTCCAGCATTCCTTCATCCTCGCGGCGGTGGTCGGCCTCGCAGGCCTCGCTGTCGCTGTGCGAATGCGGCACGGCCGAGCCCCCGCGACGGGGGGTGCCGAACCGCGCTGAGCAGCGTCCGGCGAAGATTCCCCGCCAGCAATTCGCCGCCGCTCCTCGCGGCATACCGGTATAGCTATCCTCGACTTCGAGAACGGTAATTTCGCCACAACCATGAGGACAGACACGGTGACTTCCGCAGACCAGGGTGCTGTCAACCCCATCGCCACCGCCGCCGTCGATCGACTGTTCGGCCGGCAGCGCGACGAATACCTCACGGAGGCGCAGCGCCTCATTGACGCCTGCAGCAGCCTCATCGCCGAAACCGGTCAAGTGGATCCGCCCGTCGCCGCAATCCTCGAGCGAGCGGGTCTCGCAACGCGCGCGTTCTACCGGCTCTTCAACTCGAAGGAAGCGCTGATCATCGCCGTTCTGCAAGACGGCACCACCGCGAGGACCCGCTACGCGGTCGAACAGATGTCCGCGGCCAGCACACCGCTCGACCGTGTCGACGCATGGGTGCGAGCGATCGTCCTCCCGTACACCCGGGATGCGACGCAGGGGTATCGAGCAATCCTGCTCCACACATATCGGTGGGAAATGATGTTCCCCGACGAACTCGCAGCGATGCGCGCGCAACTCCTGCAGCCACTTGTTCAAGCAATTGCCGACCTCCGCGACGACGACGACCCGAGAACCGCTCAAACCGCGGCCGAGATCATCTACGACTCGTTCTTCGGTGTCGCCTGCCGCGCGGAGGCACAAAAGCGACTGGTCGGTCCCGACGAGGTCGCGGCGCTCACCCGGATGGCCGCACTCATCACCACTTCATTCACCACTACGGGCTGAACTGCTGTCACCACCCCAATACGCGCCCGGCCACCGACGGTCTCGCCCCTCACGAGCCGGCGCCGGGTCGCTGAAATGGCACAGGCGCGCGGTCCGCCGGCCCCCCTCCCGGMCCGCGCGCCTGTGCTGACTGCGCGACTTGCCGGGCTACAACAGACTGGACCAGTACGGCCAGAACCGGTGAGCGATCAGGCCGAAGAGGATCAGGAACCACACCGTCACCGGCACCAGGTGGCTTCCGCCCGCGAACACCCTGTCGGCACGCACCTGTCCACCGAGCGTGCCGTGGAACAGGTTGCGCAGCGTGACGTACCAGAAGATCGGGACGGTCACCGCCCACACGACCATGCAGTACGGGCACAGGGCACCGATGACGTAGAGACTCTGCACGATCAGCCAGTGCACGAACACGACCGCCGCGCTCACCCCCGCCTGCAGGCCCAGCCAGTACCAGCGGGCGAAGCGGGCACCGGCGAGCAGCCCGGCTCCCGTGGCCGCGACCACCGAGAACCCGGCGATGCCGAGCAGCGAGTTGGGAAACCCGAACACCGACGCCTGCGTGGTCTCCATCACCGAGCCGCAGTTGAGGACCGGGTTCAGGCTGCAGGTGGGGATGTAGCTCGCGTCCGCGACGAGCGCGAACTTCTCGACCGTGAGCGCGAACGAGGCGAGCGCACCGACGAGCCCGCCGATCAGCAGCAGCCAGGGCAGCGACCGCTCGAAAGGTGCGCCGTCGGGTGACTCGGCGACGGTGGGCGCCTCAGCCGAGTGCGGCGTCGAGCGCATCGACGAGGTCCTGGTGGTACGAGGCGTCGACCCGCTGGCCGTCGACGAAGAACGTCGGGGTGCCCCGCACCCCGAGCAGCTCGCCGTCGGCGACGTCGGCGGCGACCCGCGCCGCGGTCGCGGGGTCGGCGTAGGCGGCGTCGAAGGCCACCAGGTCCAGCCCCAGGTCGGCGGCGAAGCCCCGGAAGACGTCGTCCTTCGGGATCCGCTGCTCGCCCCACTCGGTCTGCGTCTCGAACATCCGCTGATACATCTGCTCGAACTTGCCCTGCTGCGCCGCGGCCTCCACGGCCCGCGCCGCCCGCTCGCCGTTGAAGTGCCCGGGCATCGGGAAGTGGCGCACCACGAAGCTCACCCGGTCGCCGTACTCGGCGCGCAGCTCCTCGATCGACGAGTGCGCCGCCGCACAGGCCTCGCACTCGAAGTCGAGGAACTCCACGAACGTCACGCTGCCGTCCGGCGCCGAGGAGAGCCGGTGACTGTCCGGGCGCACCACCGTCGCGGCGTCGACACCACCGCCGGCACTGTCTTCGCCCCCGGTGTCCGAGCGGCCGACCAGCAGCACCGCCGCGAGCCCCAGGACGAAGACCACGACCAACGCCAGCGAGATCCTGACGCCGCGGGTCATCGGTCCACCCGTGGCGTCGGGTGCGATGAAACAGACAAACGAGGCGAAGCGGGCATGGGCGCCATGCTAGCGAGCACTGAGCTTCTCGACGCACTCGGGCCGATTGACGACGGTGAACACGTCCGCGATCCCGTCACCCCTCACGGCATCCCTGCAGTGGCACGCAGGACCCGGAGAACCTGCGTCGCATACTCCGCGGCGACCCGGTACCCGCCGTCGGCGGCGGCGATGATGTTCCCGCGTTCCACCTTCGCGTCCCACCAGTCCCGCAGGAACCCTTCCGCGAACCCTCCAGTGCAGAATCCGTACGGGTCGGCGACGAACGATGTGGTGATCATGAGGGTGTAGCAGGGCCGCTCGTAGTCGTCCTGCCCCTCGGCCCGGTTCGCGAAGTCCTCGAACGACGTTGCGGTGGTCAGGTGTGAGTAGAGCCAGAACAGGACGTCGTACATCAGCCACGAGTCGCCGTCCGCGTGGAGCGCGAAAAACCCCTTCTCCGTGACGATCCGCTCGGCGAGAGCGCGGATCAGCACCCCGCCGTCCGGCAGACCCGCCGCCTCCAGGGCGCGGCGGAGGATCGGCGAGAACGTACCGTGCCGCACTGTCGCGAGATCGGCCTGCAACGTCTCCTCCGCGTCGTCGAACTCGTCCTCGCCCACCAGGCCGCGGACGAAGGTCGCGAAGTCGGGCGCGACCACGGTGATGCGGTAGTCGAACTCCTGGTCGACGTGGACGACCCGAGGCTCGCCGTGCGGGCCGCAGGCACGGTAGTCGAGCATGATCTGCTCGTGCCCGGCGCTCGGGGTGTCGGCGACACCGACGCCGATGTCCGGGTACCCCCACTCGTCCCGCAGGAACGTCGAGCCGAGCTCCCCGCACAGCGACCACGTCGCGGTACGGCCGATCGCATACAGACCGCTGATCTGGATGTGGTCCTCGGCCCAGCTCGTCGACGTGTCCATCGGAAAGCAGGGTCGCGCGACCATTCCGCCGTTGTGCATCCGAGCCAACTCCACGTAGGAGTCCGGGAGCCGGTACCCGCCCAACTCCGCCTCGATCGACGCGATCAGCTCGTCGGTCGGCGCGGCCTCGACGTAGTTCTCCCGCGAGTACTCGCCGTCGTCCCAGAAGCCCTCGAAGTCGACGCCGTCGAAATGCCCTGTGGTGCGCGTGAACCCGTCGGCCCGACGGCCGTCCGGTCCGGCAGAACTGACGTCCTTCACACTCACGCGGGTGTCCTTTCAGGCTCGGCGGACCGAGCCGGTACGAGTCGCCATGCGCCGCGGTTCGGGTCGAGCACCAGGCGGAGCGCGCCGAGCGAGTCGGCGCGTGCGCTGTAGAAGGCGTTCGTCCCGGATGCAGGCGGGCGCCGAGCGAGGGTGCGAGTATCGCCGCCTGGACGTCAGGGGCGGGCGAGCAGCACGTCGGTGTCGAAGCAGGTGTGCGTGCCGGTGTGGCAGGCCGCGCCCTCCTGGTCGACGATCAGCAGCACGCTGTCGCCGTCGCAGTCGAGGCGCACCTCGTGCACGTACTGGGTGTGCCCGGAGGTCTCCCCCTTGACCCAGTACTGCTGGCGCGAACGCGAGTAGTACGTACCCTTACGGGTTTCCAGCGTGCGGGCCAGCGCCTCGTCGTCCATCCACGCCACCATCAGCACGTCGCCGGTGGCGCGTTCCTGGGCGACGGCACTGAACAGGCCGGCGTCGTTTCGCTTGAGCCGCGAGGCAATCGCGGGATCCAGACTCATCGGACGGTGATCCCCTCTCCGCGCATGGCGGTCTTGACCTCGGCGATGGTCAGGTCGCCGAAGTGGAACACGCTGGCCGCGAGCACCGCGTCCGCGCCGGCCTGCACGGCGGGCGCGAAGTGCTCCACCGCGCCGGCGCCGCCGCTGGCGATCACCGGGACGTGCACGGCCGCGCGCACGGCGCGGATCATCCGCAGGTCGAACCCGACCTTGGTGCCGTCGGCGTCCATCGAGTTCAGCAGGATCTCCCCCACGCCGAGCTCGGCGCCGCGCTGCGCCCACTCGACGGCGTCGATCCCGGTGCCGCGGCGACCGCCGTGGGTGGTCACCTCCCAGCCCGACGGCGTGGGCGGCTGGCCCTCGGGCACGGTGCGGGCGTCGACCGAGAGCACGATGCACTGCGAGCCGAACCGGGCGCTGAGCTCGCGAAGCAGCTCCGGCCGCGCGAGCGCGGCGGTGTTGACGCTGACCTTGTCCGCGCCCGCGCGCAGCAGCCGGTCCACGTCCTGCTCCGTCCGCACGCCGCCGCCGACGGTGAGCGGGATGAACACCTGCTCGGCGGTGCGGGTGACCACGTCGAGCATGGTCCCGCGCTCGGAGGTGGACGCCGTCACGTCCAGGAACGTCAGCTCGTCGGCACCCTGCGCGTCGTACGCCGCCGCCAGCTCCACGGGATCGCCTGCGTCACGCAGGTTCTCGAAGTTGACGCCCTTCACCACGCGGCCCGCGTCCACGTCCAGACACGGGATGACCCGCACCGCCACCGTCATCGTTCGTCAGCCTTCCTTCACCGTTCGCAAGATCTCGAGTACTTCGTCGTGCACGCCCGGAGCCGCCGCCAGCACCGAGCCGGAACCCAGATGCCAGGGCGCGCCGTCCAGGTCGGTCACCACCCCGCCGGCCGCCCGCACCAGCGCCACCCCGGGCGCGTTGTCCCACGGGTGGTACCCGTAGACCACCGCGGCCCCGAGCACTCCGGCCGCCACGAACGCCAGGTCCACCCCGGTGCTGCCGTGCACCCGGATCCGGCGCGAGGTGCGGCTGAGCTGTTCGAGCACGTCCGCCCGCAGCCGGCCCGGGATGGGTCCGCGCCCGTCCACGTTGAACGCGCCGAGCCCGACCAGCGAGTCGGTCAGCCGTGCCGGTTCCAGTCTCGCGACCGGGATTCCGTTGCACAAGACCGGGCCGTCCGCGGTGGCTGCATAGCGGCGGCCGAGCATCGGCAGCCAGGTCAGCCCCAGCACCGGGACCCCGTCGCGCAGCAGCGCCAGCAGGATGCCCGCGGTCGGCAGACCCGACGAGTAGTTCAGGGTGCCGTCGATGGGGTCGACCACCCAGACGGTGCCGGTCGCCAGTTCCGGGCCGCCGAACTCCTCGCCGTGCACCGGGATACCGGTCCGCTCGGTCAGTTCGGCGACGATGCGCTGTTCGAGCTCGAGGTCCAGGGCCGTGGCGAAGTCGCGCGGCCCCTTGTCGACCGCGCTCGGTGCCCCCACCCCGGCGACGAACCGCTCGCTGACCCCGTCCAGGACGGCGGAGGCGACCGCGAGCAGCTCGTCGAGCCGAGCGGGGGTCACCGGACTAACCGGCGACCGCGGCGAGGGCCTCGGGCAGCGTGAACCGGCCCGCGTACAGCGCCTTGCCGATGATCGCACCCTCCACACCCTGACTGGTCAGAGCGGCGATCGCGATGACGTCGTCGAGCACGGAGATGCCGCCCGAGGCGACGACCGGGGCGTCTGTGACCGCGCACACCTGCGCGAGCAGGTCCAGGTTCGGGCCGGTCAGGGTGCCGTCCTTGGAGACGTCGGTGACGACGTAACGGGCGCATCCCTCGCGGTCGAGGCGGGCGAGGGTCTCGAACAGGTCGCCGCCCTCGGTCACCCAGCCGCGGCCGCGCAGCTGGTAACCGCCGTCGGTGTGCCGCACGTCGAGCCCGACGGCGATCTTGTCGCCGTACCGGGCGATGGCGCTCGCGCACCACTCGGGGTTCTCGATGGCGGCGGTGCCGAGGTTGACGCGACCGCAGCCCGTGGCCAGGGCGGCCTCGAGGGTCTCGTCGTCACGGATGCCGCCGGACAGCTCCACCTTGACGTCGAGCTCGCCGATCACGTCGACGAGCAGGTCGCGGTTGGATCCGCGGCCGAAGGCGGCGTCGAGGTCCACCAGGTGCACCCACTCGGCACCGGCGTTCTGCCAGGCGAGGGCGGCGTCGCGGGGCGAGCCGTAATTGGTCTCGCTGCCTGCCTCCCCCTGAACGAGGCGGACGGCTTGTCCGTCGACGACATCAACAGCAGGCAAAAGGACCAGGCTCACTGCGCCAACCCTAGTGCGTCACGCCGACGGGCCGGTCCCCGGGTCGTCGTCGGCTTCGTCGAGGGCGCGGCGGGTGAGCCGGGTGGACACCAGGCCCATCGCGGCGATGGCGCCGACGACCCCTACCAGCACGATGACCAGCCCGATTCCCGGTCCCGGCCGCAGCACCGCGACCAGGATCGTCGCCACCAGCAGGACGGTGGCCGCGCTGCCGAGCGAGAGCAGCGCGAGCCACCCGAACGAGAGCCCGCGACCGCCCCGCGGCGCACTCACAGACTGCGGACCCAGTTCTCCAGGAGTGTGGCGCCGGCGTCCCCGGACTTCTCGGGGTGGAACTGGGTGGCCGAGAGCGCGCCGTTCTCGACTGCGGCCAGGAACCGTCCGCCGTGGTCGGCCCAGGTGAGCTTCGGCGCGGCGATCACCTCCGGGACGTCCATCTCCCACTTCTGTACCGCGTACGAATGCACGAAGTAGAAGCGGGTGTCGGCGTCGATGCCGGCGAACAACACACTGTCCGCGGGCGCCTCGAGGGTGTTCCAGCCCATGTGCGGGAGCACGTCGGCCTGCAGGCGCTCGACGGTTCCGGGCCATTCCCCGCAGCCCTCGACGTCGACACCGTGCTCGACGCCCCGCTCGAAGAGGATCTGCATGCCGACGCAGATGCCGAGGACCGGCCGGCCGCCCGCGAGGCGCTGGCCGATGATCCGCTCGCCGCGGACCGCGTGCAGGCCCTCCATGCAGGCGCCGAACGCGCCGACGCCGGGCACCAGCAGGCCGTCGGCGGCCAGGGCAACCTTCGGGTCGGAGGTCACCTCGACGTCCGCGCCGACGCGGGCGAGGGCCCGCTGCGCGGAGTGGAGGTTGCCGGAGCCGTAGTCGAGGAGGGCGACGGAGGTCATGGCTCGACTCTATCGGCCCGCGGCGCCGCTTGAATCGTCCGGCCCAGCACGACCGGAATCACCGCCACGATGCCGGCGGCGGCGACCGCGAACACCCACGGGTAGCCCGCAATCCCGGCGACCACGCCGAGCACGAGCGCGCCGATCCCGGTGCCCGCGTCGTAGCTGATGTTCCAGGCCGCACTCGCCGCACCGAAACGGGCCGGACCGGCCGCCGCGAACAGCGTCACCAGCGCCTCGTTCTGGACCGCGCCGAACCCGATGCCGAAGGCCACGGACCCGGCGAGCAGCAGCGGCACCCGGCCGCCGTCCTGAACCCCGAGCGCAAACAGCGCGGCGCCGAGCGCGCCACAGGCCAAGGCAGGCACCATGATCCGGCCCAGGCCGATCCGGTCGACCAGCACCCCGGCGCCGTAACGTCCCACCAGGATGGCGCCGCTGACCACCGCGAGCGCGACACCCGCGATCGCCGCCCGGTCCCCGACCGCGATCGGCAGCAGGCTCGACACCCCGCCGTACGCGGACGCCACCATCAGCATCGCCAGGCACGGCGCCAGCAGCACGCTCACGGGCAGGCGACGCACCCCGCCGGGCCCGCCGTGGGCCCGCGGGATCGACGGCAACGCCACGACGGCGACGATCGACAGCAACGGCACCAGCGCGCCGAGCACGAACACCACCGACTCGTGGCCGCCGCCGAACAGCGCCAGACCGAGTGGCAGCGCGACCATCTGGGACGCGGACACGGCGATGCCCTGGGCGCCGGTGGCCCGGCCGAGCAGTCGTTTCGGCGCGAGCTCCGCGATCAGCGCGCTCCCCGCCACCGTCACCAGGCCGAACCCGACCCCGCGCACCGCGGAGATCGCCAGTGCGGGAACCGGATCGGTGGAGAGCAGGAACGCCAGCGCCGGCGCCCCGAGCAGCAGGCAGCCGACGGCGAGCACCCAGCGGTGCCCCCAGGTCCGCAGCAGCGCGGGCACCGCCAACTGGGTGAGCACCGTGGTGGCCATGAAGATCGCGGTGCTCGCCCCGGCCAGGGCGTCCGAGCCACCCGAGCGCGAGATCGCCAACGGCACCACCGGCAACAGCAACGACCAGCCGCCGAAGGTGGTGGCGCCCATCAGCAGTGCGACCGGCAACCCGGGTGTGCGGAGCAGCCCGGCTGTCCCGGCAGGCACTAGACCAACCGCAGGATTCCGCCGACCGCCGCGATGACCGCCATGGCCAGCAGCACGCCCGAGGCGAACTTGTTGACCTTCCACAGCGAGTAGGCGCCGCCGCCGAGGAATCCGGCCGCCAGGAACAGGATGTAGATCAGTGCGTCTCCGCCCACGGCTACATCCCTCCCAAATTCAACTTCGCTCCGCGGGCTCCGCTCACTAGCCCTCTCTGATTCGCTCCGCGGGCTCCGCTCACAGCGCGCCCTTGGTCGACGGCACGCCGGTCACCCGCGGGTCCGGCTCGACGGCCTCGCGCAGCGCGCGGGCGACGGCCTTGAACTCCGCCTCCGTGATGTGGTGCTGGTCGCGGCCGTAGAGCACCCGCACGTGCAGCGCGATGCGCGCGTTGGAGGCGAGCGACTCGAACACGTGCCGGTTGATCACCGTCGCGTACGGCACCCCCGGGTACCCGCCGATGACGCTGTGCAGCATGTGGTCCGGCTCGCCGGTGTGCACGCAGTACGGGCGGCCGGAGACGTCGACGGAGGCGTGTGCGAGCGTCTCGTCCATCGGGATGAACGCGTCGCCGAAGCGGCGGATGCCCCTCTTGTCGCCGAGCGCCTGACCGAGCGCCTGGCCGAGCACGATGGAGGTGTCCTCCACCGTGTGGTGCGCCTCGATCTCGATGTCGCCCTCCGCCTTGACCGTCAGGTCGAAGCTGGCGTGGCTGCCGAGCGCCGTCAGCATGTGGTCGAAGAACGGCACCCCGGTGGAGATGTCGACGATGCCGGTCCCGTCGAGGTTCAACTCGACGGAGATGCTCGACTCCCGGGTGGTGCGTTCGACCTTCGCGATGCGGTCGGTCATCGATTGTCTCCTGTGCTGGGTGAGGCGGCTGCCAGTTCGGTGGCCGCGAGTTCGTCGCTGGCCGTGATGAAGGCGTCGTTCTCCGAGGCGAGTCCGACGGTGGCGCGCAGGAAGCCGGGGATCCCGACGTCGCGGATGAGCACCCCGCGGTCCAGGTAGGCCTGCCAGGCCCGGGCCGCGTCGGTGAACTCGCCGAACAGGACGAAGTTGGCATCCGACGGGATGACGTGGAATCCGCTGTCCGCGAGGGCCTTCGACACCCGCACCCGCTCGGCCGCGAGCGCGTGCACGCTGCCGAGGGTTTCGTCGGCGTGCCGCAGGGCCGCGCGCGCGGCGGCCTGGGTGACCACCGACAGGTGGTACGGCAGCCGCACCAGCAGCAACGCCTCGATGAACGCCGGCGCCGCCGCGAGGTAGCCGAGGCGGCCGCCCGCGAAGGCGAACGCCTTGCTCATCGTCCGGGTCACCACGAGCTTGGCCGGGTACTCGTCGATCAACGTCATGGCGCTCGGCGCCTCCGAGAACTCCGCGTACGCCTCGTCGACGATCACGACGCCGGGGGCGGCGTCGAGCACCCGGCGCAGGTCGGCGATGCCGACGCTGTGCCCGGTCGGGTTGTTCGGGCTGGTGACGAACACGACGTCGGGGCGGCGGTCCGCGATGGCCGCCACCGCCGCGTCGACGTCCAGCGCGAAGTCCGCACCGCGGAAGACCGGCAGCCACTGCGTGTCGGTGCCGTCGGCGATGATCGGGTGCATCGAGTACGACGGCACGAAGCCCATCGCGCTGCGGCCCGGCCCGGCGAACGCCTGCAGCAGCTGCTGCAGGATCTCGTTGGAACCGTTTGCGGCCCAGACGTTCTCGACCGTCACCGGCACACCGGTCTGCCGCGCGAGGTACGCCGCCAGGTCGGTGCGCAGGGCCACGGCGTCGCGGTCCGGGTAGCGGTGCAGCTCGCGTGCGGCCTCCCGCACCGACTCGGCGACGTCGTCGATCAACGCCTGCGTGGGCGGGTGCGGGTTCTCGTTGGTGTTCAGCTGCACCGGAACCGTCAGCTGCGGCGCCCCGTACGGCGACTTCCCCCGCAGGTTCTCACGGATCGGCAACTGGTCGAGCCGGGCGTCCCCGCCCGGTGCCGCGCTCACTTGAGCGCCTCGAAGCGGAGCCGGACGGCCTCGCCGTGCGCGGGCAGGTCCTCGGCGTTGGCCAGGGTGATGACGTGACCGGAGACGTCCTTGAGTGCCGCCTCCGAGTAGTCGACGACGTGGATGCCGCGCAGGAACGTCTGCACGCTCAGGCCGGACGAGTGCCGCGCGCAGCCGGCGGTGGGCAGCACGTGGTTCGAGCCGGCGCAGTAGTCGCCCAGGCTCACCGGCGACCACGCGCCGACGAAGATCGCGCCCGCGCTGCGGACCCGGCCGGCCACCTCGGCGGCGTTCTCGGTCTGGATCTCCAGGTGCTCGGCGGCGTAGGCGTTGACCACCCGCAGGCCGTCCTCGATCGAGGAGACCAGCACGGTGCCGGACTGGGTGCCGGCGAGCGCGGTCGCGACCCGCTCGCGGTGCTTGGTCAGCTCGAGCTGGGCGGTCAGCGCGGCGTCCACCGCGTCGGCGAGTTCGGTGGACGTGGTGACCAGGACGCTGGCGGCCAGCACGTCGTGCTCGGCCTGGCTGATCAGGTCGGCGGCCACGTGCACCGGGTCGGCGGTGTGGTCGGCGAGGATCGCGATCTCGGTGGGGCCGGCCTCGGCGTCGATGCCGACCATGCCGCGGCAGAGCCGCTTGGCCGCGGTGACGTAGATGTTGCCCGGCCCGGTGATCAGGTCCACGGGCGCCAGTTCCGCGCCGTCGGTGTCGGTGCCGCCGTAGGCGAGCAGCGCGACGCCCTGACCGCCGCCGACCGCCCACACCTCCTCGACGCCGAGCAGCTGCGCCGCGGCCAGGATGGTCGGGTGCGGCAGCCCGCCGAACGCGGCCTGCGGCGGCGAGGCCACGACCAGGGACTCGACGCCCGCGGCCTGCGCCGGCACCACGTTCATCACCACGGACGACGGGTACACCGCGTTGCCGCCGGGCACGTACAGGCCGACGCGGTCGACCGGCACCCACCGCTCGGTGACGGTGCCGCCCGGCACCACCTCGGTGACGGTGTCGGTGCGGCGCTGGTCGGCGTGCACCTTGCGGGTGCGTTCGATGGCGACCTCGAGCGCCGTCCGCACGGCCGGGTCGAGCTCGTCGAGGGCGCGGGCCAGCTCGGCGGCGGGGACCCGCACGGTGTCGGGGCGGACGCCGTCGAACTTCTCGCCGAACTCGAGCGCCGCCTCGGCGCCGCGGTCGCGCACGGCCTCGACCATCGGGCGGACCTGATGCAGCACCGCGTCCACGTCCACTCCACCTCGGGGCAGCGCCGCTCGGAGTTCGGCGGTGGTGGGGGTTCGACCGCGGAGATCGACGCGGGCGAGCTCGGTGCGGGCAGGCATGAGGGTCCCTTCGAAAGGATGGGTTTGTGTCGATTATCCAGGATAGTTGCTACTCATTTTCACCGACCGCCCGCGCGGCGCGGCGAGTGCGTCAGGACAACGCCGGGAAGTCGACGACGTCGCCGTCGAGGGGCAACTGGTCCGACCGTTCGCCGGCGTCCGGTCCCCGCACGAGGCTGCCGGTGTCGGTCGAGCCGACGAAGGTGAAACGGTCGATCTCGTAGGGGACGTTGTCGCTCGACAGCGGCAGCGGGGCCCGGGTCACGTGGAAGTGCAGGTGCGGCTCGGACGTGTTGCCCGAGTTGCCCAGCCGGCCGATCACCTGCCCCCGGGTGACCCGGTCGCCTACCTTCACCGATGCCGACGCCGGGATCATGTGGGCGTAGAACGCGAAATTGCCGTCGCCGATGTCGATGATGACGCGGTTGCCGCCCAACTGTTCGAGCGTGAGGTCCGCCGGGACCTGCTGCGGCACCTCCTCCGGCCGGTCCGACACGACCGCCACCACGGTCCCGTCGGCCACCGCCAGCAGTGGAGCGTCGTAGGCGAAGTAGTCCGCGTTCGTCGAGACATCACCGCGGTACGAGGTCAGCGGGGCGATGTCCGGGTCCAGACGCAGCCAGTCGATGGCATAGCGCTCGGCACCGTTGATCCTGCCCCCCGCCCCCATCATCGCTCCGCGGTGCGAGGTGATCACGCAACACGCGTTGGCTGCCACCCAACTGTCGCCGGCGAGCGGCGGCCCGATGACCACGGGCAGGCTCGTGCTGGTCGTGACGGCGCCACCGATCTGCGTGACCGTGTCCGGGTACCTGGCGCCGACGGCGGCTTCCGGCTCAGCGGCGGCGCCGAACGTGGCGGTCAGCCGATGGGTCACCTCGGCCGGCACGTCGGCGCGGGTCTCGTACACGTCGTCGAGCACCAACAGCGCGGTGCGCCCCGTCGGGATCTCGGTGAACGGCGCCGACGCGTAGTTCGGGAACAGCATCGACCGGGCCGCCACCTCGCTGCCCGCCACACTCGCGACCACTGCCCCGTCCGGTCCGCCGGCCAGGGTGTCGACCTGGGTGATGACGGCCGGGCGGGGCGAGGAGTTGAGCACCTCGATCTCGTAGGCCACGTGAACCTTGCCGTCGGTGCCGGTGACCGGAATCGGATCGGCACCGACGGTCGTGATCACCAACGGCGCCACCACGTCGACGTCGAGGGGGTAGCCGGGCGGGACGCCGCCCCGAGCGTCCTCGACCGACGTCGGCGGCTGGGGCGACCCGGCGGAATCGACCGACGACGAGCACGCTGCCACCAGCGCGGCACACGTCACGAGGAGCAGCGGAACTCTGCGCATGGGGATGTCCTTACGTCGACGGCATTCCGAGGTCAGGAACCATGGCGTGGCAGGCCGGTTGCGCGGCGCACGCGGCGGAGAGCGCGTCGAATCCGGCGGCCACGTTCGGCCACAGCGTGTCCACGAAGATCACATCGCGGTTGTCGTTGACGCCCAGGCCCCGGTAGAGGGTCACCCCCTCGAGCAGTCCACTGCCCCCGGACCCACCTGCCAGCGTCAGCAGCGGCGGCTGCGACGGCTGCGGGTTCCGTGCGCGTTGCCGCGCGACGGGCACGGTGACGGTGCCGCCGCCGGGCCGAGCTCGGTCCTGCGGGACTGTCAGTGTGCCGCAGACGAAGTCGTCTCCCAGCGGCGGCAACGACAGACCCGGCAGGACCGGCTCGGGGCAGGGGTTCGCGGCGTAGCTGTACGGCCCGAGTGGCAACGACGCGGCACCGTCGGCACCACTCGGGGCGGAGGTACACCCGGAAAGGACCATCAGCGCGGTGACCGAGACGGCGAACAGGCCTGTGCGGCGGCACAACCGGCGTCCGGTGCGCGATGGATTCGTCATGGCGACTCCAGAGCGGGCCCTGGCGGACTGCCTCAGCCCAACTCGTCGAGTCTATTCACGGAATGTCCGATTCTTCGTGGATTCGTCGAACGCGGGGGCCCACTCACACGTCGATCGGCAGCTCGAACTCGCCCTGTCCGGAGAAGTCCACCTGCCGCTGCGCGTTCGCCAGCGCGCTGACCACGCAGGTACCGATCGGCCCGCCCCGGTCGAAGAGCGTGGCGGTGCCGACCGCGATGCCGTCCGCGCTGTGGTGGTCGTCCGCCTCGAGTCCCACCTCCGGGCCCTCCGGCAGCCGCGAGAGCACCATCGTCAGGTCGACGTTGATGAAGCCGACCCCGGCGGTGCCCCAGTTCGTCATCAGGCTGGTCGGCTCGCCGGCCATCGCCGCCCGCACGAACGGCGACAGCTCCTCCCCCTCCACGACCGGAATGTTCTGGGACCACATCCGCTTTCGGCTCGCGCCCTGGTGCTCGAGCATGGAGGAGGACCAGCCCTCCGGATGGTCGTCGCTGCCGAACCAGGGTGGCCGCAGCTCGTCGACCGGGCCCGCGTCCGGCGGCGACGGCCGGTGCTCGCGGGTCCACACCTCGCCCGGCGGCTGCTCCGACCGGCGCAGGAACACGGCCGACGCCCGCGCCACCACCTCCCCGTCCTGCCACAGCTCGGCGTCCGCGACCCGGATCCGGCGCCCCTCCCGCACCGGCGAGGTGGTCGTGGTGAACGGCCTGGTCAACGCGGGCCGGAACAGGTCGACGGTGAGCCGGGCGGGGGTGAATCCCTCTGCGCCGTGACCGTTCTCGACCGCCCGCGCCAACAGTCCGCACAGCGCCGCGCCGTGCACCATCTCCTCCGACCACCGGCTGGTCGCGAAGGGCAGCGGCACGTAGCCGTCGTCGGTCGTGGCAAAGAACGCGAACTGGTCGGGCACGGCGAGCACTCCTGTCGACAGTTGAACTTCTCAACCAGATGATGGTTGCCCGGACCCGCGTCGGGTGCGAAACGGGCGAAATCGACGCAGCAGCGCTCCCGCCACGATCGCCGCGACCACCACGGGCGACAGCACCGGCACGTAGTTGCCGAACCGGACGAAGGGGGTGTCTGCCCCCGTGGCGGGCACCTCGACGACGAGGCTGCCGTGCTGGTCGGCGGGCATCGACCCGAGCCGCTCGCCCCGCGCGTCGAACGCCGCCGAGACCCCGGTGAGCGCGGCGGCCACCACCGGGCGGCCGGTCTCCGCGGCCCGCACCGCGCCCACGCTCGCGAGCTGCGCGGGTGCCCAACTGCCCTGGAAGGTGGCGGTCGAGGTCTGGTAGACCAGCACCTGCGCACCGTCGCGCGCCTGGCTCCGGGCCAGGTCCGGGAAGGTCTCCTCGAACGAGACCAGCGGCCCGATCGTCACCCCGCCGCCGGTCTCCATCGTCGTCAGTTCGTGCCCGGGTCGCCGGTTCTGGCCCGCGGCGGCGGTGATCCGGCTGACCCAGCCGAGCTGGTCCCGGAAGGGGACGTACTCACCGAACGGCACCAGCCGGGTCTTGCGGTAGGTGCCGCGCACACCCTGCCCGTCGAGCAGCACCGACGTCTTCGCGACCGCGCCGGTCGCGTCTCGGGCGTCGACGTTGACGAGCAGGTCCGCCCCGACCTCCCCGGACAACGCGGTGAGCCGGGCCAACACGTCCGGCCGGTCCGTCAGGTCCGCCCCGACGCTGCTCTCCCCCCACACCACCAGGTCCACCGGCCTGCCGATTGCGCGGGTCAGCTGCTCCTGGCTCGCCAGCAGGTCGCCGTGCACGATGCCCGGTTGCACGAGGGCGACGGTCGTGTGGATGTCGGCCGGTGGGGCCGGCCGGGCCGCGAAACAGAGCGGTCCCGCCGCCACCGCGACGGCCGCGGCGGCGGCGCCCCAGCAGCGGGCCGACCGGCCGCCGACGACCAGCAGTGCGACGCCGGTGTTGGCCGCGACCACCGCGAAACCGACGAGCCAGACGCCGCCGACCGCGGCGAGCGCCAGCACGGTGGGGTGGCGCCACTGGGTGGCGCCGAGCAACGACCACGGCCCGCCGAGCCACTGCCAGGACCGGATCGTCTCGACCAGCACCCACCCGGCGGGCACCCCCACCACGGCGCAGGCCGCGCGGGGTCCGGTGACGGGCGCCCGCAGCAGCGCGCGGACGAGCACCGCCCATCCGGTCCACAGCAACGCGAGCGCACCGATGACGAAGGGAAAGAAGAGCACCAGGTTCGGCACCAACCAGTAGTGGGCGGCGCCGAGGAAGCCGACGCCGGCCAACCACCCGAGCAGCGCGGCCTCACCGGCCGACGGCGCGGCCGCAAGCAGCAGCAGGACCGGGACCAGCGCCACCCATGCCAGGAACCCGAGGTTCGGCTCCGGGAAGGCCACGAACGCCAGCGCCCCGGCGACCGGAGACACGCCGCGGGGAAACCATCGTGACCGCATGAACGCCGGGGCACCGGCGTTCCCGAGAGTCGGCACGCATCCATCGAATCACGCTTCCACCTGCGGCTGCACCACCTCGGACCACCAGGCCCGCACGGCGGCGGCGAAGGTGTCGGGCGCGTCGTTCATCGGGAAGTGGTTGCCCTTCGGGACGACCACCTGACGGGCCGTGGGGAACAGCCTCAGCCAGTCGCGTTGAAAGTGCGCGGGGTCGTTGCGCTCACCGAAGATCGTCAGCACGGGCCGACCGCGCAGCGGGCCGCGCAGTGCCGCCTCGATCGCGTCGAGGCGAGGCCGCGAGCGCGACACGTCGTGCATCAGCGCGGTGAACGGCTCCCGCCGGCCGCGCTCTCGAGTCGGCCCGAGGAAGGCACGTCGGCCGGGACCGTCGAGCCGCCTGCCCACGCCGAACCTCGTTGCGGTGAGCCGCTGGATCAGGTTGGTCCGGACGTTCACTGCGGTCACCGCGCCGCCACCGACCAGTCGCAGCATTGCGCGCAGGAGCCGCTGACGCGGCCACCAGCCGAAGGTCTGCGCCACGACCAGGGCACGGACCTCCTCGGGACGACGCGCGGCGTAGTCGAGGCCGACCACGCCGCCGAGGTCGTGCAGCACCAACGTGATCTCGGTCAGCCCCAACTCGGCGACCAGGCCGGCCAGCACCCGCGAGTTCCCGGCCAGACCGACCCGGTAGCCGGCTCCGGCCTGTGAGAGTCCCGAGCCCGGGAAGTCCAGTGCGACGCACCGGAAGTCGTGCCGGAGCTCGGTGATGACGTCACGCCACACGAACGACCACATGCCGGCGTGCACGAACAGCAGGACCGGGCCGTGCCCGACGTCGACGTAGTGGATCAGGTTGCCGTGCACGTCGCGGTGGCGAATCTCGAACGGCCACTGCGACTGCGGCAGCCACTCCGGGCGGGCAAGGCCGATTCCCTGTCCTGGCCGCATTCGGGCATTCATCGTGAACCTCCTGGGAACCCTTGACGACCGGGGCGACGGTCAATCGGGTGGTGTGCCGCGCCATCGCGTGTCCACGTCGTCTTCTCTACGACGACGTGGCGGCGCAGGATGTGACAGGTGAGCGATCAGGTGGACCTGGCCGCCGAGTTCGAGGGGCACCGTGCCTACCTGCAGGCGGTGGCCTACCGAATGCTGGGCAGTGTCAGCGACGCGGAAGACGCCGTGCAGGACTGCTGGCTGCGACTGCAACGAGTGGACCGTGCCCAGGTCCGCAATCTGCGGTCATGGTTGACCCGGGTCATCGGACGCGTCTGCCTCGATGCACTCGGGTCGGCGCGGGCCCGCCGGGAGACCTACGTCGGCGAATGGCTGCCGGAACCCGTGCTCGGCGACGAGATGCTCCCCGATCCGGCGGACCGCGTCGCCCTCCAGGACTCCGTCGGGCTGGCGGTGCTCGTACTGCTCGAGACGCTGACCCCCGATGAACGAGTCGCGTTCGTCCTGCACGACGTGTTCGGCCTGCCGTTCGCGGACATCGCCGACGTCGTCGGCGGAACCTCAGCCGCGGCCCGCCAGCTGGCCAGCAGGGCGCGCGGCCGGGTGCAGTCGGGCCGACCGCGGGTCGAGGCCGATCCAGCCGTACAGCGCGCCGCGGTCGAGGCCTTCCTCCGAGCCGCTCGCGACGGTGATCTCGCCGGCCTGATCGAAGTACTCGATCCCGACGTCGTCTGGCACACGGACGCCGGCGGACGGCTCCCCGCCCCGCGGCGTCCCGTCGTCGGCGCCGACCGCGTCACGCGGATGGTGCTTGGGCAGGCGCCGACGTACACGCACCGGGCTCGGGTCGCCACGGTGAACGGCGCACCGGGAATCGTGGTCGTCGAGGCCGACACGGTCCAGGGTGTGATCGCGGTGACCGTCGCTGCTGGGCGGATCACGGAGGTGATGGCGATCTACAACCCGGACAAGATGCCCCGGCCCGCCGCACGCTGAACCGACCACCCACCGACGCGACTCACGAAATCTCGCGGGTCCCCGCCTCCCCCACGGCCAGGTGCGCGCGAACGAACTCGCCGACCCGCCCAATTGCGCGGCCGGCCTCCGGAACCCAGTCGGCCGCGGCATGGAAGACGTGGATCTGCCGGTCCCACACCTCGAGGGTGACCGGCACCCCCGCGGCGGTGAGGCGTTGCGCCATCAGTTCCGCGTCCGGGTACAGGATCTCGGTCGAACCAACCTGGATCAGCACCGGCGGCAACGCGCCGAGGGCGGCGTCCACCGGCGAGACCCGGGGCGGGGCCGGCGGGTCGGCGTGACGCTCGGCTCGGTCCGCCAGAGCGGTCAGGACGGGCAGCACCGAGCGCGGGAACATCGGGCAGGCGTCGGCTTTCGGGTCGGCCAGCTTGGCCGTCGGGTCCATGTCCGTGAGCGGCGACAGCGCCACCAGGGCGGCAGGCTGCGGCAGGCCGCGCGCGTCGAGCTCGAGCGCGGTCGCGAACGTGAGGTAACCGCCCGCCGAGTCCCCGGCGATGACGATGCGCTCAGGCGCGAAACCCTGTGCCAGCAGCCACCGGTACCCGGAGACCGCGTCGGCGACCGAGTCGGCGATCGTGTGCCTCGGCAACATCCGGTAGTCGACGCTGAGCACGGCAGCCTTCGCGGCCGCGGAGACCCACGACTCCAGCCGGCGATGGGTGTTCAGCCCGCAGACCAGGAACCCGCCACCGTGCAGGTAGAGCACCGCGGACGCGTCGTCGACCGCACCGGCCTCGAGCCACTCGGCGTCGCAGTGCGGCAGGCACACCCGGCGCCGCCGGACGTCACGGACGGGCGGCAGGAAGCGCGCGGCGACGTCGACCAGACCCGCGGGCCACAGCGGCCCGGGACAACGCGCCCAGAGCGCGATGAACGGCTTCACCGTGCACCGCACCGTCATGGCGAGGACCTGCGAGCGAAGGCTCGCGCCCGCCACGAACGTCGGCTCGGCGGCCGCCGCGATCGCCCGGGTCGCGGTGGGCTTGCGTCGTGGGCGCGCCCGCACGCGGCTCCCTCGGGCGGACCCCGCATTCGACGTCGGACTCACGGACATCTTCGGCTCCCGGCATGTCTGGATCGAACACCTGATGACGACCACGAGTGGCACGAACCAGGCACTGCCGAGGCGCGAAGGCAGCACCGACGATAGTACGTGTCGCAGATCACATTGACCAGAAGGTCACGGTATGAAGACGCAGGTCACAGCCCGATAAACGAGCCGGCGACCGTCGGTGGCGTACCCGTCGGCACACGCTTACCGTGGTGAGTGGAGGCCGCGCCATGAGGTGGGGCGGCCGAGTGCACGGGAGGGGCGATGGCCGCCCTGGGCGTACTTGCCTTGTTGCTCGGCGTGCTGCTGATCCTGGTGGAGGCACACGCCCCGACCGCCGGTGTGCTCAGCGGCATCTCGGTGCTCGCCATCGCCGCGGGCGTGTGGATGCTGTTCGTCGCCGGCGGCGCCGCCGAGACCCTGGCGGTGCCGATCGCCGCGGGCACCGCGGTCGTCGGCCTCGGCGTCACCGCGGTCGCGGGCCGCAAGGTGATCGCCGCCCGCCGCGAACCGGTGCGGGGCGGGGCACAGTCCCTGGTCGACCGCGAGGCGACGGTGACCAGTTGGTCCGGGTCGCAGGGCCAGGTGCAAGCCGACGGCGGCCTGTGGCGGGCCCGGATCGAGTTCGGCTACGACGCCGACCCGGCACCCACCGCGGGCGATCCGGTGGTGGTGACGGGTGTGCACGGGCTCACCCTGGCTGTCCGCCGCGCGCATCCATGGGAGGTGAAGTAGGTGACTGCACTCCTGGTCATCGTGGTGATGCTGGTCATCGCGGCCCTGGTCGTGCCCGGAACCGCGGTGCGGGTGCTGCGTGAGTACGAGCGGGCCGTCGTCTTCCGCCTCGGCCGGGCACTCGAGGTGAAGGGACCCGGCGTGGTGCTGCTGATCCCGGTGGTGGACCGGATGGTCCGGGTGGGCCTGCGCACGGTGACGCTGAAGGTCCCGGCGCAGGAGGTGATCACCCGCGACAATGTGCCCGCCCGGGTCACCGCGGTGGCCTATTTCCGGGTGCTCGACGCCGACCGCGCTGTCATCGAGGTGGAGGACTTCCTCGCCGCGACGATGCAGATCGCCCAGACCACGCTGCGGTCGGTGCTCGGCAAGGCGGAACTGGACACCCTGCTCTCCGACCGCGAACGCCTCAACGAGGACCTGCAGAAGATCATCGACCAGCAGACCGAGCCGTGGGGCGTCAAGGTCACCACCGTCGAGATCAAGGACGTCGAGATCCCCGAGAGCATGCAGCGCGCCATCGCCCGGCAGGCCGAGGCCGAACGCGAGCGGCGCGCCAAGATCATCAACGCCGAGGGCGAGTTCCAGGCGTCCGCGAAGCTTGCCGAGGCCGCCGAGGTGATCAGCCGGAACCCGACGACACTGCACCTGCGCTACCTGCAGACGCTGCGCGAGGTCGGCGGCGAGCACAACTCGACAGTGATCTTCCCGTTGCCGATCGACCTGATCCGGCCCTTCCTCGACGCGAGCGCGCCGACCACGACAACGGCGGCTGCGTCGACGGCGTCGCCCGCGCAGCTGAACTCTGACCATTCCGGGGACAGTCCGCCGACCCGGACCTAGCCTGCTGTTCGTGCCCCGACTCCGGTTTCTCCGAAGCCCCGCAGCGGTCCGAACCGTCGCCCTCGTCCTCGCCCTGGCAGCGGCGCCGCTGATCGCCGCGGCGCCCGCGCAGGCCTCCCCGACCGACCTCGGCTCGGGCTTCGAGTGGGGCGTCGCGACCTCCGGGTTCCAGGCCGAGGGTCCCCCGCCGGACAGCAACTGGTCGCGGTACGTCGCGGCCGGCAAGACGCACGACGAGTACGGCTCCGGACCGGACTTCCGGAACCGCTACGCCGAGGACATCGCCAATGCGGCCGCGATGGGCGTACAGGTGTTCCGGTTCTCCGTCGAGTGGGCACGGGTCCAACCCGCGCCCGGGGTCTGGGACGAGGCCGAGTTCGCCTACTACGACGACGTGGTCCGGCAGGTCCGCGCCCACGGCATGCGGCCGATGATCACCCTCGACCATTTCGTCTACCCGGGCTGGGTCGCGGACCGCGGCGGCTGGTCTGACGAGGGCACCGTCGACTCCTGGCTGGCCAACGCCGAGCGGGTGGTCCGGCGCTACGCCGGCGACGGGACCAACTGGATCACGTTCAACGAGGCGACCGTGTTCCTGCAGAAGGAGCTGACGTTCGGCGGGATCTCCCTGGCCGCGGCGCCGCAGATGCTCGACCGCATGGTCCGCGCACACCGCGCCGTCTACGACCTGATCCACCGGGTGGACCCGGCGGCGCGGGTGTCGAGCAATGTCGCGTACATCCCCGCGGCGATGGGCGCGATGGACGGGATGTTCGCCGACCGGGTCCGGGACAAGCTGGACTTCGTCGGGATCGACTACTACTACGGCGTCTCGCTCGACAACATCACCGCCGCGAACGCAGTCACCGACGCGTTCTTCGACATCCGCCCGCAGCCGGACGGCATCTACCACGCCGCGATGTACTACGCCCGCAAGTACCCCGAGCTGCCGATCTACATCGTGGAGAACGGCATGCCCAGCGACGACGGCAAGAACCGGCCGGACGGCTACACCCGGTCGGACCACCTGCGCGACCACGTGTACTGGCTCGGCCGCGCCCAGGACGACGGCGCCCGCGTGATCGGCTACAACTACTGGTCGATCACCGACAACTTCGAGTGGGGCACGTACCGGCCCCGGTTCGGCCTGTACACGGTGGACGTGTTGACCGACCCGACGCTGACCCGCCGACCCACCGACGCGGTCGCCGCCTACCGCGACATCATCGCCGCGAACGGGCTGCCGGACGACTACCGCCCGGTGGCACGGCAGTCGGTCTGCTCACTGGTCGACCCGCCGAAGAGCTGCCTGAACCCGCCCGCTGTCCCGGGTGTCAGCGATACCGGCTCTGCAGCATCGACAGGGTCGAGGTGATGCCCTCGCCGTTCTTCGCCGGAAACCCGGTGAGCTCGAGCATCTTTGCGAGCCCAGCCGACGAGTAGTCGAACACCTCGGTGACCCGGGTCCGCGGCGAGGCGGTCCCCGCCCCTGCCTCCGGCGCGGCTGCGCCACCGGTCGCGGCCTCCGGCTCGAACTCCCAACGCCACCGATGCCCGAACGGGTGCCGCCACTCGATCAGCCGGCCCTCCTCGAAGGCCGTGACCCTGGAGGTGATCCGGTACGGGAAGCCGTACATCCGCATCGACACCGTGAACTTGTCGCCGAGTCCGAGCCGGTCCGGGCTCGACACCGCCCCCAGCACGGTCCCCGAGCCGTCCAGGTCACCGTGCCTCCGCGGGTCGGCGAGCTGGTCGAACAGTTCGGCGGCATCGGCATCCACGACGGCGCTGCGGGCAACCTGGCGTGGACCGCGGTCGACGGTGACGACGTCATCTGTGGCCATGCGGTTCAAGATACGCCTGGTTCGAGACGCGCTGGGGCGGTGACATATCGTCTCGGCTCATGGCATGGCAGGTGTGGTTGGCGTTCTTCGGCGCGGCGTGGGTGATCAGCCTCTCGCCCGGCGCCGGCGCCATCGCCTCGATGTCGTCCGGACTGAACCACGGTCTGCGGCACGGCTACTGGAACATCGTCGGGCTGCAGCTGGGCCTGCTGCTGCAGATCCTGATCGTGGCCGCCGGCATCGGTGCGCTGCTCGCAAGTTCGGCGCTGGCCTTCACGGTGATCAAGTGGTTCGGCGTCGCCTACCTGGTCTACCTCGGCGTCCGGCAGTGGCGGGCGGCGCCCACCGAGGTGTCCACCGACACCGAGGGACGCGGCCGGTCCGCGGCCGCGCTGGTCGCGCGGGGGTTCCTCGTCAACGCGAGCAACCCGAAGGCCGTCGTGTTCATGCTCGCGGTGCTGCCGCAGTTCCTCGACCCGGCCGCGCCGCTGGCCCCGCAGTACGCGGCCATCGCCGCCACCATGGTCGCGGTGGACGTGATGGTGATGACCGGGTACACAGGGCTGGCGGCGCGGGTGCTGGCCGTCATGCGGTCACCGCGGCAGCAGCGCGTCACCGGCCGGGTGTTCGCCGGCCTGTTCTTCGCGGCCGCCGCATTCCTCTCGCTGGTGCGCCGAGCCACGGCGGTGTGACGCGGGTGCGCGCCGGTCAGACGGCGGGCCCGCCGATGTTGACCATCCAGCCGATCCCGAACCGGTCGTTGCACATGCCGAACTCGTCGCCCCACATCTGCTTCTCCAGCGGGACCAGGATCTCCCCGCCGTCGGTCAGCTTCTCCCAGTAGCCGCGCAACTCGTCGCCGTCGTCGCCGCTGAGACTCACGGCGATGTTGGTGCCGGGGTTGTACGCCATGCCCTCCGGGGTGTCCGCGCCCATCAGGGTGAATCCGCTGGGGGTCTCGAGGTTGCCGTGCATGATCAGGTCGGCGTCGGGGCCGTTCTTGTCGCCGTACTCCCCGATGGTGGCCAGGGTGAGGGTGCCGCCGAAGACGCCCTTGTAGTACTCCATCGCCTCACGGGCGTTGTCGGTGAAACTGATGTACGGGTTGAGACGAGAGGCCATCACGATCTCCTTAGCTCATAAGCACTTCAGCTCTGCAGCAAGGTACGGCCCTCACCCTAACGCGGCCTACATGTCCAGGCCGAGGTCCAGAACCGACACCGAGTGGGTGAGCCCGCCGACCGCGAGGTAGTCCACCCCGGTCCGGGCGTAGTCCGCGGCGACGTCGATCGTCAGCCCGCCTGACGACTCGAGCCTGGTGCGCGGGGACTTCGTGTCCCGTCGTTGCACCGCGGCCTGCGTCTCCCACAGCGCAAAGTTGTCCAGGAGCACCAGGTCGACGCCCTCGGCCAGCACCTCGTCGAGCTGGGCGAGGCTGTCCACCTCGACCTCGCACTCGATGTCCGGTGCGGCGGCCCGAACGGCCTGCAGCGCGGCGACCACCGAGCCGGCGGCCGCGACGTGGTTGTCCTTGATCAGGGCCGCGTCGCCGAGACCCATCCGGTGGTTGACCCCGCCGCCCATCCGGACCGCGTACTTCTGCAGCGACCGCAGGCCGGGCAGCGTCTTTCGGCTGTCACGGATCTGGCAGTCGGTGCCGGCGACCTCGTCCACCCAGACTGCGGTCGCCGTGGCGATCCCGGACAGGTGGCAGACCAGGTTGAGCATGGTGCGTTCGGCGGTGAGCAGCCCGCGGGTCGGCGCCAGCACGGTGAGCGCGGACTCCCCCGCCTCGATCCGGGCACCGTCGGCGACCCGGTCGAGCACCTCGTAGTTGCCCGCGCCGAGCACCTCGTCCAGCACCAGCAGGCCCACGTCGAGTCCGGCGATGGTCCCGCCCGAGCGAGAGACCACGGCGGCCTTCGCGACGGCGTCGGCGGGCACGGTCGCCGTCGAGGTGACGTCGGGTCCGTACCGCAGGTCCTCGTCCAGCGCGACCCGCACCAGGGTGCGGATCTCCTCGAGGTCCATTCCGTCGGGCAGTGTGGTCATCGTGCTCCTGTCAGGGTCAGGTCGGGGGTTTCCAGGGCACCGGACGCGCCGCGGCGCACCTCGATGCTGCGGCGCCAGCTCTCGGCCGGCTCCGGGTGGTCGCGGCGGGTGTGGGCGCCACGCGTCTCGGTCCGGGCCCGCGCGGCGAGCACCAGCGCGGACGCCGTCTCGGTCAGCGCGGCGTCCTCGAGGTCGGCGGTGGTCGCCGGCACCCGGTCGGGGGCCTCTGCGAGCGTGGCCGCGGCCACGGACAGGCCGTCGCCGTCGCGGACCACCGAGGCGTGGATGGTCATGGCGGACTGCAGTGCCGAGCGGTCCGCCGCGGCCTCACGTGGCAGCGCCGCGTCGGTGACCTCGACCCGGAACCCGGCCCGTTCGGTCGCCGCCGCGCCGGCCCGCTCGCCGACCACGAGGCCCTCGAGCAGGCTGTTGGACGCCAGCCGGTTGGCGCCGTGCAACCCGGTGCGGGCCACCTCGCCCGCCGCGTACAGGCCCGGTACCGCGGTGCGCCCGTGCACGTCGGTGACGACGCCGCCGCAGGAGTAGTGCGCGGCCGGGGCGACCGGGATCAGCTGGTGCGCCGGGTCGATGCCGACGGCCAGGCAGGACGCCGTGACGGTCGGGAACCGCTCGGCGAATCCGGGCAGGTGTCGGGCGTCGAGGTAGACGTGGTCGGTGCCGAGCCCGCGCATCCGGTCCGCGACCGCCCGGGACACCACGTCGCGTGGCGCCAGGTCGCCGAGCGGGTGGACCCCGGCGGTCACCGAGTTCCCCTCGGCGTCGACGAGTCTCGCGCCCTCGCCGCGGACGGCCTCGCTGACCAGTGGCCGGCGCCCGACCCCGCCGGGGGTGAACAGCACGGTGGGGTGGAACTGGACGAACTCGAGGTCGGCGACGGCGGCGCCGGCGGCCAGCGCGAGCGCGACCCCGTCGGCGGTGGCGCCGGGGGGGTTGGTGCTGCACGAGTAGAGCTGACCGAGTCCGCCGGTGGCGAGCAGCACGGCGGGCGCATGGACGACGCCGACCGTGGTGCCGTCGACACCGTTGTCGGACAAGACGATCAGGCCGGTGACCCCGCGCTCGTCGGTGACCACCCGCGCGGCCGCGGCACCGAAGAGCACCGGCAGGCCCGCCGCGTTGAGGGCCCGCTGCACCTCGGCACCGGTGGCGTCGCCGCCGGCGTGGATGATGCGCCGGACACTGTGCCCGCCCTCACGGGTGCGGGAGACCGCGCCGTCCCGGCCGAGGTCGAACACCGCCCCGAGGTCGGTCAGCGCCGCGMCGGCGGCGGGACCGCCCTCGACGATCGAGCGGACCGCAGCCTCGTCACACAGACCGGCACCGGCCTCGACGGTGTCCGCGACGTGCCCGGCGACCGAGTCGTTCTCGGGCGCGACCACCGCGATCCCGCCCTGCGCGTACTGGGTCGCGGTGTCGGTGGGGCCGCCCTTGCTGACGGTGAGCACCCGCAACCCACGCAGCGACGCGGTGCGGGCCGCGGTCAGTCCCGCGACTCCGCCGCCGACGACGACCAGGTCGGCGTGAGCCTCCCAGCTCGCGCCGGGCACGGCCGTCCCCTCGCGCACCCCGGGTACATCCCCCGTCGCTTCGCTCGCCCCGCGCACATCCCCCGTCGCTTCGCTCGCCCCGCGCCGCGGGGTCACTACTCGCCGCCGCCCGGGTTGCCGATCTCGATCATCCGCTGCACGGACTTGCGGGCGCGCTCGGCCATCTCCAGGTCGACGTGCACCTCGTCCTTGCCCTCCACCAGGCAGCGCAGCAGCGCGGCCGGGGTGATCATCTTCATGTACGGGCAGGACGCGCGGTCGTTGACGGCCTGGAAGTCGATCTCGGGCGCGGCCTTGCGCAGCTGGTGCAGCATGCCGACCTCGGTCGCGACCAGCACCTGCTTGGCGTGGCTGGCCCGGGCGGCGTCGAGCATGCCGCCGGTGGAGAGGATCTTGACCTTGTCCTCGGGCACGAAGCCCTCGCCGGCGAGGTAGAGCGCCGAGGTGGCGCAGCCGCACTCGGGGTGCACGTACAGCTCGGCATCCGGGTGCGCCTTCGACTGGGCAGTGAGCTCGTCGCCGTTGATCCCGGCGTGCACGTGGCACTCACCCGCCCAGATCTGCATGTTGGTGCGGCCGGTGACCCGCTTGACGTGCGCGCCGAGGAACTGGTCCGGGAGGAAGAGCACGTCCCGGTCCGAGTCGATCGAGTTGACCACGTCGACCGCGTTCGAGGAGGTGCAGCAGATGTCGGTCAGGCCCTTCACCTCGGCGGTGGTGTTGACGTACGACACCACCAGCGCGTCCGGATTGTCGGCCTTCCAGTCGCGCAGCTGCTCGGCGTTGATCGAGTCGGCCAGCGAGCAGCCGGCCCGCTCGTCCGGGATCAGCACGGTCTTGGTGGGGCTGAGGATCTTGGCGGTCTCGGCCATGAAGTGCACGCCGCAGAACACGATGGTGTCCTCCGGGGCCTCTGCCGCGATGCGGGAGAGGGCAAGCGAGTCCCCGACGTGGTCGGCGACGTCCTGGATGGCGGGCAGCTGGTAGTTGTGCGCCAGCAGCGTCGCGCCGCGCTCGCGAGCCAGACGCTTGACCTCGGCGGCCCACTCCGGGGTCGCCTCGACACCGGTGTACCCACCGGGGCCGTCCTGGATCTGCGAGGTCAGTCCCTCCCACAACGTCGTGCTCGTCATGGCGTTCTCCTTCACCGTGAACCCGGGCGGGCTGGCCCGGATTTCCACTGTCGAGGTTTTCGTCTTAGAATCGAAAACGTGCCCAATAGTAACACCATCCACGAAGTGCTCACCGCGGTGTTCCAGGTTCGCCCCGCCCCCGACGTCGTCTCCGCAGGTGACGGGCCACACGCCGGCCGAGGTGACGGCCAGCACAACGGCGGCGGCGAGGAACTCTCCGTGCTGCTGTGGCAGCGCGCACTCGACCCCCAGAAGGGCACCTGGTCGCTGCCCGGCGGAGTGCTGCGCGACGACGAGGACATGACCACCTCCGCGCGCCGTCAGCTCGCCGAGAAGGTCGACGTCCGCGACGTCGCGCACCTCGAGCAGCTGTCGGTGTTCAGCGACCCGCAGCGGGTGCCCGGCTGCCGCCTGATCGCGTCCACCTTCCTGGGACTGGTCCCCCTGCCCGCCGACCCGGACCTGCCGCCCGACACCGCCTGGCACCCGGTCTCGGCGCTCCCCCAGATGTCGTTCGACCACGGCGTCGTCGTCGAGCACGCCCGGGCCCGGCTCGCGGCCAAGCTTTCCTACACCAACATCGCCTTCGCCCTGGCCCCCGCCGAGTTCTCGATGTCGGAGCTGCGCGACATCTACTGCGCCGCACTGGGCTACCAGGTGGACGCGACCAATCTGCAGCGCGTCCTCAAGCGCCGCAACGTGCTCACCGCGACCGGCCACACCGCGCCGTCGGGGCGGGCGGGCGGCCGTCCACCCGCGCTGTACCGGTTCACCGACTCGGGTCTGCGGATCACCGACGAGTTCGCCGCGCTGCGACCGCCGGCCTGAGGCTCCGACGACGCCCGCCGAGTGCGCCCTTCAGAGGAAGTGCCTCCGCCGCACCAGCAGCGAGAACCGCTTGAACTCGCGCTCCATACCGCCCTGCCAGAGCCGGGCCTTCCAACCGTTCAGCGGGATGTCGTAGGCGCCGGTGTAATCGGTGACCTCCTTGTTGAAGGTCCGCTTGAACTTGCCGATGCCGTAGAAGTAGTTGTCGGGGTTGTCCGCCTCGGCCGAGGGCGGGGTGCCGCACATGTCGTACTCGGTCGCCCCGGCCCCCATGGCCCAGCGAATAACATCCCACTGCAGCGCGTGCCCGGTTCCGTGCGAACCCAGCCCGCCGACCCTCGCGTCACCCGGATTCTTTCGAATCGAACCACCGTGCAGTCCAAGCGATTTGGAGCCGATCTTGATTTCAAAGGAACAGGCGAGGACCTCATCACCAATCTTGGCAAAGAACATTTGACCGTTTCCACTCTCGGCGTACCGGCGGTAGACGAATCGGCAGTACTCGCGACTGCGGACGCCGAACCGACCGTTCCCAGTCGCCGCCAGCATGTCGTACATCGTGTCGCAGTTCGCGTCGGTACTCGGCACCCGCTCGACCACGACGCCGTCGCGCTGTGCCCGCTTGATCGCGCGGCGTGCGTTCTTACTGAAGCCGGCGAGAACCTCCTCCTCGGTACCGGACAGGTCGAGGACCACGGTGTACTGGTTGGGGGTGAACATGCCCGCGGGAAGGTATCCCTCGGCGAGCAGCCTCTCCGTCACGGTGTCGTCGACCTTCAGTCGAGGATCGATACGCAGTGCGAACGCACCCTTCGAAGCGGCATACGCAGCCAGCGCCTTCACCTTCGGGAGCACCTCGTCAAGGGTGGTCCCGGACGGACCGCTCGGCACGATCCACAGCATCCCGAGGAGTGCTACGTCCTTGACGTGCACCGTCACCGCGTCATCACCGACAAAGAGGTAGCGGATCGAGTACCCGAGGGTTTCCTTCGCCTTGGCGTTGTCGAGGCCACGCCACACGTCGCCGCCATCGCGGGCCGCGACGACGAACTCGTCCCAGCGCGCAATCTCCGACACGTCCGCGGATCGAACCGCAGACAACTCAGAACCCGCCCCCCGTTGCGACATGCCACCCCTCCGGACCGACCAACTCCGGGCAACAGAATTGCCCCCCCGAGGGCATAGTGCCTACCGCTTGGGCACCGCGGATCGTTTCGGTTGCAGGTTCGACCGGTCGAATGACAGCGCCCCGAGCACGGACTCGTCGGGCCGTGGGACCACGGCAGCCCAGGACGTGCCGTTACTGGAGGGTCGACCGAGTGGAAGCGTCGGCGGGTGCAGCCTCGGCGCCGGTGGCGACGCTCCCCGCGACCCCGAGGTCGTCGCGGGGGCTGAGCGAGACCAGCATCAGGTAGACCATGGCCGCCGCGAACGGCTGCAGGATCAGCGCCATCGGCGTGCCCAGCGCGGGCGTCGCGGACACGATCTGCCCGACCTCGACGTTGTCGAGCGGCGGGTAGCGCAGGTTCGTCACCGCCAGGCCGACCAGGGCCATGGTCGCGGCCCCGACCGCGGATCCGATCAGCAGGCCGGCCAGCACAATCGGACCACGCACCGTCCGCCACAGCCAGACCGCCACGGCGGACAGCACGCCCACGATCAGCCCGATGCACAGCAGCAGCGCGACGGCGTCGAACCGGTGCAGGCTCTCGGAGGTCAGCGACGCCGCACCGTTGGTCGTCACCAGGAAGTGCTCGGCCGGGGCGAGCAGCCCCCACACCGCGCCACCGAGCGCACTGACGCCCACGAGCGCCACCACGATGCGGGCGGCGGCGCGGACCTCCGGCCTGCGGGTACCGCTGTCTACTGCTGTTGTCACGTCGCACACCCTAGTTGGTGACGCCCCACCCCAGCCGAGGCAGCGAGGCCGCTCGCTCGCGCGCCGCGGCGGCGTATCGTCGGCAAGATCCTGTCGCGCCGGCAGGGTTCGTACTTCGCCACCGCCAACCTCTCCGCCCCGGCCACCGGGGGCGTCGGTGGACCGAGACCCGCTGCCGTCAGCGCAGGCCCAGTAGGGCCGAGTCGAGCACCCCGTGCCGCGAGCACTTGGCCCACCAGCCGTCGGGACTGATCTGCACGACCATCCGCCGGCCGCAGTCCTCGCAGAACCGCGGCGGCTCCAGGCCGAGCTGAGCGGCGGCGGGCGTCGCGTCCTCGACCCCCGGCACCAGCCGCAGCCCGGTGAACGGGTTGTACCGCTCGGGGAACTCCAGGTCCGCCTCGATCGCCGCGGCGACGGGCCCGGCGGGTGCCGGCTCAGAGGGTGTCATTGAACGCCTTGATCGGCATCGACAGCTCGCCGAGCAGGTCCAGGTCTGCCTCGGCCGGACGGCCGAGCGTGGTCAGGTAGTTGCCGACGATGACGGCGTTGATGCCGCCGAGGATGCCCTGCTTCGCACCGAGGTCGCCGAGGGTGATCTCCCGGCCGCCGGCGAACCGGAGGATGGTGCGCGGCAGTGCGAGCCGGAAGGCGGCGATCGCCCGCAGCGCGTCCGACGCCGGCAGCACCTCGAGGTCGCCGAACGGGGTGCCGGGGCGCGGGTTCAGGAAGTTCAGCGGCACCTCGTCGGGCTCGAGCTCCGCGAGGTTCGCGGCGAACTCGGCGCGCTGTTCGAGGGTCTCTCCCATGCCGAGGATGCCTCCGCAGCAGACCTCCATGCCGGCCTCGCGGACCATCCTCAGGGTGCCCCAGCGCTCTTCCCAGGTGTGGGTGGTGACCACGTTCGGGAAGTGCGACTTCGAGGTCTCGAGGTTGTGGTTGTAGCGGTGCACGCCCATCGCCGCGAGCTGGTCCACCTGCTCCTGGGTGAGCATGCCGAGCGAGCAGGCGATCTGGATGTCCACCTCGTTGCGGATGGCCTCGATGCCGGCGGCCACCTGGGCGAGCAGCTTCTCGTCGGGCCCGCGGACGGCGGCGACGATGCAGAACTCGGTGGCGCCCGACTTCGCGGTCTGCTTGGCGGCCTCGACCAGGCTGGGGATGTCGAGCCAGGCGGCGCGGACCGGCGAGGCGAACAGGCCCGACTGCGAGCAGAAGTGGCAGTCCTCGGGACAGCCGCCGGTCTTGAGGGAGATGATGCCCTCGACCTCGACCTCGGGGCCGCACCACTTCATCCGGACGTCGTGGGCGAGCGCGAGCAGCTCCTCGAGCCGGTCGTCGGCCAGCTCGAGCACGGCGAGCGTCTGCTCCTGCGTCAGCCCTTCGCCGCGCTCGAGGACCTGGTCACGGGCGACCTCGAGGATGTCGGTACGAACGGCGGCCTGGGTCACTGGGAACTCCTCGGAACTGGGACTGGGCAGGTTCGGCGCGGGAACTTGAACACCGTACAAGTTGAACGGCGTTCAGGTTAGGTTCGTGGTGGAATGGTGTCAACCACGGCGCCGGTTACCGGCCGACAGACCCAGGGAGATGTGCACGGTGCAGCTACGCAGGAAGGACGTGCTGGACGGCGCGATCGCGATCCTCGACGAGTACGGCCTCGGCGACCTCACGATGCGCCGGCTGGCCACCTCGCTCGGCGTCCAGCCCGGGGCGCTGTACTGGCACTTCCCCAACAAACAGACCCTGCTGGCCGCCATCACCGACCAGATGCTGGCCGGGGTGTCCGCCCCGCTGAATTCCCCGGAGTGGGACGTCCGGCTGCGAACCCTCGCGCACCGGATGCGTGACGGCCTGCTCGCACACCGCGACGGCGCCGAACTGGCGGCGGCGTCGTACGCGGCGCGCCTGGCCACCAACGACGCACACGCCACCGTGACGGCGTCCTGCGTGGCGGCCGGGCTGCCCGCCGACGAGGCCCCGCTCGCCGCCGACACCCTGCTCTACTACGTCCTCGGCCAGACCATGGACGAGCAGTCCCGGATGCAGATGGACTCGCTGGTTGACGAGTCCGGGGACCCGTCAACCACGCACGAGTGGCGCAGCCGCCTAACGCGGCTTCAGCGCGACCTTGCGGATCTTGCCGGCCGGCGTCATCGGCAGGGACTCGACCACCTCGATCCGGTCGGGCACCTTGTACTTGGCCAGCGTGGCCCGGCACACCTCGACCAGCCGCCCGGGGTCGACCTCGGCCCCCGGCGCCGGCACCACGAAGGCGTACCCGGTCTCCCCGAAGGTCTCGTCGGGCACGCCGATCACCGCGCACATCGCCACCGTCGGATCGCTCACCAGCACGTTCTCCACCTCGGCCGGGTAGACGTTGAAGCCGCCCCGCACGTACATCTCCTTCTGGCGGCCGAGCAGGACGACGTGTCCGTCCTCGGAGATCGATGCGACGTCGCCGGTGGCGAGCCAACCGTCGGGGCGGAACGTCGCCGCGGACTCGTCCGGCAGCTGCCAGTAGCCGGCGGCGACGCACGCGCCGCGGACCTGCAGCTCACCGGCCTCGCCCGGGGGCACGGGCACGTTCCGGTCGTCGACGATGCGGCCCTCGAAGTCGCCGGTCATGGTGCCGATGCTTCGGCCGACAGTCTCCAGGGAGTCCCCCGGCGGCGAGATGACGCAGGCGCCGGACGTCTCGGACATGCCGTAGAGGTTCGCGATCCGCACTCCCTCGAACGTCGCCGCCACCTGTGCCGCCAGGGCCGGCTCGAGGTTCGACCCGCCCACCACGCACAGCCTCACGCTCGACATGTCCGCGACGGCAAGCGATTCCGCTGCCAGCACCATCTTGTACATGGTGGGGACGCCGACGAACATCGTCACCCGGGTGCCGGCCATCGCGTCGACCACCAGGTCCGGGTGGAATCTCGGCAGCAGGGCGATGGCGCCCCCGGTGGCGAGCGTCGAGCCCAGCGTGCAGGTCAGTCCCCCGACGTGGTTGAACGGCATGACGCCGAGGATCACGTCCGCGGCCGTCTGCCCGAACCGCTCCACCTGCGCGGCGGCCGAGGCGATCAGGCTGCGATGGGTGAGGGTGGCGCCCTTCGGGGTCCCGGTGGTGCCGGAGGTGTAGAGGATCACCGCCGGGTCCGCCGGCCGGATCATCGCCGCGGCACGCGCCAGCAGTTCCGGGTCGGGTTCGGCGGCCGCGAGGTCCGCCCACCGCCGTCCGCCCGGGACCTCGTCCTCGCCGAGGAACACGATGTGCTCGACCGTCGGGATGTCGGGCCGGAGCCCGTCGAGGAAGGGGCCGAACTCGAATCCGTTCGACTCCGCGTCGCAGACCAGGGCCCGGGCGCCCGACTGCGTGAGCATGTGGGTGAACTCGCGCTCCCGGTAGACGACGTTGAGGGTGACCAGCACCGCCCCGATCTTCGCCGCGGCGAGGTACGCGACGATCCAGTCCGGCGAGTTCGCCGCCGCGATCGCGATACGGTCCCCGTGACCCAGGCCCAACCGCAGCCAGCCGGTGGCGACGCGGTCGGTCCGTGCGTCGATCTCGGCGTAGCTCAATGCCTCACCGCCGAAGTGCACGAAGGCGGAGTCCGGGGCGGTCGCGACCCGGTCGGCGAGCAACGCCGGAATCGTGGAGGCCGGCGGGGTCATCGCGCTGCCACCATCGCGCCGTCGGACCAGTTCGCACGCAGTTCACGTTTGAGGATCTTGCCGGTGGCGGTCCTGGGCAACTCGTCGACGAACACGACGGCGCGGGGACACTTGAAGTGCGCCAACCGTTCCCGCAGCCAGGAGATCAGCTCGTCCCCGCCGACCTGCTGACCGGGCTTGCAGACGACGACGGCGGCCACCGCCTCGCCCCAGGTCTCGTCGGGGACGCCGATCACCGCGACCTCCGCCACCGCCTGGTGCCGGTAGAGCTGCTGCTCGACCTCCGCCGGGTAGACGTTCTCGCCGCCGCTGATCACCATGTCCTTCTTGCGGTCGACGATCGTGTAGTAGCCGTCCTCGTCACATCGCGCCAGGTCGCCCGAGTGGAACCAGCCGTCCCGCAACGCCTCCCGGGTCGCGTCCGGCTTCTGCCAGTAGCCGGCGAAGATGTTGGGCCCCCGCATCACCAGCTCCCCGACCTCCCCGACCGGGACGTCGTGGCCGTCGTCGACGATGCGGAAGTCGACGTGCAGCACCGGCCGACCGATGGAACCGGCGTGGGTGACCACGTCGTCGGCGTCGAGTACCGCGGCGATCGGGGAGGTCTCGGTGAGCCCGAACCCCTCGGTGAAGGTGATGCCGCGATCGCGCAGCGCCTCGATGAGCACCACCGGGCAGGGCGCGCCGCCGGAGATGGTGAACTTCAGCGAGCCGAGGTCCCGGTCGCCGATGCTCGCGGCGTTGTTGATCGCCGCCCACATCGCGGGGACACAGAAGGCGACCGTGCCCCGGTGCTGCTCGACGGCGTCCAGCCAGGCCTCGGGCGCGAAGGACTCGAGGATCACCGACGTGGCACCGAGGTAGAGCATGGGCAGGGTGAAGATGCCGAGCGCACCGATGTGGAACATCGGGGCCGAAGTGACGTTCACGTCGCGGGGGGTGAGGCCCTCGGCGATCGAGAAGTTGTGGACGGCGTTCCACAGGAAGTTGCCGTGGGTGAGCATCGCCCCCTTGGGCCGGCCCGTGGTGCCGGACGTGTACATCACCACGCACAGGTCGTCGTGGCCGATGTCGTACTCGACGCGGGCGGAGTCGCCGGAGGCCAGCAGCGCGTCGTACGCGGAGCGCTCCCCCGCGACTCGCTGCGCGGCAGAGCCGATCTCGACGGTCTCCCGCACGTAGGTGCCGTCGGCGGCGTCGTGCACGGTCGCGGTGAGCTGCGCGGAGTGGAAGACGATGCAGGCGCCCGAGTCCTGCAGGATGTAGCGCATCTCCGGCGCGCTGAGCCGGTAGTTCACCGGGACCGTGACGGCGCCGAGCTTCGCGGCGGCGAAGAGCACCTCGAGCATGTGCGGGCTGTTGAAGGTGATCAGCGCGACGCGGTCGCCCTTGCGCACACCGCGCTGCCGCATGGCGTCGGCCAGCGCGTTGGTGCGCCGGTCGAGCTCGCCGAAGGTGAGGGCCGCGCCGGTGTCGGCGTCGACGAGCGCCGTTCGATCCGGCCTGCGCAAGTGGTGGATCGACGGCCAGTTGCCAATTCCATTGTCCATCAAGGCTTCCGATCAGTGTGGTGACGGGCGTCACAGGTGGCGGACGTGCCGCCACTGTAGGCCAACCCCACGGGGCAAGCAAGCATGATTGCTTGTTTTGCGTTCCGGCCACACCCCAGCAGGCTCGACCCCGAATCGACCTCAGCCAGGCGCTTCGCACTCGTACGCGTTTGACGGGTCCCTGCACCCGTCAAACACGCACGGGCGGCGGGGCCGCCTCAGGCCGGCAGCGACTTGATGCCCCGCAGCTGCACCGCCCAGACCGCCGCGATCTTCGCCCGGCGAGCCGAGTCGTCGGCGAGCACGTCGGCCAGGCCGAGTCCGCGCGCGAGGTCGAGCGTCGCCTGGATCATCCGATGCGTGTCCGGGTCCGAGTCGTCCGCGCGAAGCAGCCGGACCGCGAGGTCGTGGACGGCGCGGGCGAACTTCCGCTCGAGTGGGAGGACGTGTTTCCGGAGTTCCTCGTCGGCGCCGGCGACGGTCCACACCTGCAGCGCGGCCTTGAACAGGGTGCCGGAGTAGTAGTCGAGCAGCAGCCCGACCACATGCTCCTCGCGACCCTCGTCCTCGACGAACCGCCCCAGCTCCTCGTCGACCTGACGCACCCGCTGGTCGAACATGTAGTCCAGCGCCGCGATGATGAGGTCCTCGCGCGTCGGGAAGTGGTGCTGCAGGGCGCCGCGGCTGGTGCCGGCGGCGTCGGCGATCACGCCGACAGTGGACGCGTTCCAGCCCTTCGTGGCCAGGCACTGCACCGCGGACTCGAGGATCTTCCGCCGAGTCGACCGGCTCCGCCGCTCCTGCCCGGTGATGCTGTCGTCGCCGGGGAGGCCGTCGTCGGGTTTCGTCACGAAGCCAGATGTTAGCCGACGGATTCAAACAAGCAGGCATGCTTGCTTGCATGTTTGGGCACTGCTAGCGTCGCCCGGAACGTCAGTGTGACGGCCACCACAGAGGAGTGTCATGCAGCCCGATCTCGCCGGAATCCCGCCCGTACACGTCAATCTCGCCACCCGGGTGGTGGTCGGCGACGCCCTCACCCGCACCGCGCAGATGTTCGGGGCACGCACGGCCGTCGTCGACGGCGGACGCGAGGTGACGTACCGGGAGCTCGACGAGACGTCCAATGCAGTGGCCCACGCACTGCTCGACACCGGCCTCACGCGCCAGCAGCCGGTCGCGATGCTGATGCGCAACACCTGGCAGTTCGTCGCCACCTACTTCGCCTGCGCCAAGTCGGCACTGGTCGCGATGCCGGTGAACATCGCCCTGTCGCCCGACGACATCGCCTGGATCCTGCGCGACGCCGGTGTCACGACGATCGTCGCCGACGCCGCCGCACTGCCCCTGCTCGAGACGTTCCTGGCGGGCGAGCACCCCGAGCTGACCGTCGTCGCCGTGGGCGAGAGCTCCCCGGGCACCGTCGGCGACCTGGACGTGATCGACTGGGACGAGTTCACCGCGCGCGGCTCCCGGACCGCCGTCGAGGTGATCGTCGAGGACCGCGACACCGTCCAGTGCCTCTACACCTCGGGCACCACCTCACGCCCCAAAGGCGTTCTCGTCAGCCATGTCTCGGTACTGGTCGGCGGCATGACCAACGCCCTGCAGATCGGGCACAGCTGGGGCGCCGACCCCTCCACGCTGGTCAACGTCCTGCCGCTCTTCCACACCACCGCCCTGAACACCCTGGTCCTGCCGGTGCTCTTCACCGGCGGCGCGGTGGTTCTGCACGCACAGTTCGACCCCGCCGCGATCCTCGCGGACATCGAGCGACACTCGGCGACGCATCTGATGCTGCTGCCGATCATGTACAGAGCGCTCCTCGCCGCCCGCGGCGAGATCGGCGCCGGTCTGCCGTCGGTGCGGCGCGCCGTCTACGCGATGGCGCCGATGCCGGCCGAACTCCTCGACCAGGTGGACGAACTGTTCCCGAATGCCGCGGTGATCCTCGGCTCCGGGCAGACGGAGGTGGTGCCCGCGACTGTCCTGCAGTGGGAGGAGCACCGTCACACCAAGGCCAACTCCTGGGGTCCGGCGACCCCGACGGTCCGGATCGGCATCATGGACCCTGAGGGATCACTCGTCCCCGACGGCGACACCGGCGAGATCGTCTACCGCGGACCGCATGTGGCGAGCGGCTACTGGAACAACCCCGAGGCCAACCGGGCGGCCTTCGCCCACGGCTGGTTCCACAGCGGCGACATCGGGCACCTCGACGACGAGCAGGTGGTCTGGTTCACCGACCGGCTCAAGGACATCATCAAGTCCGGCGGCGAGAACGTCTCCTCGGTCGACGTCGAGCGGGTGGTCACCTCCGCACCCGGCGTGGCCGAGTGCTCGATCGTCGGTGTGCCCGACCAACGCTGGGGCGAGGCGGTGTGTGCCGTGATCGTGGCGAGCGACCCCGCGGCCGTCGACGACGAGTTCGCCGCACGGGTGATCGCGCACGCCAAGTCGAACCTCGCCGGGTTCCAGGTGCCCAAACGCGTCGTGGTCGTGGACTCGTTGCCCAAGACCGCGACCGGCAAGACCCGCAAGCACGCGCTGCGCGCCCAGCTCGCCAACTGAACCCGGCACCCCGAAAGGTCCTACGGCCCCATGGAATCCACCGATCGTCAGTTCTTCCCCGTCCCAGAGATCACCGATCTGCCGGGCGGCATGCAGTCACTCTTCGCGAAGGCGGAGGCCGAACTCGGCTTCGTCCCCAACGTCTTTCGCGCGTACGCGCACCGGCCCGAACGCTTCTCCAGTTGGTTCTCGCACTACCGACAACTCAACGAGCCGACCGAGACGCTGAGCCTGGCGGACCGGGAGATGATCGCGGTGGTCGTGTCCAACATCAACGGCTGCACGTACTGCCTGGTCTCGCACACCCACGCGCTGCGCGTCGAACTCGGCGACGTCGTGAAGGCCGATCAGATCACGTTCAACTGGCGCCACGCCGGACTGGACGATCGCCGGCGCGCCATCTGCGGGTACGTCGAGAAGCTCACCAAGGACCCGGCGACCGTCGAGCGCTGCGACCTCGAGGCCCTCTCGGCCGCCGGGCTGACCGATCAGGACATCTGGGACGTCGTCGAACTCGCGTCGATGTACGCGTTCACCAACCGGATGTCCCTGGCAATGGGCCACACACCCAATGCCGAGTACCACCACCACGACCGGGCGATCGACTCGTCCAACTGAGAGGTCGAGCCCGCGGCTTGTGCGCACTTTGGCCCCCAGGGCAACCAAAAACACGCACGAGCCGCAGGCCTTTCACCAGGCGAAACATCATTGTGATCGAATGCGCGTTCGAGTAGAATTCGATGTATGAAACTCGACGCCATGCTCACCGACCCCGCCCGGGTCGAGGCATGGCGACTCGACGAAACCGAACTCGCAACCACCGTCCCGGAACTGTCGGAGAAGATCCTCGAACTCGAAGCCCTGCGCGTCCGCTTGGTGTACGAGGCCGACCAGAGATGCGTGCCCAATCATGTCGGTGCCGCGGACACCACCTCCTGGCTCGCCGACGCCACCCACATGACCGCCGGCCACGCAGGCAAGATCGTCCGCCTCGGCCGAGAACTACCCCTGCACCCGCGTATGGCCGCCGCCCTCGACGCTGGCCGGATCGAACTCGGCCACGTCCAGGTGATCGTCAACTTCCTCGCCAGACTCGAAAAACTCACCGTCGACCAGCCGGCCGAGCCGGTGGAGACCGACTGGGCCCACCCCGACCCCGAAACCGGTCGACCCGACGACTGCCAGGCCTACCTCCTCATCGCCGCACACCTCGAGAACATCACCGTCCTGCGCCGACGAGCCCGAGCACTGGAACTCCTCCTGCAACTCGACGGGACCGTGCCACCCGACGGGGAAAACCCCGAACTCAACGAGTTCTTCGCCAGCACAACGCTCGGCGGTCGGGTGCACGTAAAGGGCACCTTCGACGCCGAAACCGGCGAAGCCCTCCAGACCGCGTTGTCAGGCCTGTCGAAACCGCACCCGACCACCGACGACGACGGTCACCCGATCCGCGACCCTCGCTCCGCCGCCAAACGCCGCGCCGACGCCCTCGAACAGATCATCCGCGGACACCTCGACACCGCACGCGGACCGATGGAGGGTGGCGAACGACCCCACGTCACTGTGACGATCGACGTCGATGCACTACGGGACGCGGTCGCCGCAACGGCGCCGACACCCGCGACCGGGGCCTGGTCCGGAAACGACTGGGACTACCACTCCGACAACGCAACCGGACCCACAGGCGGCAAACACTGCGACGGCTGCGCCGACGTCAGACCGCCTCGGCACTACCGCCGACGCCGCCACGCCACCATGCCCTGGGCAGGCCCCATCTCCGCCGCCATCGCCGCCCGCATCTCCTGCGACGCCCAGGTCACCCCGATCTTCGTCGACCGGAACGGCAACCCCCTCGACGTCGGCCGCACCACCCGCATCGTCTCCCCGAAACTACGGAAAGCCCTGGTCGCGAGGGACTGCGGCTGCGCCTTCCCCGGGTGCGGACGGCCCGCCGCCTGGACCGATGCGCACCACATCCGGCACTGGTCCAAGGGTGGTCCGACCGCGTTGTCGAACCTCGTGCTGCTGTGCAAGAAGCACCACACGATCATCCACAGGAACCACTGGGCCGTGCAGATCGAATCGGACGGGTTCCCGTCGTTCACCCCGCCAGCATGGGTGGACCCGTCGCGAAGACCGCGGCCGGCTCACAACCGGCGCGTGATCCACACGGTCTGACCCGCAGGCACAGGCCCGTTCGCCAAAAGACCTGTACACCCACCACAACCGGTCCGCGCCGCATCAAGGGTGGAGCCGGCCAGCTCCACGGCCATGTCCCACCGGCCGACCACCTAGCGGCCGACCACTGCCACCACGTCCGCCAGCGGTTGTGCCCAAAGCCAACAGGGCGTTTCATGGCAGGGGTGAGCGAATCCACCGGGATCGACCCCACTGCCGCACCCAGCGGCACCGGCTGCGCCGAGTGCCTCGACCACGACGGCTGGTGGTTCCACCTTCGCCGCTGCGCCCAGTGCGGCCACATCGGCTGCTGCGACAGCTCCCCCGGCCAGCACGCGAGCAAACACGCCGAGGCCACCGGGCATCCGTTGATCACCAGCTTCGAACCCGACGAGGACTGGTACTACGACTACCGGGACCAACAGATGTACGAGGGTCCCCCGCTGGCGCCGCCGCGGCACCACCCGCTGGACCAGCCCACACCCGGACCAGCTGGGCGGGTGCCTCCCGACTGGGCCGAACAACTCCACTGACTGCCCCCCGGCATTCGCAGACCTGCCGCCGCACTCGGCATCCCCCGGCACACGGACGGCGCCTGAACCAATGGCGCGCGATGCCGCCCGGCCGTCGCCCGATCCCGACCGCGGCACCGCCTGAGCGGGCGCCCGTGAGCACGGAGTCCCGCCAGACCGCCCCACTGATTCACGTCGCGACCTCCCGTTCTTCCCCGCGCGGAGTCCCGTGCGTCCAGACTGAGGTAACGACATCAGCCGAGGGGGCAGGATGACGCCAACTCAGGGTCGCCGACATCGCCCGCGGCTTCGCCCGAGAAGTCGCGTCGCGATCGCGATCGCCGCCGCGCTCACCGCGGGCCTGCTCGCCGTCCCCGCCCAAGCGCAGCCCGCCCCACCGCCCGCCGCGGTCCAGGACGGGCCCGGCAGCGTGGTCACCGCCACCCCGTTGTCCGGGGACGCGGTGCCGGGCGGCGTCGCGCACGCGTCGGTGCTGAAGTACCGGACCACCGGCCCGCAAAACGCGCCGGCGCTGAGCACCGGCGCTGTGTTCGTGCCGCCCGGAAACCCGCCGCCCGGCGGGTGGCCGGTGATCTCGTGGGCGCACGGGACGGTCGGGATCGCCGACGCCTGCGCCCCGACCGTGTCCGGAAAGATGGTCGGCCCGTACCTGCAGCGGTGGCTGACCCAGGGGTACGCCCTGGTGGCAACGGATTACGTGGGACTCGGCACTCCGGGCGTGCACCCCTACCTGGACGGCCCGTCGGAGGCGCACAGCGTGATCGACATGGTGCGGGCAGCCCGCGCCGTAACGCCGTCGCTGTCGGACCGGTGGGTGGCACTCGGCCAGTCGCAGGGCGGGCAGGCCGCCATGGTCACGGCGTCGATCGCGACCACCTACGCCCCGGAACTGGACTACCGCGGCGTCGTCGCGACCGGCGTCCCGGCAAACCTGGACCGGCTCGCGCCACTGGTCGGACCGGGATTTCCGGAACTCCCGCTCGAGGGAACCACGGTGTTCATCGCGTATGCCCTCGCCGGTCTGCGTGCGGCGCAACCGAACCTGGGACTCGACAGCTACCTGAGTCCGGTCGGCCTCCGGGTCCTCGATCAGGTGCAGTCGCTGTGTTACGCGGACGCCGCTCCCCTGCTCGCGGGCATCTCGATCGGCGACCTGATGTCCCGCCAGTTGGACGATCCAGTGGTGCTCGACGCGGTGCGCCAGTCGCTGCACGTGCCCGCGTCCGGCTACGACCGGCCGGTGTTCCTGGGGCAGGGCCTGCTAGACACGATGGTGCCCGCACCGTTCGCGCTGACCCTCGCCGCGGAGATGGCCGTCAACCGCCAGGACATGGTGTTCCGGACGTATCCGGCGGGCCACATCGAGACCATGCTGGCGGCACAACCGGAGGCGATGAACTTCGTGCGGGGACTGTTCGGCGGCTGAGCGAGGCGCGCGGACCACTGCCTTCGATGCGCAACGCCCCGCCACCACTACCCAATCACGATGACCTTGAGCTTCCGCCAGAACCCATGCGTCGACGCGACCTTCGCACTCCAGCGGAGGTGGTACTCGTAGCTCTGTTTCGTCGCCCCCGCATACCCGCTGGCGGCGAGGCCCTTGCCGACCGCGGTCTCGGGTGAGTCGCCGCTGAGCAGCGACGCGCCAGCCCCGCCGTACATCGTCAGTTTCTCGTGCGTGAGCTTCCCCTGTGGTGCGGCCAGGGCATTCTCAGGCCTGTGTCGACGTCGCATCGCTACCACCCTCCCCTTCCGTCGAGTCTGTCACGCGGTCACCGCTCGCGGCAGAACCAGGAGACCGGCGACCCGGCCGCTCAGCGCCGCCGCGCGTACTCCACGACGGCCACCCCGGAGCCGAAGGTGCGGGTGTCCACCACGTCGAACGCGCCGGGCTGGTACGCGCCGGCCGCGAACAACGGGATGCCGGCGCCGAACAGCACAGGATGACGCTTGATCACGAGGCGGTCGACCTCGTCGACGAGTTGGCCCGCCAGCTGGCCGCCGCCGCACAGCCAGATGTCCGCGCCGGGTTCCTGTTTGAGCTCACACACCACATCGACGGGGTCGGCATCGGTCACGACCAGATTCTCGGCCTGGGCGCGGCGGCTGCCGGAGAACACGATCTGACGCAGGTGGCGGTACGGGCTGGTCCCGCCCGGCGCGTCCAGGCCGACGGCGTAGGTGTTCCAACCCATGAGGACGGTGTCGAACCCGGTGCCCGGCTGGTCGATGCCGAGGTGCTCGGCCGCCGCCGTGGGGAGCGCGTCGGCGTACCGCGCGAGATCGCCCATGTGGTCCCCCTCCATCACGAACGCGTCGAACTGACCGTCCGGACCGGCGATGTACCCGTCCAGGCTGACGGCGACGTAGTACACGAGTTCACGCATTCCCACTCCAATCACTTCAGGTGTAGTGGTTAAAGTACAACAGATGTAGTGATCCGGCTACGATTTCCACATGGCACGCAACGACGAGCGCCGGAAACTGCTGGCGGACGCAGGCCTGCGGGTCCTCGCCGACGAGGGCGCGCGGGGGCTCACGCACCGTGCGGTCGATCGCACCGCCGACGTCCCCCTGGGGACCACCTCGAACTACTTCCGCAGCCGCGACGCCCTGGTCGCCGGCCTGGTCGAGCGCATCGGCGAGCGGCTGACGCCGAGCGAGGACGTGCTCGCCTCGCTGGCCGGCCGGGAGCCGAGCCGCGAGCTGTTCGCCGACTACGTGCGCTACATCGTCCGGCGGCTGACCGAGAATCGCGAGGTGACGTTGGCGCTCTTCGAGCTCCGACTCGAGAGCACGCGCCGCCCCGAGGTCGCCGAGTTGCTCTCGCACTGGGGACGATCGGGCTTCGAGGCGGACGTGGCCTTCAACACCGCGGCCGGACTGCCCGGCGGCGCCCGCGAGATCGCGCTGCTGCACTACGCCGTCGACGGGCTCGTCTTCGATCGCCTCACCACGCCGCTGATGCCCGACCGGTCGACCGACGAGATCGTCGACGACCTGGTTGCGGGCCTCCTCCCGCAGTGAGCGTCACTCGACTCACCACGCGATGTTGATCGGCCCCGGAGTCCACGTGCCCGAGCGCGGCACCGTCGCGGTGTCGAGTTGTGCCGGTACGGAATTCGCGTCGCGGCGGGTGTACTTCTCCAGGCTGCCCCAGTCCTGGTTCCAGTCGTCCTTCAGGTAGGTCGGCAGGGTGCGGCCGGTGGCGGTCAGGTCGATCCACCCCAGGGGGCCGCCGCCGAAGTGGTCCTGCCACAGGCTCGTCATCACCGCGCCGGGGCGGTCCCCGAGGATGCGGTATTCAGGGATCTCGGCGACGCCGAGACGATGGTTGAACGGCTGCTGGCACGGGAACTGCAGTGCCACTTCCCAGTCGATCATGGTGGGTGTGGTCGACCCGATCAGGTCGTCGAGGGCCTGGGTCTGCGGGACCCGCGGCGGCGTGACGGCGAGCCACTGGTCCGGCCGGACGTCGTTGTCCGCGACCACGATCCGAACGGCATTCGCCTCGGCCGGGAGCTGGTCGAGCGGCACCCTGAGGTTGCGCCACGAGGGGGCCGGGCCGATGTCGATCGGCAGCGCACTGCCCAGCTTCTGGACGATCCCGTCCGCCCCGCGGACACCGTAGTCGAGGTCGACGCGGGCACCCGGGGTCTCGATCCCGTCGGAGTTCACCGAGTACACCCGACCCGCGACGGACATCGAGACGAGGTCGCCGCCGGCGGGCAGGGCGTACCAGTCCGAGGTCAGCGACGCCGGGCCCTTCGCCCCGTAGCTGCCGAGGACCGGCGTCCGGGCCGGGTCCAGACCGAAGGGCAGCGCGACGGAACTGCCGTTGATGCCGGAGGCGCCCTGTCCGCCGGCGGTGCCGGCGGCGTTGCTGGACTTGGAGTCCTCGTTGTCCAGAGAGGTGGCCATGCCCTCCGAGGCGGCCTTCTCGTCGGAGGTCAGGTCGCCGGCCACGCCGTTCGGGGTGAACCCGACGTTCTGCGCTGCGAGCGCGTTCGCCGGTGCGGTGGTGAGCGGTTGCAGCATGGAGGCGTTGGTGTCGGTCTCGACCAGTACGTCCTCGGCCAGGCCACAGGCATGTCCGGCGAGGGCACCGATGTTGGATTTTGCGACAGAGAAGGACGGGTACTGGGCGATCGCGCCCTTGGTCATCGAGAGCACGAACAACGCGACCATGAGCCCAGCCGCGACGGCCAGCGGAGGGATCGACCACACGCGGCCGGGCGACGCCGACCGGTCCTCGTGCGGTTCTCGGACGAAGCACCAGGCCGCCACGAGCAGCATCACCACCGTGGCGGCGAGCAGGATGGTGCCCGCGCCGACCCCGGCGATCATCACCGGCTTGTCCCAGAACGGGACACCCCAGGCCGAGATGTACCACCAACTGTTGCTGCTGGTGAAGGCGAGCGCGAGGACGAACAGCACGGCGGCCGCGAACAGTGCCCGGTTGCGCCTCGACCTCAGCACCAGCGGGCCCACCGCGACGGCGGTCAGCACTGCGAGCGAACCGGCCAGGCCGGCGTAGATCCCGAAATGGTGGGTCCACTTGGTCGGCGTGAACATCATGAGCACCATCGCGGCGGCGGTGATGCCGATGATCCGGCGGGACGGGCCGGACGCGGTGCCGGGGATCCGCCCGCCGCGCCGCAGCATCACCACCAGGCTCGCGACGATCGAGAGCACCATCACGAACACCCCGAACCGTCGGGCCAGGGACCCGTCGGCGTTGATGTTGAACAGCCACTCGTAGCGCTTGTACTCCTCGAACCAGGCGTTGGTCGGCGGGATTGCATGGACCCGCTGCATCTCGAGGACCGCGGCGAGGGACTGGTCCGCGAAGGCGGCGACGAGGATGACCAGACCCGCGGCGACGACAGGGCCGAGCAGCGCGAGGTAGCCGACGGTCTTGGCCCGCGCCCAGACGATCTGCAGCACCGGCCGGGCGCCCGCGATCAGGGCACCGAAGCAGATGATGCCGGAGGGCCCGACGGTCACCGTGAGCGCGGCGACGAGCACGGCGGCGGCGGCCGGGAGCAGGCGCCGGGTCGCGATGGCGCGTTCGACGGAGCACCACGTGAGCAGCACACCCGCGGCGACGATCGGCTCGGGGCGCAGGCCGTTGTTGTACGGCAACCAGAACGCGAGGAACACCAGTGCGCCGGTCCACAGCGCGACGCGGTTCCTGCCGACCGCGACGCCGAGTCGCGGCGCCACCTCGCGGCTGATCACGAGCCAGCAGACGATGCCGGCGATCAGCGCGGGGAGCCGGACCCACGGGCTGGCGGTGGTCACCGTCGTCATCAGCGCGAGCAGGTCGTAGTACGGGGTGCCGAACGGCGCCTCCGGGACCCCGAACCAGCGGAAGTAGTTGGCCATGTAGCCCGATTCGAGCGACGTCCTGGCCATGGTGAACTGGTAGCCGTCGTCCGAGGTGGTGGCGCCGATGAAGTGCCACAGCAGCAGGGTTCCGACCACCACCGCGTCGATCGGGGTGAACTTCCACCAGCGCGCGGGCAGGAACCGGCGGGACCGGCGGCCGTCGAGTCCGTCGATGCGGTGCAGCGCGACCAGTGCGACGGCGGTCGCCAGCACCGCGACGAGCATGGCGACGAGCTTGACCACGGACGGCGTGGACGTGAACCGGGTGTCGAGGTCGGCGTTCACCGCGAGACCGCCCGGAGGGTCACCCTGCAGGTCGCTGAACACGCCCACCAGCTGCGGGCGGAAGTCCCCGTCGAGGGTGGTGGGATCGCCGCCCGTCAAGGTGGTGACGGTCCGCTCCGGGGTCGACGTCACGGTCACCGAACGGCCGGCCAGGTCGTCGACGGGGATCGAGAGCAGGGTCTGGTCCCGTTGCACGACGTCGAACTGTGCGGGGGCGCCGTCCGCGCCGGGGATCACCCGGGCGACGAGGCCGTAGCGCGCCGCGTCCGGTGCGCCCACCGGAGCGGTCGAGACCACCACACCGCCGGACGATGCGAGCTGCGCCGCCGCGGCGGCGGGAATCGACACGTCGAACTCGACCGGAGCGTAGGAAACCAGCGGGGCCTCGATGCTGGTGAGCGAATCCGCCTGCGGCCAGGACAGACTCGCGGTCTCCTGCTGCACGGGCAGGAACGGCACCGAAAGCGCGGCCAGGATGCCGAGGACCGATGCGACGATCGCCACGAGCCGACTTCGAGCGGCCCCGGAACGGGGCACCGATGTCATATCGGATTGATCTGTTTGTGGTCGCTCGTCCACGGCGCTGTCGGTCACGACGCTCGATGCTAGACGGCTTGCCGCGGTGCGGTTCCAGATCCGGCTTGGTCGCTGTGGCCGATTTGCCGGTTTCGACCCAGTCACCAGCCGTTTCCTCAGCTTCCCGACTGGACGGCCGAGACGTGCATCACCGAAACCGCCACTGGTCTTACCACTTGACCTCTTGCCAATTCCGGGCCTAGCCTTGGCCTCATGTTCGAGCCAATCGCACGACAGTCGGCGTCCGGCGCGGTGTACGACCAGATCACCACCCGGGTCCTCGGCGGCGACCTCGGGCCTGGCGACGCACTGCCGAGTGAACGCAACCTCGCCGAGGCGTTCGGCGTCTCGCGTCCCGCGGTCCGCGAGGCCATCGGGAAACTCGCACAGGCCGGACTGGTGGAGGTCCGCCAGGGCGACGCCACCTCCGTCCGCGACTTCCGCCGCCACGCGGGCCCCGAACTCCTCGGCGCCCTCCTGGTGCAGGGCGGCCGCCCCGACTGGTCGGTCGCGCGCAGCGTGCTCGAGGCCCGGCGACTGATCGGCGTGCAGGTGGCACGGCTGGCCGCCAGTCGGGCCGACGGTGTCCTCGCCTCGAACCTCCGCGCCGCCGTGGCCACCCTTGCCTCGGACCCGGATCCGATTGCGCAGCAGCAGCACGCCCTCGCGTTCTGGGAACATGTGGTCGACGGCACCGACTCCATCGCCTTTCGGCTGATCTTCAACAGCCTGCGCAACGCCTACGAGCCGACCATGACGGCGATGGCCGTGGTGATGGTCGCCGAGGTGGGCCGCACCGATCTCTACCGGGACCTCACCACCGCGATCGAGACGAACGACGAGGACGGCGCGGAGCGCGTCGCCACCACCCTGCTGGACCTCGGGACCGCGGCGCTGACCGCCGTCATCGACGAACTGCAGTCACACGACTCGGAGCCGGAGCGATGACCACCGAGCCCTCGACGACCAAGCGCCCGCTCCGCCGCTCCCTTGGCCTGCGCGAGGCCGCCGCGGAGTTCTGGCGTCACCCGTCGTCGTGGATGATCGGCGGCATGCTGGTCGCGGCCGCCGCGGCGCGGGTCGCCGTCGGCGACTGGCAGCCCACCGACGCGCTGGTGCCGGCAGCCATGCTGGCGGTGTTCCCGCTGGCGGAGTGGGTCATCCACGTCTGCATCCTGCACTGGCGGCCGCGGCGGCTCCTCGGCGTCACCGTGGACTCGCTGCTCGCGCGCAAACACCGTGAGCACCACGGGAACCCGCGGGACGTGCCGCTGATCTTCATCCCGTGGCGCACCCTGACACTGCTGATCCCGACGCTGATCGCGATCGCGCTGCTCGCCTTCCCCCGGACCGGGCTCGGGCTGACCTTCCTGCTGACTCTCGGTGCCATGGGCCTGGTCTACGAGTGGACGCACTACCTGATCCACACCGACTACAAGCCCCGGCATCGGATCTACCGCGCGGTGTGGCGCAACCACCGGCACCACCACTTCAAGAACGAGCACTACTGGTTCACCGTCACCACCGCCGGCACCGCGGATCGACTGCTGGGCACCTACCCGGACCCCGAGACCGTCGAGACCTCCCCCACCGCACGGAATCTGCACGCGGCGGGCCCGACGCGGCGCTGACGCCGCCGGGTCATCTCCCCTGGGTCATCTGCCCGGGCGGCGGAAGAGCTTGTTGCCCAGCCAGACGATCGGGTCGTACCGCTTGTCCGCGACCCGTTCCTTCATCGGGATCAGCGCGTTGTCGGTGATCTGGATGTTCTCCGGGCACACCTCGGTGCAGCACTTGGTGATGTTGCACAGGCCCAGCCCGTGCTGCTCCTGCGCGGTGTCCCGGCGATCGGCGACGTCGAGGGGGTGCATCTCGAGTTCCGCGATCCGCATCAGGAACCGCGGTCCGGAGAAGGCCGGCTTGTTCTCCTCGTGGTCGCGCACCACGTGGCAGGTGTTCTGGCACAGGAAGCACTCGATGCACTTGCGGAACTCCTGCGAACGTTCGACGTCCACCTGCTGCATCCGGTAGTCCCCCGGCGCCAGGCCGGCGGGCGGGGTGAACGACTGGACCTCGCGAGCCTTGACGTAGTTGAAGGACACGTCGGTGACGAGGTCCCGGATCACCGGGAAGGCCCGCATCGGGGTGACGGTGACCACCTCGTCCTCCGCGAAGGTGGACATCCGGGTCATGCACATCAACCGGGGCCGCCCGTTCACCTCGGCCGAGCACGACCCGCACTTGCCGGCCTTGCAGTTCCACCGCACCGCGAGGTCCGTGGCCTGCGTCGCCTGCAGCCGGTGGATGATGTCGAGGACCACCTCGCCCTCGTTCACCTCCACCGCGTAGTCCTCGAGGTCACCGCCGTCGGAGTCGCCGCGCCACACCCGGAAGGACGCCTGGTAGCTCATGTCGGGTCTCCCTTCCCGGGATGACCGATGAGCTCGGCACCCGTGTAGTACTTGGACAGCTCACCGAAGTCGAAGAGCGCCAACAGGTCCGGGCGCATCGGCATCTGCGGTTCGGGCACGACGGAGACGTCCGGCACGGTGACCTGCGCGACGTCGGCGGTCCGGCCGATCACGCTGCAGACCAGCAGCGTGTTGCGCCACTGCGCCTCCATGTCCGGGTGGTCGTCTCGGGTGTGGCCGCCGCGGCTCTCGGTACGCATCAGCGCGGCCTTGGCGACGCACTCGCTGACCAGCACCATGTTCCGCAGGTCCACCGCCAGGTGCCAGCCCGGGTTGAACTGCCGGTGCCCCTCCACGGTGACGGTGTCGATCCGCTGCCGGATCGACTCGAGTCTCTCGAGGGCAGACCGGATCTCGGCGTCCGTGCGGATGATGCCCACCAGGTCGTGCATGCACTGCTGCAGTTCGGTGTGCAGCGTGTACGGGTTCTCGGCGACCACGCCGTCGCGCGGCGGGTCGAACGGCGCGAGTGCCATCTTCGCGGCCGCGTCCACGGCGGCGTCCGCTACCCGCGGCCGGCGCCCCAGCGACTCGACGTAGCCCGCCGCGCCGAGGCCCGCCCGGCGGCCGAACACCAGCAGGTCCGAGAGCGAGTTGCCGCCCAGCCGGTTGGAGCCGTGCATCCCGCCGGAGCACTCCCCCGCCGCGAAAAGTCCGGGAACACTGGAGGAACCGGTGTCCGGGTCCACCTCGATACCGCCCATCACGTAGTGACAGGTCGGCCCCACCTCCATCTGCTCCTTGGTGATGTCGACGTCGGCGAGCTCCTTGAACTGGTGGTGCATCGACGGCAGCCGGCGCACGATCTCCTCCGCGGGCATCCGCGACGCGATGTCCAGGTACACGCCGCCGTGTTCGGTGCCGCGCCCGCCCTTGACCTCGGAGTTGATTGCCCGCGCCACCTCGTCTCGTGGCAGCAGGTCAGGGGTGCGTCGGGCACTTTCGTTGTCCCGCAACCACTTGTCGGCCTCCTCCTCGGTCTCGGCGTACTGGCCCTTGAACACCGCCGGGATGTAGTCGAACATGAACCGGTTGCCGTCGGAGTTCTTGAGCACGCCGCCGTCACCGCGCACCCCCTCCGTGACGAGGATGCCCTTGACGCTGGGTGGCCACACCATCCCGGTGGGGTGGAACTGGACGAACTCCATGTTGATCAGGTTGGCCCCGGCCCGCAGCGCCAGCGCGTGCCCGTCGCCGGTGTACTCCCACGAGTTGGAGGTGACCTTCCAGGACTTGCCGATCCCGCCCGTCGCCAGCACCACCGCCGGCGCCTCGAACAGCACGAACCGGCCGGACTCCCGCCAGTAGCCGAACGCGCCGGCGATGGCACCACCACCCTCCTGGCCCTCGGGATCGCCGCCGCCGAGCAGCAGTTCGGTGATCGTGCACTCCGCGAAGACCTTGACCCGGGACTCGTAGTCACCGGTCTCCGCGAAGTCCTCCTGCTGCAGCGAGACGATCTTCTGCTGCATGGTGCGGATCAGTTCCAGGCCGGTGCGGTCGCCGACATGCGCCAGTCGCGCGTAGGTGTGGCCGCCGAAGTTGCGCTGACTGATCCGACCGTCCGGCGTCCGGTCGAACAGGGCGCCGTAGGTCTCGAGTTCCCACACCCGGTCCGGGGCCTCGCGCGCGTGCAGTTCGGCCATCCGCCAGTTGTTGAGGAACTTGCCGCCGCGCATGGTGTCCTGGAAGTGCACCTGCCAGGAGTCCTTGGAGTTGGCGTTGCCCATCGCCGCCGCGCAGCCACCTTCCGCCATCACGGTGTGCGCCTTGCCGAACAACGACTTGCAGACCACGGCGACGGACAGTCCCCGTTGGCGGGCCTCGATCACCGCCCGCAGGCCGGCGCCACCCGCCCCGATCACCACGACGTCGTAGCTGTGCCGTTCGACCTCGGCCACCCCGGTCTCCCTCCGCTGACGCTGTGATGTTCTCGCTGGTTGACGCCGCCCTAGTTGACGAATCGCAGATCCGAGATGGTGCCGCTGGCCACGAGCATGATGTAGAAGTCGGTGAGCATCAGGGTGCCGAGGGTGGTCCAGGCCAGTTGCATGTGCCGGGTGTTGAGGACGCTCACCTTGGTCCAGATCCAGTACCGCACCGGATGGGCCGAGAAGTGCTTGAGCCGGCCACCGGTGATGTGACGGCAGGAATGGCAGGAGAGCGTGTACGCCCACAGCAGCAGCACGTTCACCGTGATGATCACCGTGCCGAGCCCGACACCGAAACCGCCGGAACCGCCGTGGAAGGCCTTCACCGCGTCATAGGTGTTGATCAGCGACACGATCAGGGCGACGTAGAAGAAGTACCGGTGGGCGTTCTGCACGATCAGCGGTAGCCGGGTCTCACCGGTGTAGCTGGTGTGCGGCTCGGCGACCGCGCAGGCCGGCGGCGCAAACCAGATCGAGCGGTAGTAGGCCTTCCGGTAGTAGTAGCAGGTGAGCCGGAACCCGAGCAGGAAGGGCAGTACCAGGAACCCGAGCGGAATCCACATCGGCAGTTCGCCGACGAAGGTGCCGAAGTGGCTCGACCCCGGCACGCAGGAGTCGCTGACGCACGGCGAGTAGAACGGCGTGAGGTAGTGGTACTCGTCCACCCAGTACGCGGTCCGCACGAAGGACCGGATCGTCGCGTACACCACGAAGACGGCCAGACCCAGCGTCGTGAGCAGCGGCGGCTGCCACCAACGGTCGGTGCGTAGCGTGCGCGCCGAAATGCTCGCCCGGCGCGGCGATCGGACCCCCGCCGAATCGCGCGCGGGCGCGCTCACTGGTGCTCGTGGGGATGACCGCCGACGCCCTCGTCGTCGGCGCCCAGCCAGAGCGTCTGGTCGTAGGGGGCTTCGGGGACCGGCACCCGCTCGGACTCGCCGACGGGATGCGCCAGGCGCGGCGGCGACTCGTCGAGTTCGGTCGCGTCGATGCCGAGCCGTTCGACGTCGTTCGCGAGCCGACGGACCGCGGCGGCGTCGCCGTAGACCGTCCGCAGCGACCCGACGCACTGGCGCAGGTGACCGATCGTGCGGTTGAGTTCCATCATTTCGGTGGTGGACATTCGAACCTCCGACACAGATGACGTGATCGCTATCACATTACGTCATCCCGGTGCCACCGGTGGGCGGGTTGGTCAGGTCAGAAGAACGGCTCGAGGACGCCCACGTCGAACCAGTTCGGAGCCGCCGCGACGAAGTCCGCGCGGCTCGACGCCCCGGCGCCGGCGGGCACCCGGCCGAGCAGGGGCACACCCGTGACCTCGGGCAGGTCCGCGAGATTGCAGCGCGCGGCCAGGTCCGGTTCGCCGGGCCACGACCCGATGACCAGCCCCGGGCACGACAGACCGGCGGCGTTCAGCGTGGCGACGGTGAGGGCGCTGTGGTTGAGCGTGCCCAGCCCGGCCGAGGCCACCACCAGCACCGGCGCATCCAGTTCCCTCGCCACGTCGACGAGCGTGAACCCCTGCGCGCCAAGGCGAACCAGCAGCCCACCCGCGCCCTCGACCAGCGTGAGGTCGTGGCCGGCGTCGAGGAACCGGACGGCGTCGGCGACCGCGCCGAGTTCGAGCATCGGCAGGTCCGCCCGCCGGGCGGCGGTGTCGGGGGCCAACGGCTCCGGGTAGCGGGCCAGCTCGACGGTCCCGGCCACGCCCGAGAGTCGTTGCACCTCGGCAAGATCGCCCGGTTCGCCCGGCCCCACCCCAGTCTGGGCGGGTTTGCACACCGCGACCGTCCGGCCCAGCGAGCCGGCCAGGGCGGCGAGCGCGGCGGTGACCACGGTCTTGCCCACGTCGGTGGAGGTCCCGGTCACCACCAGCACGCTCACGCCGGCGCCCCGGCCAGCACGTCCGTCAGCACCTCGCCGATGAGCGCCATCTCCTGATCGGTGAGGTTCGCCCGCGCGGTCAGCCGCAGCCGCGAGGTGCCGGCCGGGACCGACGGCGGCCGGAAGCACCCGACGTGCAGCCCACGCTCACGGCAGGCGCGGGCGGCGTCGAAGGCGCGCTGCGGATCGCCGAGCACGACGGAGACCACCGCGGACTCGGGCTCCGGGACGCCGGCGATTCGCGCCAGGTCCGCGGCCCGGCCGAGGACGGCGGCCGCGCGTTCCGGTTCGCGTCGCAGCACCGCGAGTGCGGCCCTCGCGGCGCCCACCGCGGCGGGTGCGAGGCCGGTGTCGAAGATGAAGGTGCGGGCGGCGTCGACCAGGTGCGCGCGGATCCTGGCGTCGCCGAGCACCACGCCGCCCTGACTCGCCAGGGACTTCGACAGCGTCGCGGTGATCACCAGGTCCGGCTCCCCCGCCAACCCGACCTCGTGCACGAGCCCGCGCCCGCCGTCTCCACGCACCCCGATCGCGTGGGCCTCGTCCACCACCAGCACCGCCCCGTACTCGCGGCAGACCCGGTGCAGCTCGCGCACCGGCGCCAGGTCGCCGTCGGCGCTGAACACCGAGTCGGTGAGCACCAGCGCGCGCTCCTCGGTCCTGGTCGCGAGCGCGTCGCGGACCGCGTCCACGTCACCGCGCGGGCTGACCTGCACCCGTGCCCTCGACAGCCGGCAGGCGTCGACGAGCGAGGCGTGACTGCCCGCGTCGGAGACGATCAGCGAGCCCTTGCCGGACAACGCGGTCACGGCGCCGAGGTTCGCGGTGTAACCGGACGAGAAGACGAGCCCGGACTCTGCTCCGACGAACTCGGCCAGTTCGAGCTCGAGCAGTTCGTGCTCGGTGGTGGTGCCGGTCACCAGTCGCGATCCGGTGGCGCCCGCACCCCAGCGCCCCAGCGCCGCGGCCGCTCCGGCGAGCACCTCGCGGTGGCGGACCAGCCCGAGGTAGTCGTTGGACGCGAGGTCCACGGGCTCGAGGCCGGCCGAGCGCGGGTGCAGTTCCCGACGCAGACCGGCGTCACGCCGGCGTGCGGCCACCTCGTCGAGCCAGCTCAGTGCTTGATGATTTCCCACGATGACGCACCATACGCGCCCACTTGAACGGCGTTCAAGTGGGCGCGGTCGAACGCCGATCCGACGCCTGACGTGTTTGACGGAGTCTCGCCCGGCCACGCCTGTTCCCAAACCCTCGCGGCGGGTCTTGGTTTCGCCGCGGACCGAACGGGTATGCCAACGGACATGACTGTGAAGGAACTCTTGAGTGCGTCCGAGTCCGTCGCCGCCCTCGACCGGGTCAGCATTCCCCTGCGTGACCGGATCCTGCGCATCCTCGATGATCGTCCGGCGGCGATTGTGCTGCGCGGCTCCCGGCTCGGCCATCCGGTGCACCCCATGGCGGTCACGCTCCCGATGGGCGCATGGACGGCGGCGGTGCTCCTCGAGACGGTGCGACGCGACCACCGCGCCGCGCGACGACTGATCGGCCTCGGCCTGCTGGGCGTCCCGCCCGCGCTGGCCACCGGATGGGCGGACTGGTCGCTCCGCGACGACGCACAACGCCGGGCCGGACTGATACACGCCGCGGGCAACGGGGCGGCGGCGATGGCAATGGCCATCTCGTTCCGCCGCCGCAGGACAGGCCCGGACCTGTGTGCGCAGGCATGGAGCTGGTTCGGACTCGCGGCCGCKGGCGCCAGCGGAGCGCTCGGCGGTCACATCGCGTTCGGTGACAGCAGTGCACGCGGAACCGAGGCCGCGCACGCGCGCACCGTGCATGCGACATGAACGCCACCGAACCGGACCGTCGGAACCGAGCCGACGGTGGGTTCGGGCGCGATCCGACCGGACGAGTCGACCGGCCCGCCGCCGACCCGCCCGAGGATGACGCCGAGTGGAACCGCCGCGTCCGCAACGAGACCGAGACTCAACGACTGGATCGGAACTGGGCGAGCCTGCTGCAGGAACTGCGCGTGGCGCAGACGGGCGTCCAACTGTTGACCGGCTTCCTGCTGATCCTGCCGTTTCAGGAGCGGTTCGACGAACTGTCCCAGTTCGAGCAGGGCGTCTACCTGGCGACGGTGTTCTGCTCGATCGCGGCCACGGTGCTACTCGTCGCGCCGGTAGGACAGCACCGAATCCTGTTCCACCGAAGACGAATTCGCACACTGGTCTCGGCGACCCATCTCTTTGCGCTCTGGGGCCTGGTCTTTCTCGGGTTGACACTGACCGGCGTCGTGGCATTGATCGTCGGGTTGGTAGTCGATCCGACCGTCGGCATGATCGCGGCCGCAGTCACCGCCGGCGCGTTCGGGTTCTTCTGGCTTCTGCTTCCGTGGCTGCTTCGGAGGTTTCCATGACGCACACCCCCCGGCGCACCGGAACCCCCGATCCGAAGGCCCTCGCGGCGAAACTGCTCCGCGAGGCGGGTACCACGTACGCCGACGAAGCGGGAATTTCGATGGCAAACAAACCGATGCCACTGTTCGAGTTGGTGACGCTCGCGCTCCTGCTCAGCACCCGCATCTCTGCCACCATCGCGGTCAGGGCCGCAACCGAACTCATCCACACCGGGTTGCGCACCGCCGCGAGTGTGCACGGGGCGAATCGTGGCACCGTCATCGAGGCGCTGGGCCGCGCCCACTACCGACGCTACGACGAGAGCACGGCCACGCGCCTGCACGCCGCTGCCGAACGCACCCTCGACGTCTACGGCGGCGACCTCCGACGGCTCGAGTCCCGGTGCGACAACGACAAGAATATCGCGGCCGCGCTGCTCGAGGAGTTCGACGGCATCGGACCGGTCGGCGCCGCCATCTTCATGCGTGAGGTGCAGGACGTCTGGCCCTGGGCCCGGCCGTACCTCGACGACCGGGCGAGGACGGCTGCGCGCGAGCTGGGCCTCCCGTCCGATCCGACGGCCCTCGCCGGGCTGACGAATACCCGAGCGTTTGCGCCGATGGCCGCCGCCCTGGTGCGGGTCTCCCTCGACGACAACCTGCGCGGGCGACTACTGGACTGGGCGGACTGAACGCTCGGTCTGGCGTCCGACTGGCCGGCCCGGCTGTGAGCGTCCCCGAATCGAGAGGAGGCAGCAATGCCGACGAAGGGATCGGATCCCCACCTCCAGGACCAGGACCTCTACGAGGAACTACGCAAACAGGGCGACTCGACGGAGAAGGCCGCCCGCATCTCGAACGCCGCAGCGAGCGAAGGCCGTGCCGCTCCCTGCATGCAGGTGACCGTCGAGCGCCCGACGGTGTTTCGGATGCCACCGGCCGGGTAATACGGTTCCATGCGAAATCTGTGGATCGGAATGGTGATCGGAGCGGCCACCGGTGCGGGAATTGGTGCGCTCGCCGACGGAAGTCGACGCGCGCGCCAGGTGGTCGCCGAAACGGGGCAATCGGTCAGCCACGCGGTCAGGCAACACACACCGCAACTCGCCAAAGCGGCAGCCACGCAAATCGAAACGTCAAAGGAGCACACCATGGGAGCAGTCGACAAGGCCAAGAACAAGGCCGAAGAACTGGCGGGCAAGGCCAAGGAGACTGTCGGCAAGGCAACCGGCGACACCGACACCGAGGCCGAGGGTCGAACGGACCAGGCCAAGGGCGATCTCAAGCAGGCCGGAGAGAAGGTCAAGGACGCCTTCAAGGACTGACGCAACAGTTGCCACGCCCGCGGCGGATTGGTGTCGGCGGAGCCCCTCGCGACGGCGGGTCCAGCCGATCAGGCTGGGTGAAGCCAGGTTTGGATGCCGCGCCGTCAGTCCGAGGCCAACTCCTCGCGCAGCTGGCTCAACGTCTTGGCCAGAATCCGCGAGACATGCATCTGGGAAATGCCGAGCCGTTCGGCGATCTGCGTCTGGGTCATGGATCGATAGAACCGGAGCACCAGGATGGTGCGTTCGCGTTCGGGTAGCCGTTCGAGGGCCGGACCGACCGCCGCGAGCGCCTCGACCGTCTCGAGCGCCTCGTCCTCGGCACCGAGCGACTCGATCAGCGGCAGCTCGTGCCCCCGGTTTCCGACCGTGAAGTCGAAAGAGATCGTCTGGTAGCCGCTGCCCGCGATCAGACCCTCGGACACCTCGTCGACGCTCGTCCCCAGTTCGGCGGCGATCTCGCCGAGGGTGGGCGCGCGCCCGAGTCGCTGCGAGAGGGCCGGCACCTCCCGCGTGATCCGCAAGTACAGTTCCTTCAAACGGCGGGGCACGCGCACCGCCCACCCGGTGTCGCGGAAGTGCCGGCGGACCTCTCCCATGATGGTCGGCACCGCGAAGGCGACGAAGTCCGATCCACGGCCGACGTCGAATCGGTTCACCGCATTGACCAACCCGAGCCGGGCAACCTGTACCAGGTCGTCGTGCGGTTCGCCCCTTCCACCAAACTTGCGAGCGATGTGTTCCGCGAGAGGCAGACATCGCTCGACGATCTCGTCGTACACGGCCTTACCGTCGCCGGGACTCAGCTCGGCTGCGCGTGCGAACAAGACTGCGACATCCGCGTAGTCGTCCGCCGGGGAGGAGTCTGCGCGCTCGCGCCGATCGGCCTCGCCGAACTGCACTACTCGCCGCCCTTCACCTTCGCGAGTTCCACAGTGGTGCGGTATCCGGCGTTCGAGGTGTCCGGTGGTTCGTGAGTGACCTCGATCGAATCGGTCAGTGTTCGCAGTACGTGCCAGCCGAAACCCTGCCGATCGGGAGTCTCGGCTGTGCGCGTACTTGCGGTGACGGCGATACACAGCACGTCACCCGTCAACTGGAACCGGCAGACCAGCTCCGCCCCTTCGACCGTGTCGGCGATCAGATCCGAGCAGACCTGGTCCAGCGCCAGCTTGACGTCGGAGATCTCGTCGAGATTGAACTCGCTGAGCAGGGTAATGGTCTCCGCCATCGCGCGTAGCACCGGAAGCTGCACCAACTCGGCCGCAACTCGCACCTCGACGGGTGTACCGAGGTCGGCCGCACTCGAACCCAATCTCCGGGTCTCTGACATGCACCCTCCATCGCTGATCGATCGCGGACGTCACCGGCGAGCTGCACTCCAACCTACCCAGCCCGATCACGACTCCATCACTTACTCGAATAGCCCATTCGGGGGCGCAGCAAACTCGAAATCAATGATTTTCGTGTGCGAACCGAAGTCGCGAGGGCAGCGAACGATTGTCGACGCGGAAGCAGCTTCCTCCGCTCAAACGAGTCCGGTCAGCCCGACAGCGGCGAAACCCTCTGCCCTACAGTTCAAGTCGCCGGCGCATAGCCCAGGCCGGCGACCACCCGTTCCGCGATTTCGCGGACCTTGACGTTCTGGTGCTGCGACTGCTCCACCAGCACCGCAAAAGCAGCTTTCGCGTCGATCCCGCGGGCCGCCATGATGACTCCCTTGGCCTGGTCGATCACGGCACGAGACTCCAGCGCCTGCTGCAACTGACCGATCACCGCCGCGGCCTCCATGTACCGTCGGGCGCTGCGGATCGCGCCGGCCGCGACGGTGGTGTAGAGCTCGAGCATTGCCTCGTCGACCTTCCCGAACCCGTGGTCGTCGAACCCGTACACGTTCAGCGCCCCGGCATAGGTACCGTCGACATCCAGTGGCGCCGACAGGAAGCTCGCCACCCCCACCAGTTCCGGTGCACTGACGAAATCCGGCCAGAGTTCGTGCGCCAACGCGGCACCGGCCCGTACCGGCTCATTGGTCACCGCCGCCAGCAGACACGGCCCCTGGTTGGTCCGGTACTGCGCGGCGTCGATCTCGACGACCCGCTCGTCGGTTTGTCCCACCGTGCGTGGCCCCTGCACGTCGACCAGCGTCACGCTGGCCATGTCCGCGCCTGGCAGGAGTCTCTTGACCTGCGCGGAGAGGGTGAACATGGCCGCATCCACACCGCCCTCGGTGTCCAGGACCTGCTGCAGGCCCCGCAGCGAGACCACCACATCGTCGAGATCGACGGGATCGGGACCGTCGACCGGCACTTCCGTACACCGCGTGGACATTGCGACGCCACCTTTCCGGTAGCCGTTGCCACGTGCCGGGCAACATCATGAATCTACGCCCCCCGATCCCGGCCCGGTCCTGATCTACTGACGGCTTCGAGCCTCCGGCGTCGTCGAGCCGGAAGCGTCCGATCGCCAGGTCCCCGCCTGCCCTGCCGTCCTCGACCGAGCAATGGCGGATCGCAGCGTGGAATGGAAGTCGAACAGGGCCCTGACCCCGGTGACCCGCAGGACATGTTCGACCGCCGGCGGCCCCGAGACCAGCGCGAGATCGAGGCGGGAATCACCGGCCCGCCGTTTGGCATCGGCCAACTGGGCCGCCGCGCCGATACTGACGAAGTCGGTCGCGGACAGATCGATCACCACCCCGTGATAGCAGGTCGAGAAGGCGTCGTCGAGGACTCGCCGGAAGTTCGCGAGGCCGGACGCATCGAGGTCTCCACGAACAGTGACAACTGCCGTGTGGGGCCGGTACAAGTGGCAGTCACAACGATGGGCATCGGAGTCCGGCATGTCATGCCTGGCGCGAACATATTCGGCTGTGCTCTCAACCAAGTATTGGTCTAGCACGCCCAGACAAGTCTGTACACCGCGACCGCCGAGCGGCCTGGAACACCGAATTCGCAATCGGCGCCGACTCCGCCTGGATCGCTCTCCCTCCACCGGCAGGCTGTTTGAAAGGCCCTGTGCTGCAACGCCGAGGCAGGCGCGGCCACCGGCCGCTTGCCACTCAGGTCCTTGGTGTCGGGAGGAGGTCGTCGCACAGCGCCACCACCGCGGAAGGGGCGGGCACCGGTCTGCCACTGGTGCTGCCGAGGATGATCATGTCCTCCCCCGAACTCGTCTCGAACCCGAGCGCCCAGCCGCCGGAGTCCCACATCAGTGCGACCTCACGTCCCGGAAACCTGCGGTCCATCCGCGGCACCACAATGTAAGCGGCGTAGACCTCATCGGTCCGGCAGTAACGCTCGTCGGGTCCGGCCCCGACCGCATCCGCCACCGCGTCGACGTAGGCACGAAACTCCTGCGACGTCGGGGGCTCGAACTCTGCGACTTTCGGTACAACTCGCATCGCTTCACCCAGCCTCGAAGCTGCCTCCAGGGCCACCGGAGCGGGATCGCAGAGGGTAACGCCCTGTCGACGACGAGTACCCACACTGTCGCCCGTTCAACCGGGCCGCGGCGTAGGTCAGGCCACCTGTGCGCGGGCAGCTGCCACCATCGCGGCCGCAATCCGGTCCACGTCCTCCCGGGTACACACGTACGGCGGCATCGCGTAGATCAGCTTCCCGAACGGTCGCAGCCACACCCCGGCGTCGACGGCGGCGTCGGTCGCGGACCGCATGTCCACCGGCTGCCGCATCTCGATCACCCCGATCCCGCCGAGCACCCGCACATCCGCCACCGCGTCGAGCGCCCTGGCCGATGCCAGCCCCGCGGCCAGCCCCTCACCCAGCGCCGCGACCTCGGCGCGCCAGTCCCGCGAGAGCAACAGTTCCACGGCCGCGACGGCGATCGCGCAGGCCAGCGGGTTCCCCATGAACGTCGGCCCGTGCATCAGTCCACCTGCCTCGCCCCCGCTGATCGCCGCGGCCACCTCCGTGGTGCACAGCGTTGCGGCCAGCGTCAGGTAGCCGCCGGTCAGCGCCTTGCCGACGCACATCACGTCGGGGCTGACGCCCGCATGGTCGGCGGCGAACAGCGCGCCGGTGCGGCCGAACCCGGTGGCGATCTCGTCGAACACCAGCAGCACGTCGTTCTCGTCGGCGAGACGCCGCAGCTCGCTCAGGTAGCGCGGGTCGTGGAAGCGCATCCCGCCGGCGCCCTGCACCACCGGCTCGACGATGATCGCGGCCAGCTCGTCGCGGTGCTCGACGAGAATCGCCTCGAACTCGGCGACGTAGGCCGGGTCGAACTCACGCGGCGGAATCGGCGCGAACACCTGCCGGGCCAGCACGTCGGTCCACAGCGAGTGCATGCCGCCGTCGGGGTCGCACACGCTCATCGGCGCGAAGGTGTCGCCGTGGTAGCCACCGCGCCAGGTCAGCAGCCGCTTCTTCGCGGGCCGGCCGAGCGCCCGCTGGTACTGCATGCACATCTTCACCGCGACCTCGACGGACACCGACCCGGAGTCGGCCAGGAACACCTTGTCCAGCCCGGCCGGGGTGATCCGGACCAGCAGTTCCGCGAGCCGGGCGGCGGGCTCGTGGGTGAGCCCACCGAACATCACGTGACTCATCTTGGCGAGCTGCGCCGCGGCGGCGGCGTCGAGCACGGGGTGCCGGTATCCGTGCACGGCCGCCCACCACGAGCTCATCCCGTCGACCAGCTCCCGCCCGTCGGCGAGGGTCAGCCGGGTACCGGCCGCGCTCTCGACCACCAGCGGGCTGGTCGACGCGGGGAACGCGCCGTAGGGATGCCACAGGTGGTCGGCATCGAGGGTGGCGATGCGTTCCGGAGACAGCGCGTGGTCCGGTGACAGGGTGCGGTCCGGCGAAGGAGACTGGGTGCTCACACTGACCGACGATAGCGACCGGCGATGGCTCGTCCGACGCTCGGAGGTCTACCCGTGGAGAACCACACAGGACAAGGGAGACCACCGTGATCATCGTGGCCGGGGCATTGCACGTCGACCCGAGGGGGCGCGACGCCTACCTCCACGGGTGCATCGAGGTGGTGACGCAGGCCCGCGCGAGCGACGGGTGCCGGGACTTCGCACTGTCCCCCGACCCGCTCGACCCGGGGCGCATCAACGTCTTCGAGTGCTGGGAGTCGGACGGTCAACTGCAGCGGTTCCGTGGGGCCGGCCCGGACTCGGCGCAGCAGGAGGCGATCGTCCGAGCTGACGTGCGTGAGTACCGGGTCACCGAGTAGCAACCGCGGAACCCACACGATTTCGACCGCTGCCATGACCGCGCCGTGACAGCACGCGATGCGCGGGCGCGGTTTCCGGCCGATCTGGAGGACCGGATCGCGCTCCACGTCGGCGTCAACGACACTGCGAGAACTGCGGTGACACCCGCATCGAACCGGACACCGCCGATCGGCGACCGGGAACAAGACCTACGCACGGCCGCACTGGGCGAGCGGTTGGAGAATTCACGAACCAAATTTCACAACTCGACCACTTTTCATCGTGGCCAACCTGCAAGCGTTCAACACTTGAAGCGCAATTCGGTAAGCAATGCAATCTAATTACCCCAGCGACACCTCCAGCAAAATCTGAAGCGGGAGCCCGTGGCGAAGCGGACCGGAAAACGCGACGACCAGAGTTGTTCCCTTCCAGCAAGTCTCATTTCCAAGAAGTACTGCCCACGGCGTGATAGCGTCCCGCTCCAACTGTCTCGAAGTCCAATCACCCCAGCTCAGGGCAACATTCTTTATTTCTGGCACGAGCGTCCAGTTATTCGCCATTAATGCATGAGTTCATTTGCAGCAATTCGGCCGCAATTACTGTTCGACTGCGCTACCTTGGGCCGGATCAATTCAACTGGACGCCCGTCTAGGACGCTCATCCAGGAACCTCGTCAGGGCGGTTGCCTCGGGCGGCGCCTTGGACGTTCGAAGAGAGGAAACCATGACGCAGAGCAGTACCCTTCGCGCCGTCGGAGGCTTGAGTGTGTTCGCCGTGGCCGCCGGATTCGCGGTCGCCCTGGGCGCCGGAACCGCAAGCGCAGCAGAGCAGTCGGTGAGCTGGTCCGACGGCAGCAGCAGCTACACCCGCACCATCAGCAATACAACTCCCTCCGGGGGCGACATCATCACCGTGTCGACGCAGTTCAAGCGGAACTACGCCACGAGCGACGAGAAGATCACGATGGTCCGGGACCAGCACCCGGCGTGCCTGACCTACGTCCCGGATTCGGCGCACATCAATGACGACGGCCCGCTGTCCGATGTGACCGTGGCCGCGGACTCGGTCACGCTCAACGGAAATCCCCTGACGACCGTGAAGAACCCCTTCATCCCCCCCGCATTCTGGCCCACATTCAAGATCTCGTACAAGGTCGGGCTCGACTGTGCGCAGGGTGTACCACTGGCAACGGGGTTGAACTACAACGGCAGCCTCGGCGCGGGCTCCTACCCCGGCAAGGGCCCGGCCATCACGGTGGGTAAGAACAACACGACGACGACGCTCGCGGCGGCTCCGCCCGTGCAGCTGGGCGCGGCGGTACCGCTGAGCGCGACGGTGGCCGGCGGCGCCGACGGCAACACGGTCGAGTTCTACGAGGGCGCCAACAAGGTCGGCGAGGGCCACCTGGCCGCCGGCGTGGCGACGTTCAACTGGACCCCGACCGCGGAGGGCCAGTTCTCGGTGACCGCGAAGTTCCTGGGGACGACGGGGGCCAACGAGTCGGTCTCGGCCGCGCAGACCGTCTCGGTCACCCCGGCCAACGTCAACACCCAGACGACACTGACCGCTCCGACCACCGCAGTGGTCGGTGAGGACGTCACCCTCACCACCACCATCACCCCGACCACCGCGACCGGCACGGTGCAGTTCAAGGACGGCGACGTCAACGTCGGCGAGCCCGTCACCGTGGCGAACGGCACCGCCTCGATCACCCGCAAGTTCGACGAGGCCTCCACGCACAGCTTCACCGCGCACTTCACCGGCACCGGCCTCTACCAGAACTCCGTCTCGGCCGCGTCCGAGCTGACTGTCACCGACGCCGACTTCAACACCACCACGACCGTCCTCGAACCGGTCACCGCGACCGTCGGCGTCCCGGTCAACCTCGCCGCCACCGTCATGCCGATCCCGGACGCCGGTCAGGTCGAGTTCACCGTCGACGGCGTCCCCGTCGGCACCGCCGACGTCGGCACCGGTGACGGCGTCGCCGTCCCCGTCGGCACCGCCGACGTCGGCACCGGTGACGGCGTCGC
>NZ_JBFUHZ010000004.1:0-141133 GCF_056402135.1 Rhodococcus sp. P4_C10 | reverse complement strand
GCGGCCATAGCGGAGGGGAAACGCCCGGTCCCATTCCGAACCCGGAAGCTAAGCCCTCCAGCGCCGATGGTACTGCACTCGACAGGGTGTGGGAGAGTAGGTCACCGCCGTACATATTTTGCGAATGCCTCGCATCACGACTCCTTTCGGGGGGTTGTGGTGCGGGGCATTTCGCGTTTCCGGGGCCGGATGCGGGCTGTCGGCGGCCCTTCCCGGGGTTCGTCCCGGCGGGTGCACACCCGGCCGACCGGGCGCGACGACTGTGACGGTACGCACGGATACGAACGGTTCCGGTGGCGTTATAGTTGCGTAGTGCAACACGAACCGGCCGGCGCTGTCGCCGCCGTACACGAAGAGCTCGTTCAGCTGGTCCGGCAACTGATGACCGGAGACCGTCCCGACGAGGGGACTCCGACCTTCGCGCAACATTCGGTGCTCGCATACATCGCCCGCAATTCCGGCTGCCGCGCCACCGAGATCGCCGACGCCTTCGGTGTCCACCGTTCGACCGTCTCGCGCCAGGTCAGGGTGTGCGTGGAGTCCGGCTGGGTCCGTTCCGAGTCAGGTCCGATCCGCAACGGACACCCGCTGTGCGTCACCGATGCCGGCGCGAGCGTCCTCGCGGAGGCCGACCGTCTCCGGCGCGCCGAGGTCGACGAGCGCACCCGCTCGTGGTCGGATGACGAGACTGCAGAGTTCGCCCGCATGCTCCACCGGTTCCGCCTCGGCTCGCCCACGGCAAGTCCTACCCCGTCCACACCACCCGAGACCGTCGGAGATGACACCAGTGCGTGAGTACAAGTCCAACGCCACCTTCACCATCGCCGACGACGATGCCATCGTCCGCACGGTCTTCGCCCACGCCGGCAGGGACCCTGAGCTGGTCCTGTTCTCCCGACCGGTCGGCGAGCAGTGGGCGGACGTCACCGCCGCGGAGTTCGAGCGACTGGTCACGGGGGTGGCCAAGGGCCTGATCGCGTACGGCGTCGAGCCCGGCGACCGGGTGCTGCTGCTGTCCGCGACCCGGTTCGAGTGGACGCTGTTCGACTTCGCCATCTGGGCGGCCGGCGCGGCCTCGGTGCCGATCTACGACTCGTCCTCGCCGGAGCAGATCTCCTGGATCGTCGAGGATTCCGGCGCGACGGTCGCGATCGTCGAGACTGCGGCGCACGCAGTCTCTTTCGACGCTCCGGCCGTGCGACTGCTGCAGATCGAGGACGGCGCGGTCGAGGCATTGGTAGCAGCCGGACATGCCGTCGACGACGACGAGGTTCATCGCCGTGTCGACGCAATCCGCGCCGACGACCTGGCGTCGCTGGTGTACACCTCGGGCACCACGGGCAGGCCCAAGGGCTGCGTCCTGACGCACCGGAACTTCCTGTCCGAGGTGCGGGGCATCCTCTCCGCCTCCGTCGGCGAGGTGGCGAAGCCGGGCAACCGGATGCTCACCTTCCTTCCTCTCGCCCACGTGCTGGCCCGCGCGGTGTCGCTGGCAATGTTCGAGGCGGGTGGGGCGCAGGCACACTGGTCGAACTTCGGGACGATCGTCGGCCAGTTCGCCCGGTTCCGTCCGCACACGATTCTCGGCGTGCCCCGCGTGTTCGAGAAGGTGCGCGACGCCGCCGCGCAGTCCGCGGCCGACGGCGGCGCCGTGAAGAAGGCGGTGTTCGCGTTCGCGGAGTCCACCGCGGTGGAGTACAGCGAGGCGCTCGACCAGGGCGGCCCCTCGCTTCTGCTGCGGCTCAAGCACCTGGTCGCGGACCGCCTCGTCTACGCCAAGCTCCGCGCGGTGCTCGGCGGCGAGTGCTGGTGGGCGATCTCCGGCGGCGGCGCCCTGATGCCGCGCCTCGGGCACTTCTACCGCGGCATCGGGGTACCGATCTTCGAGGGCTACGGGCTGACCGAGACCACGGCCGCCCACTGCGTCAACGTGCCGGGTGCCCAGAAGATCGGCAGCGTCGGACAACCGATGGGCGGCAACAGCGTCCGGATCGCGGCCGACGGCGAGATCGAACTGGCCGGCGGCGTCGTGTTCGGCGGCTACTGGCGCAACGAGCTGGCGACCGCCGACGCATTCGACGGCGACTGGCTCCGCACCGGCGACCTGGGCGAGCTCGACGACGACGGCTTCCTCACCATCACCGGACGGAAGAAGGACCTGCTGGTCACGGCCGGCGGCAAGAACGTCTCGCCCGGGCCGCTCGAGGACCGGATGCGCTCGCACGCCCTGGTCTCGCAGGCCGTGGTGGTGGGCGACGCCCGTCCGTTCATCGGTGCGCTGATCACGGTGGACCCGGAGGAGTTCGGCCGCTGGCGTTCCGCGCACGGGAAGGCGGACGGCGAGAGCCTCTCCGACCTGCGGCGGGACCCGGAACTTCTCGCAGACCTGCAGAGGGTCGTCGACGACGCCAATTCCACTGTCTCGCACACGGAGGCGATCAAGAAGTTCGTCGTGCTACCCCGCGACCTCACCGAGGAAGACGGCGACCTCACCGCGACCCTGAAGATCAAGCGCAACGTCGTGTCCGAGCGGTTCGCCGACGACATCGACGGCCTCTACGCCTGACGCGCCGCACGGCGGCCCATCCGCGCGGGTGACCTACCAGAGCCGGAACGCGCTGTCGGACACGGTGAATCCATGGTCCTGACGCTCACACGTGACACCGGTGCGCTCGTCCACCGAGCAGGTGAACCCCTGGATCTTCAGGGTGCTGCCGTAGGGGAGGACACGGGCGGGGCCGTCGAACCGATGGAAGGCGGGATCGCCGAGGTGCACGAATTCGCCGGCGCGGTCTGAGGTCACCCGGACGGCGTTGGGCGCGAGCGGGGTTCCGCCCGCGCCGAGACGGCCCACGTGCGGCGCGTCGGCGGGGAAGGTGCCGTGGCAGCCGGCGACCGGGGTGGCCGCGGTGATGATCGCGCACTCGAACTTGGTCGACGGGCTGGTGAAGTAGTACGTCCCGGTCTGTTCGCCCGCGTAGTCCGCGACCTGCGCCGCAACGGGACTGGTGGTCGGGACCACCGTCGTGGTCGAACGCGGGGCAGCCGACGTGGTGGTCGGGCCGGTGTCGGTGGTGGTGGGAGGGATCGGGATCGGAGGATCTCCGCCGGAGTCGTCGCCGCATGCCGACACCAGCATCGATGCGGCCAGCGCCGCCAGTACCCATCCGGCTCGAGAAACACCCATGGCCGCCATCGTAGGTCCGGCTACCGGTGGGCCTCGAACTGCTTCACCGCCCGCCACAGCGGCGAGCCCGGCGGCAGTGCACCGTACAGACCGCCGGCCGCGCGCCGGGTCCGGTCCAGCAGCACCGGGAACCGGGCCTACCCGAACTCCGCCCGGAACGCGGCGACCAGGTCCGGCAGCACGGCGACGGCGGCGTCGGGGTCGGCGTCCAGGGCCTGCAGCGCGACCACCACGTCGGTGACGCCGAGAGCGATCTGCGCCGCGGCGTTCGCGATCGTCGACGGCAGGTCGATGCCGCCGTCCGGGCTCCGCTCGACGGTCAGGCGCCCACGCACCTGCAGTTCCTCAGGGTCCCGACCGGCCGCGGTGAAGGCGTCGTGCAGCAAACCGATTCCGGCGGCGAGGTCGTCGTTGGTGGCGCCCATGATGGGAATCCAGCCGTCGCCCCAGGTGGTGAGCCGGCGCACCACCGGCTTCGACAGGGTGCCGGACACCCAGACCGGGATGCGCCGGCCGACGGCGGGGCGCGGCGAGCAGTAGGCCTCGGAGAACGAGATGCCCGGGCGGTCGACCGCCGCCGGTGCGCCGTCCCACAGCGCGCGGCAGACGGCGAGGGTGTCGTCGAGGAGCGGACCACGCTTGGCGAAGTCGAGCCCCGCGGCCTCGTACTCCTTTGCCTGCCAGCCGGTCCCGACACCGAGGTCGAGGCGACCGCCGGACAACAGGTCCAGGGTGGCGGCCGTCTTCGCCAGCATCGCACCACCCCGCAGGGCCGCGATGACGATGCCGGTGCCGAGCCGGATCCGGCTGGTCTGGCCGGCCACGAGGGCGAGCACGGTCATCGGCTCGAGCCACGCGGCGTCCGGGTCGGTCGGGAAGGGACCCCACGAGTAGGCGCTGGTGTCCGGGCCCATCACCACGTGGTCCGTGACCAGCAGGCGGTCCACGCCCGCGGCGTCGGCCGCGCGGCACACCGCCAGCAGGTGCTCGAAATCGTCGGTGGCGAGCAGGTTCCCGAAGTTCGGGACGTTCAGGCTGAGCGTGGGCACGACAGTCCTTCCGAGGTGGTTCACGGGTTGAGGGGGCGGTTGGTCCAGCCGCCGGCGGCACGGGGCACCCAGCCGCCGGAGGCGTGGGTGCCGCCGTCGACGTGGATCGTGCTGCCGGTGACGAACCGGGACAGGTCGGAGGCGAGGAACAGGGCCGCGCCGGCCACGTCCTCGGGTTGGCCGGGGCCGCCGAGCGGCGACCAGTTCGGCCACAGCGCGCGCTGCTCGGTCGGTACCAGTTCGTCGTAGGGCACCTGCACCGACTCGATCAGGTCCGGCGCGACGGCGTTGACGCGGATCCCGGCCGGCCCGACCTCGGCGGAGAGCGACCTGGTGAACTGCATGAGCGCGGACTTGTAGGCGGAGTACACGGTGTGCCCGGGCATCGCCCGGTGCGCCTCGACGGTGGTGAGGTTGACGATCGACCCGCCGCCGCGGTCGGTCATCCCCGGCAGCACCGCGTGGGTCAGCCGCAGGGCGTGGCCGAGGTTCACCTCGTGCAGGTCGTGCCACAGGTCGGGGCTGGTCGCCGCGAACGGGTGGGGCGCGCGCAGGTAGTGCCCGACGTTGTTGACGAGGATGTCGGGGCGGTGCGCGACCAGCGGGCCGTGCGCCGACTCGTCCCGCACGTCGCAGCGCACCGACACGAGCGAACCGCCGGCAGCGGCGTCGAAATCGAGGTCGCGGACGGGGTCGACGTCGGCGACCAGCACGTGCGCCCCGTGGGCGGCGAACGACCGGGCCACGGCCGCGCCGATGCCGGCCGCGCCGCCGGTCACGACGGCGCGGCGGCCGACGAGCATGGCGCCTGGACTGAACGCTGCGCGAGATGACATGGGAGTCATTTCACGCTGTCGGCGGCCGGGACTGTGAGGGGAGTCTCGCCCAGCGGGAGGACGGCGTCGGCTGGGGAGGGTTTCCGCTGGTCGGCGGCGTGACGGGAATGTCGGTGCAACCGAGATGTCACCCCGCCTTGGTACGTTGGCGGAGGATCGACAGTGGAGCCAGGCGAAGGACCAGAAAACTTCCCCAGCCACCAGGAGGCGGCCGTGCGGACCGAGCTGGACACGAGCGCGACAGGCGAGCAGACGTTGACCGTCCGGACCCGGGACGGCGACGTCCGCGGCTACGTCGACGGCGGGGTCTACAGCTGGAAGGGCATCCCGTACGCGTCGGCCGGCGCGGCGAGGCGATTCCGGGAGGCACTGGCGCCCGAGCCCTGGGAGGGCGAGCGGGACTGCCGGGAGTTCGGTCCGACCGCGCCGCAGGCCCGGGCGATCCAGGTCCCGATGGAGCCGGGTATCGGAGCCGACGAGGACTGCCTGTCGGTCAACGTGTGGGCGCCGCGCCCGGACGGCACACCGAGGCCGGTGATGGTGTGGATCCACGGCGGTGCCTACTGCGTCGGTGCTTCCTCGCAGCGGCTCTACGACGGTCGTCGACTCGCCGAACTCGGCGACCTGGTGGTGGTCACGCTCAACTACCGGCTCGGGGTGCTCGGCTTCCTCGATCTGTCCTCCTTCTCCGACGGCGACCGCCACTTCGAGACCAACGTCGGGCTGCGCGACCAGGTGGTGGCGCTCGAGTGGGTGCGTGACTGCATCGCCTCGTTCGGTGGGGACCCCGGGAACGTGACGCTGTTCGGGGAGTCCTCGGGCGCCGGTTCGGTCACCACGCTGATGACCTCGCCGCGGGCCGAGGGGCTCTTCCATCGCGCGATCGCGCAGAGCTCGCCGGCCACGTCGGTGTACGGCGCGGACCGGGCGGCGAGCGTCGCGGCCCGGTACCTGGAACTGGTCGGGGTGGACGCGGCGGACGCCGACCGGCTCTTCGAGCTGCCGGTCGAGGACCTGATCGCGGCGGGGGACAAGCTGCTCGGCACGGTCTCGACCTCGGTCCCGGGCACCCTGGCGATGGCACCGGTGGTCGACGGAGACCTGGTGCCGCGGTACCCGGTTTCGGCCTTCCGGAAGGGATTCGCGCACCGGATCCCGCTGATCATCGGCACCAACAAGGACGAGGCGTCGTTGTTCCGTCTGTCCCGGTCACCGATCATGCCGGTGACCTCGGACGCGGTGAACCAGATGTTCACCGCGATCGCCGCGGACCATCCGAACCTGCCCGCGATCCGGGTGGCCGACATCATCTCGGCATACCCGGACTGGTCGAAAACCAGTGGTGTGCTGGCGGTCTCGCGGGACGCGGCCTTCCGGATGCCGTGCCTGTGGATCGCGGACGCGCACAGCCGGCACTCGCCGACCTGGGTGTACCGCTTCGACCAGGCCACCCCGATGCTCCGCGCCGCACGGGTCGGCGCCACTCACGCGACCGAATTGCCGTACGTGTTCGGCACGTTCGGCGCCTTCGCCCCGGACCCGACGTTCTGGCTGGGCGGACGGAAGGTCGCGCTGGAGGTGTCCGGGCGGGTGCAGCGGCGGTGGCTGGCGTTCGCGCGGTACGGCGTGCCGGCGGCGCTGGACGCCTCCAAGCACTGGGCGCCCTACCGCGAGGAGGACCGGGCCACCCTGCTGATCGACAAGACCGACACCCTGGCCAGTGATCCGGACCGGGGGCTGCGCGAGGCGTGGGGCGAGCGGGTGATGGCGTTCCGCTGACCTCGCCGGACGGGGTCGCCGCTCGCCAGGTGAAGTAGCGTCGTACACATGAGCAAGATGGACGAGGTCGGCGAACGCGAGTCGTGGCGCTGCTGGTTGTGTGACGAGCCGGTGGATCCGGACATGTCGGTCAACGACCCACGGGGCCCGAGCATCGACAGCATCAACACGGCAAAGAAGGGCAAGGGCGGCCCGGAGCGCCTGGCGCATCGCGCCTGCAACACCAAGAAGGGCGCGGTGAAGCCCGTGGTGCCCTGGTCGGACGCGTTGTTCGTGATCGATCCGGCGCCGATCATCGGCGTGGTCGAGCAGCTCACCCGCAAGCCGGGTCGGGTGGCCGTGGCCCGCTGCCCCTCGAAGTCCGACGCGCAGGACGCCTCCGACTGGCTGCTCGACCGGCTCTCGCGGCTGGCGCCGGAGCTGACGCTCGAGACGAAGATCGAGCCGGGCGGCGGCGGGTTCCTGCTGGTCGTCAGCCGCTGACCCGAACCCGTCGGCCGCGGCCGGACGCCGGCGCCTCACTCTCGGTACGAATGGGCCACCTCGGATTCGACGACCTTCGCGTCGAGTTCGCGCAGCGCGGGCAGGCCGAAGCAGACCGCCGCGATCCCCACCACCGGGACGGCGAGCACGAAGAACGTGGTGCGGATGCCGACCGAGTCGATCAGCGGGCCCGCCAGCAGGTAGCCGAGCGGTCCGGCCGCGTACGCCGTCGAGGTCATCACGCCGACCACCCGGCCGCGCATGTGCTCGGGGCTGCGGGTCTGCATGGCGTAGTTCGCGATCGGCCCGACGGGGCCGAACACCAGCCCGACCATCAGCGCCAGGGTGAGCAGCACCCACAACGGGGGCAGGAACGCCATGCCGACCATGCACAGTCCCAGCGCGGTGACGGCCAGCAGCATCAGCGTGCGCCGGCGGACGTGCGCGGCGAGCGCTCCGTAGGCGAGTGCGCCGATCACGCCGCCGACGGCCATCGCCATCAGCACCCAGCCGAGTTGGGCGGGTTGGTCGAGTTCGGTGAAGTACGCGGGGAACAGCACGCTCTCGACCGGCATGTACAGCGCGACGACGGCCATGTCGACCACGGCGAGGGTGCGTAGCAACCTGTTGTGCCAGACGAACTTCAGCCCGTCGAGGGTCCCGGTCCACATCGACTCCGGCCGGGTCTCGCGGTCGGGCTTCCCGGCGCCGTCGAGGCGCAGGAACGCGATGGTGACGATCGACGCGAGGAAGCAGGCCGCGGTCACCCACAGGGTGTTCACGGCGCCGACCGTCGCGATCAGCACGCCGCCCACGCCGGGGCCGATCAGGTACGCGACGTTGTAGTTCGCCTCGTACAGGCTGTTCGCCCGGTCCAGCGACCAGCGGGCCTCCTTGGTCGCGGCGGGGAGCATGGACTCGCGGGCCGCGATGCCGGCCGGGTCGAAGGTCGCGCCGAGCGCTGCCAGGGCCGCGAGCACCGGCACCGACAGGCCCGCGGTCGCCGCCATCAGCGGGATCAGCGACACCGAGACCGCGGACAGGAAGTCGGAGACCAGCGAGGTGCGACGGCGGCCGAACCGGTCCACCACGGTCCCGGAGAACAGGCTCGACAGCAGCAGCGGCAGGGTGGCCGCGCCCGCGACGATCGCGGCGTCGGTGGCCCGGCCGGTGCGCTCGAGCACCAGCCACGGCAACGCGACGATGGTGATGCCGTTGCCGGTCGCCGACAGCAGCGTCGCCAGGTTGATCAGGGCCAGCGGACCGAATCGGCGGGCGGCGGTGGCCGTCGTCGCAGTCATGTCGGGGTTCCTTCAGGACGGGGGAGACATGACCCGACGCTAGCGGTCCCGCCGCGGCCGCGCGACCGACTTTTCGTCAGTGCGTATCGGGCTGCACGCCGAGCCGTTCGCACGCCGCCTGGTAGAGCGCGACCACCTCCGTGCGGATCGAGCCGCGATCGGTGACCGGACCCAGCCACGGCACCCGCACCGTGGTCTCGACGCCGTCCACCTCGGCCGCCCACTCGCCGGCCTCGGTGTCCAGTCCGGTCATCCGGGCCGCGGTCGCGGACGGCTCGCCGAAGGCGCGCACGATGAGCAGGTTGTCGGCGGTGTGGTCGCCGTTCATGTGGCCGGTGACGGCGGCGATGACGGAGTCGTCGAAGGAGGTCATGGTCGGAGCCTAGGTCGGTGCGGGCCGCGGAACCGCACCGACCTCGCCTGCTACAGCCGCACAGACCCTGGCTCAGCCGTGCCGGCGCAGCGCTGTGCGGGTCGGGACCGCGATTGCGACCAGCCCCAGCAGGACGGTGATGCCGACGATGGCGGCGTAGACGGCGGGGGAGACCGCCGGCACCGGCTGCCCCGACACCCCGATGCTGACGCCGACCAGCGGCGGCACCGCGATCGCGGTGCCGACCACCGACGCGATCGCGGTCACCATCACGGCCTCGGTGCGCATCATCGCCCGCACCTGCCGCCGGCTCGACCCGACCATGCGCAGCAGCGCGAACTCGCGGCCGCGTTCGGCCGTCGCCATGACCAGCGTGTTGACCACCGCGACCGCCAGGTACGCCAGCAGCACCGACAGCGCGATCAGGCTGGTCCAGGACTGCGCGTCGCGCTCGGCCGCACCGGCGGCGCCCAGCCCGTCCCGGTCGGTGGTGACGAATCCCGCCGCGGTCAGCGCCGCGTCCGCCTCGGACTGCCGGCCCGCTTCGGTGCGGACGAGCACGTAGTCGTCGAGGCCGTCGGTGGTGTGGGCGCGGACCGTCTCGTTCGGCAGCGTGACGTCGCCGAAGCCGAGGCCGCGCCCGTAGGTGGCGACCAGCGTCGGCGCGATCGGGGTGCCGTCGCCGAGGCGCAGCGGAACCGCGTCGCCCACCCGCGCGCCCGCCGACTGCGCGGCATCCACGCTCAGCGCCACCGTGTCCGGGCCCGTGAGGGCCGCGATGTCACCGCTGACCACCTCGAGGTCCATCGTCGACGGAGTCGACGCCGGGTCGACGCCCTGCACCGCGTACGGCAGGGTGCTGGCGGTGTCGCCCTCCTGGCGGGTGAAGTACGCCTGGCTGCGGGCCACCGGATTCGCCGCCCGCACCCCGGGTGTCCGGGCGATCGCGTCGACGGAGTCGGGCGACAGGCCGGCGGCCCCGCCGGTGACCATGAGGTCCGCGGTGACGCCCTCCCTCGACTGGACGCCGGCCTCCGCCGCCACCGTGCTCTGGACGAAGATCTGCACAGACCCGATCGCGATCGCCAGGGCGAGCGGGGTGATCGCGGAGGCGAGGCGCCGGGCATTGCCGCGGGTGTTCGCGGCCGCCAGGAACAGGGCCGGCGAGCCCGAACGGCGCAGCGGACCGCCGAGCACGGCGATCGCGCCGGTGACCAGCCGCGGTCCGAGCAGCGCCACCGAGATCATCAGCAGCACAGCCGAACTCCCGGCGCCGGCCAGGGCCGCCTCGCCCGGCACCACTGCGGGCAGCAGCGAGACGGTGAGCCCGGCGGCGGCGAGCGCGAGTCCGGTGACCACCCGTCCGCGACCGAGGCCGGCCGGGGTCACCGACGCCTCCTGCAGGGCCTCGACCGGGTTGATCCGGGCCGGCCTTCGCGCCGCGACGGCTGCGGCCACGCGTGCGGTCGCGACGCTGAGCACCACCGCCGCGAGCGTCGGCAGCGGGCTGAAGGCCAGGGCGAAGTCGGCCGGCAGGATTCCCGCGCCGGCGAACCGCGCCCGCAGCCACGCGGCGAGCAGGAACCCGGGGAGGGCGCCCGCCGCGGCGGCGGCGACCGCGACCAGCATCACCTCGCGGCCGACCAGTCGGTGGATCTGCCCCGGCGTCGCACCGACCGCCCGCAGCAGCGCGAACTCCCGCCGGCGCTGCTGGATGGACAGCGACAGGGTGCTCGCCACCACGAACATCGCGATCAGCACCGCGGTGCCGGCGAAGGAGGCGCCGATCATCGCCAGTTCCGTTCGTGCGCCGCCGGAGTCGAGGAACTCGGCGTCCCCGCGTGCCCGCCCGGTGTACACGTCCACCTCGGGCAGGTGTTGGCGGATCGTGTCGGCCAGGGCCGCCGCCGAGATGCCGTCACGGCCGGTCACCCCGACGGCCGCGACCCGGTCGGGGTGCGGCGAGAGCGCGGCGGCCCGCTGGTCGGTGAGGAAGACGTGCGCGGCACGGTCGGGGCTCGTTCCCGCGCTGGCCGCCGCGACACCGACCACCGTGTAGTCGGCGGTGATCCCGCCGTGCGCCAACGGAACCCGGTCGCCGACCCGGGCCGGCTGGGCGTCGTCGACGACGACCTCGCGCGGGCCCTCCGGCGCCCGACCGTCACGAATCTCGTACGGCGTCAACGCCGCCGAGCTCCAACCGTGGGCCTCGACCGGCCGGCCGGACCAGGTCAGCGGGACCGTGACGTCGGCGACGGCCCGCGCCACCCCGGGGATCGCGGCCAGGTCCGCGGCGGTGCCCGCCGCCAGCGGCGCCCGTTCCGCGAACGGCTGGTCGACGTCCTCCCTGACGTCGAGGCTCTGCCGGCCGCCGACGACGACGTCGGCGCCCGCGTACCGCTGCGGCTCGACACCGCCGCGGATCCCGGACTCGATCAGCACCCCCAACCCGGTCACCAGCAGGGCCGCGAAGAACACGGCGACGAACATGCCGGCGAACCCGCCGCGATGGCGCCGAATGTTCGCCCCGGCCAGCGTCGTCACCGACGACCTCCGCACGGTCACCACTCCCCGAGGTGGGTCATGTGGTCGGCGACCTGCTGCGCGCTCGGGCGGTCGAGGTGACCGACGAAGGCGCCGTCGGCGAGGAAGAGCACCCGGTCCGCGTGGGACGCGGCGACCGGGTCGTGGGTCACCATCACCACGGTCTGGTCGAGTTCGCGGGCGGTGCGGCCCAACAGTTCCAGTACCTGCCTGCCGGTCCGCGAGTCCAGCGCACCGGTCGGCTCGTCGGCGAAGACGGCGTCCGGCCGGGTCACCAGCGCGCGGGCGATGGCGACCCGCTGCTGCTGACCGCCGGACAGTTCCGCTGGTCGTCGCCCGCGGAAGTCGGCGAGACCGACGGCACCGACCACGAAGTCGAGCCAGCCGTGGTCGGCCTCCCGGCCGGCGAGGAGCAGCGGCAGGGTGATGTTCTGCTCCACCGACAGTGCGGGCAGCAGGTTGTAGGCCTGGAACACGAAGCCGACGTGATCGCGCCGGAACACGGTCAGGGCCTTTGGCTTCAGCCGGGAGATGTCGGTGTCGCCGAGCCACACCGACCCGGTGGTCGGCCGGTCGAGGCCGGCCGCGCAGTGCAGGAAGGTGCTCTTGCCGGAGCCGGACGGACCCATGACCGCGGTGAAGGCGCCGCGGGGCAGGGCGAGGCTCACCCCGCGCAGCGCGGTGACGGCCGCGGCACCGGCGCCGTACTTCTTGGTGACGCCGTCGAGGCGGATGGCGGTGGGCGGGCCCGGCACGGGACGCGCCGCGGCGGTCGGCATGGCTTGTGTCATCATGGGCACCAACGCTATTGGCGGCGTGGGCGGGTCTCGATCCGGCGGACTACCGGATCGATGGTGTAGCTGGCTGTACCGACACGGCCGAGCTGGTGCGGCATGCTGGGGCCATGACTACGAGCGCACGACTGCGGCAGTGGGGGCGCGCGCTCGCCTACCTGGTGGTCGAGGGCGTCGCCGGGACGGTGTCGCTGCTGATGCTGATCGCCGGGCTGGTGCTGACGCCGTTCCTGCTGCTCGGACCCGGCTGGTTGGTCGCCCCGACGGCGGTGCGGGCGCTGCGCGGGTGGACGGCGCTGGCCCGACGCAGGGCGGGACGGTTCGCTGGGGAGCCGGTGGGCGAGCCGTACCCGCCGATCCCGGCCGACCCGACGTTCGAGGACCTGCGACGACTGGTCAGTGCGCCGTCGACGCTGCGGGACGCGGGCTGGGTGGCCGTGCACGCACTGGCAGCGCCGGCCGCGGCGCTGCTCGCCGTCGGGCTCCCGGCCGGCGCGCTGAACTCCCTGCTCGTCCCCGCGTACTGGCAGGCGATGCCGGCGGACGAGCCGGTGAGCAACCTGTACCCGGTGACCTCGTGGTGGGGCGCGGCGGGGATGCCGCTGATCGGCCTCGGGTACGCCGCGCTCGCGCTGTGGCTGGTGCCGGCGATGGCGCGCGGGATGTGCGCGGTGACGCTGCGACTGCTGGCCCCGACCCGGGAGTCTCAGCTGGCGCAGCGGGTGAGCGCGCTGACCGCGAGCCGCGCCGCGGCCCTCGACGCGCACGCCGCGGAGCTGCGACGGATCGAGCGGGACCTGCACGACGGCGCGCAGAACAAGCTGGTGGGGGTGGTGATGCTGCTCGGCATCGCGGAACGGTCCCTGACCACGGACCCGGAACAGGCGCTGCCGCAACTGCGCCGGGCGCAGGACGCCGCCACCGATGCACTCGCCGGGCTGCGCACCCTGGTCCACGACATCTACCCGCCGATCCTCGACGAGCTCGGTCTCGACGGCGCGCTGTCGGCGCTGGCCGGCCGGTGCCCGGTGCCGTGCGCACTCGACGTCGACGGCCTGCGCCGGGCACCCGCGGCGGTGGAGTCGGCCGCGTACTTCGTGGCGGCGGAGGGGCTGACGAACGTCGCCAAGCACAGCGGGGCGGGCACGGTCACCCTCACCGCGACCACCGACGTCGGCCTTTCCGGAGAGGTGCTGCGGATCGTGGTGGCCGACGACGGCGGCGGCGGCGCCACCGCGCGTGCGGGCGGCGGGCTGGCCGGGATCCGGCGTCGGGCAGAGTCTTTCGAGGGAAACGTGGAACTGGTGAGCCCCGACGGTGGGCCGACGACGTTGGAAGTGGAGTTGCCGTGCGGATCGTGATCGCGGAGGACGACGCGCTGCTGCGGGAGGGCCTCGCCCTGCTGCTGCGCAGTGAGGGATTCGATGTCGTTGCGGCGGTGGACAATGCGGACGGCTTCCTCGAGGTGCTGGACTCGGTGGACGCTGCGGTGCTCGACGTGCGGATGCCGCCGACGTTCACCAACGAGGGGCTGCGGGCGGCGGCGGAGGCCCGGCGGCGTCGACCGGGGTTCCCGGTCCTGGTGCTCTCCGCGTACGTCGAGGACCGGTACGCCGGCGGGCTGCTCGCGGACGGCGCCCACGGCCTGGGCTACCTGCTCAAGGAGCGGGTCGGCAAGGTTGCGGAGTTCGTCGATGCCCTGCGGCGCGTCGCGGACGGTGGCACCGTGATGGACCCCGAGGTGATCTCGCAGCTGATGAGCCGGCGCCGCGCCGACGACCCGATCCGCTCGCTCACCCGGCGCGAGTCCGAGGTGCTCGGACTGATGGCGGAGGGCCTGGACAACACCACCATCGCAGCAAGGCTGGTGGTCAGCGAGACCGCGGTGAGCAAGCACATCGGAAACATCTTCGCCAAGCTCGGGCTGTCCGCGGCCGACAGCGGGCACCGCCGGGTGCTCGCGGTGCTGGCTTACCTGCGGGGGTAGCCGTACGGTCGGGTGGTCGTCCCGAACGAGGGAGTGCCATGTCCGATCATCGAGGCCTGCCCGGCGTCGTATCCGATGCCGGCGTCGAGCGCCAGAGCGGCGTCAGGAAGACCCGGTGGGACCGGCTGCGCCACGAGTGGCACCACCGGCTCGACCCCAGCGAGCAGTCGGCGGTCATCTCCTGGGCCGCCTTCACCGCGACGTTCGGGTCGGTGCGGGTGCTGACCCACTGGATCCGCGCCGGGCACGGGCCGGCCGGGGGCGGAATCAGCCTGGGCGGACGACACTTCCACCACTACAACATCGGCATCGCGCTGCTCGGCGCGGTCGGCGCGGTGGCCACCCGCGGCTCAGAGAAGGACCGGCGGCACCCGGCGGTGGCGATCGCCTACGGCTCGGGCGGCGCACTGATCGTCGACGAGCTGGCGCTGCTGCTCGACCTCGAGGACGTGTACTGGGCCAAGGAGGGCCGCACCAGCGTTGACGCCGCCGTCGCGGTGATCGCGGCAGGGGCGACATTCTTTGCCGGACTGCCGTTCTGGCCGTCCGCAGGGAAGGTGCTGGGCGCGCCGGTCGACCGGTGAGGCCGGGGTCGGTCAGGCCCGGTTCGAGGCCGCCGAGGACCTGGCCTGACGCCGGGCCCGTCACCAGCCGGCGGGCAGTGCCGTGAAGTCCGGCGCCCGGCCCTCGGCGAAGGCGGTGAGCGCCTCGAGATTGGCGGGTCCACCCATGAGTTCGCGGAAGCACTCGTTCTCCCGTTCGCGGGCCGCGTCGATCTCGGCGCGCAGCGGCGCGGTCATGGTCCGCTTGACCGCGATCAGGCTCGAAATCGGCTTGGCCGCCAGCACTTCGGCGTGCTTCCGGGCCTCCGGAAGGAGGTCGTCGGGCTCACAGACCCGCCACACCAGGCCCATCTCCTTGGCCTGCGCCGCGTCGATCCACTCCGAGGACATCAACACCCACGCCGCGTTCTGCCTGCCGATCAGGGTGGGCAGCAGGTAGCTCGACGCGGCCTCGGGCGCCACGCCCAGCCCGGTGAACGGGCACTTGAGCCGCGCATCGCTCGACATGAACGCCAGGTCCGCGAACCCGAGGACGGTTGCGCCGATGCCCAGGCCGATGCCGTTGACCGCGCAGATCAGCGGCTTGGGGAACTCCACCAGGGCGTCGAGCAGTCCGGGGAACCCGTGCTTGCCGGGTTTGAAGTCCGGATCGGTTGTACGTGCGTGCATCTCGCGAAGGTCGGTGCCGGCGCTGAACGCCCGGCCGTTGCCGGTCAGCAGCACCACCGCTACGTCGGGGTCGGCGGCCGCGTCGAGCAGCGCCTCGGTGGTGGCGTCGTAGAGGGCCTCGTCGAAGGAGTTGAGCGCGTCGGGGCGGTCGAGGGTCAGGGTCCGGACACGCTTGTCGTCCGCAATGAGGAGGCTCATGTCAGCATGCTAGAACGCGTGTCAGTTTCTCGGAAGGGTTCGGCGGGCGGGCTGCGGCCGAAGCGTCCCCGCCTGATCTGTCAACCCTTCCAACCAGCGGAAAACTATAGCTAGCCAGCGGGGACTGCGGATCCTAGTTTTTGGGGCACTGAACGACACGCCTTCGAACAGGAGCCCCGTAGATGTCCCGCACCCGCCGACTGCCCCGAGCGCGCGCCGCGCTCGCGATCCTTCCCGTCGTCGCGTTGGTTGCCGCGTGCGGTTCGGGCAGTGACGACGCCGCCGCAGCGGCCGCACCCGGCGCCGAGCCGACCTTCGTCCTCAAGGTCACCGACCCCGGCAACGCCGGCCCGCTCGCGGTCGGCAAGCGCGACGGCACCTTCGACACGGCGCTGGCCCCGCTCGGCGCCAGGATCGAGTGGGTCAAGGCGCCGCCGGCGTTCAGTGCGAACCTCAAGCTCTTCAACGCGGGCCAGCTCGACGTCTCGGGCGGCGCCTACAGCCCGGTCGTCGGCGCGCTCTCCAAGGACGTCGCCGTGCGGATCATCGCGGTGGCCGACCCGGTCGACCAGGACCAGAGCGGCATCATCACCTCTCCCGGCGCGGGGGTGAAGGAGGTCAAGGACCTCGTCGGCAAGCGCATCGCGGTCAACCCCGCGGGCAAGGGCGAGTACATCACCCTCAAGGCGTTGCGGCAGGCCAACATTCCGCTCGACCAGGTCGAGCGGGTGCCGCTGCAGCCGTCGGACGCGGCGTCGGCGTTCTCCACCGGCCAGGTCGACGCGTGGGCCTCGTTCAACGACCCGTACCAGGAGGCGAAGGCCCGCGGCGGCGTCGAGATCGCGACCGAGGCGACTATCGACTCCAAGGACAACACCATCGTCGCCTTCCGCACCGCGGTGCTCGACGAGCGTCCCGACGTCGCGGCGAAGTACCTCGAGACGCTGCGGACCCTCACCGAGGGACAGCGCCGCAACCCCGAGGACTACCAGAACGTCTTCGAGAAGGCCGGCCCGCGGGCCCTGTCCGGCGACCGGCTGGCCCGGGCGGTCGACCTCGGGCGCCGGGCGTCGGTGCCGCACTACCCGACCGCGGACGACGCGGCGGACCTGCAGGAGGTCGCGGACCTGTTCTTCCAGAACGGGGTGACCACCCGCGCGCTCACCGCGAACGATGTCTTCTACCCGTTGCAGGACAAGCTCGCCCAGAGCCCGTCCGCGCCGAAGACGTCCGCGCCGGAGCCGTCCGCGCAGAACCAGTCCGCCCCCACCAAGGGGAACTGACATGGCCACCCTGACCGCGCCCCGCGCGCAGGGCGGGACCACGGCCTCCGGTCGCGGCGCCGCCGCCGGGCAGCTCGAGCTGGAGGAGCCGCGCTACCGGGTCGGCCGCAGTCGGCCGCGCTGGGTGTCGATCCCGCTGCGTTTCCTGGTCCCGGCGCTGATCGTCGCCGTCTGGTGGATCGGCTCGGCGACCGGCGCCGTGCCGGAGGAGATCCTGGCCGGACCGCCGAAGGTGTGGTCCGCCTTCACCGAGCTGTACCAGACCGGGCAACTGGTGGACTTCTCGATCGCGTCGTTCAAGCGTGCGGCCGTCGGTGTGTTGTTCGGCGTGGTGATCGGGCTGGTGCTCGGTGTGCTGGCCGGGCTGTCCAGCCTCGGTGAGGAGATCGTCGACTCCACCATGCAGATCAACCGGGCCATCCCGTTCCTGGCGCTGGTGCCGTTGTTCATCGCCTGGTTCGGCATCGACGAGACCTTCAAGGTGCTGCTCATCGCGGTGGCCACCGTCGGGCCGATGTACGCCTACACCTACCTCGGGGTCCGCAACGTGGACCGCAAGATGGTCGAGGCCGCACAGAGTTTCGGGCTGCGCGGCTGGCGGCTGGTGGTCGGCGCGATCCTGCCCGCCGCGTTGCCGGGGGTGCTGATGGCGCTGCGGATCTGCCTGTCCATCTCCATCACCGGGCTCATCGCCGCCGAGCAGGTCGGCACCCGCGAGGGCATCGGCTACCTGGTGACGCTGGCGCAGGAGTACAACCGCACCGACTACATGGTGCTGTGCGTGGTGCTCTACGCGGTGCTCGGGCTGATCTTCGACGCCGTCGTGCGGGTCATCGAGAAGTACGCGATGCCGTGGCGCGGACAGGTGGCGGTCCGGTGAGCACCGACACGCCCCTGCCGCCGTTGGCGATCCGCGAGCGCACCGCGACCGCGGCCAGCGCCCGCCGGGCCGGCGAGCCCGTCGCCGTGTCCCTGCGCGGGGTCCGCAAGGCCTTCGGCGACAAGACCGTCCTCGACGGCGTCGACCTGGAGATCCACCGCGGCGAGTTCGTGGTGCTGCTCGGGCCCAGCGGCACCGGCAAGACCACCCTGCTGCGGCTGCTCACCGGACTCGAAAGGCCCGACGCCGGAAAGATTCTGGTCCCCGGGCAGCGCACCACCGTCTACCAGGAACCGCGGCTGATCCCGTCCAAGCGGGTGCTGGCCAACGTCACCGTCGGCCAGCGGCGGACCGCCGAGAACCGGGCCCGCGCGGTACGGGCGCTGGCCGAGGTGAACCTCGAGACCAAGGCCAGGCAGTGGCCGGCCACCCTCTCCGGCGGCGAGGCCCAGCGGGTCGCGCTGGCCAGGGCGCTGGTCCGGGAGCCGGAACTGCTGCTGCTCGACGAGCCGTTCGCCGCGCTCGACGCCCTGACCCGGTTGCAGATGCAGGACCTGGTCGGCGACCTGGTGGCCCGGCACCGGCCCGCGGTGCTGCTGGTCACCCACGACGTCGACGAGGCCGTGCGCCTGGCCGACCGGGTGCTGATCCTCAACGAGGGCCGGTTCGCCGTCGACGTGGACATCGACCTGGCCCGGCCCCGTGACCGCACCGATCCCGAGTCGCTGCGTTACCGCGCCGCGTTTCTCGCCGAACTCGGAGTCGGCCGCGCCGCCTCCACCGAAACCACCTAGGAGCACGTGATGACCGCAGTAGCCGACACCTCCCTCGACACCCTCTGGTACACCCGCTGCCCCGTGCCCACCGCGAGCGGCCTCGCGCACAGCCTCGGCTGGCTCGCCGATGCCGCCGCCGACTCGGGGGCGCGCCTGGACGTGCTGCAGGACGCCGGCCCGGAACTGGCGGCCGCGCACTTCGACCACCAGCTGCCCGGGCTGGTCCGCGAGGGAGGCAACGTCCCCGCGATCGCCGCCCGCGCCCAGGGCTCGCCGACCCGGCTGATCGGGCTCACCTGGATCGACGAGGCGCAGGCCATCCTCGTCGGTCCCGGATCCGCGGTCGCGGGGCCGTCCGACCTGGCGGGCCTGCGGATCGGCGTCCCCGCCTGGGCGCAGGACCAGGCGCGCAGCTTTCCGCGGGCGATGGCCCTGCACGGCTTCGCGAATGCGCTGCGCCTGGCTGGCCTGACGCTGGCCGACGTGACCGCAGTAGAGGTGGACGCCGAACGGAACCCGCAGGTGCGCAGCGCGGTTCGGACCGAGCGCGGCACCACCACCTGGGGCGTCGACGAGCTGCTGCGCGGCGACGTGGACGCGATCTACGTCAAGGGCGCCCGTGCCCAGGAGGTGGCCCGCGAGCACGGACTGCGGGTCGCGGTGGACCTCGACGCCACCGACTCGAAGCGGCTGCGTGTGAACAACGGCACCCCGCGACCGATCACCGTACACGCAGACCTGCTCGAGTCCCGGCCCGAGCTGGTGGTCGGGTTCCTGGCGCAGAGCCTGCGCGCCGCGGACTGGGCGGCCGGCAACCTCGACCGGGTCCGCGAGGTCCTCGCCCGCGAAACCCTCTCCGGCCCCGAGGGGGTCGCGGCCGCCTACAAGGAGGGCTTCCACCTGAGCCTGCACCCGTCCTTGTCCGACGAGCGGGTCGAGCTGATCGACATCCAGAAGCAGTTCCTATACACGCACGGCTTCCTGGCCGCGGACTTCGACCTCGAGTCCTGGGTGGCCCGCGAGCCGCTCGAGCGTGCCCGCGAACTGCTGGACTTCGGAAAGGCGGCGTCATGACCGAGTTCATCTGGCAACTTCCCTCCCGCGGCGACGGCCGGCACGCGGCGCCAGGCACCCGCAACCGCGGAGGCTTCGGCGGACCGCAGGTGCCCACCGTGGCAACGGACCTGCGCCCCGGCAACTTCGGGCCCTTCGACGATCTCGGCCAGATCGTGCTGGCCGCGGAGCTCTCCGGCCTGGACGGGGTGCTCGCGCCCTACGACCCGCTGGGGGAGGAGTCGTGGATCGTCGGCGGCGGGGCCCTGCGTGACACCCGGCACGCCCGGGTGATCGTCGAGTTCCAGCCGGCGTTCGGAACCCCGGTGTACGCGGCCAAGGTGTCCGCGACGCTTCAGCGCTTGTCCGCCGGACGGTTGGGGTGGCGGATCCAGGTGGAGACCGACGAGGCCGACGCCCGGGCACGGGGCGACCGGGTCACCGGCGCCGATCGGTACGCCCGCGCCGCGGAGTTCCTCGCCGTGGCCCGCGGCGTGTGGAACGAGTCTCCGCTCGCCGGTGCCGGATTCGCGGGCACCGACTTCCACTTCACCGGTGAGTACTTCGACGTCGTCGACGGTGGGTTCCGCGGGATCCTGTCCGGTCTGCCGTTCCCGACGGTGTACCTGTCCGGTTCCTCGGACGAGGCGTTGGACCTGTCGGCGAGCCACGGCGACGTGCACCTGTTCACCGAGACGGTCGACGGTCTCGGCGACCTGGTCGGCGCGCTGGCCGAGCGGGCCGCCGCGCGGGGGCGCACCGTGCGCGCCGGGCTGGAGCTGCCGGTCATCGCCCGTGAGAGCGAGGACGAGGCCTGGGCGCGGGTCGAGCGGCAGTGGCGCGAGGTCCATCCCGACAGTCCCGTCGCCCACGAGCTCGACCTCGGCGACGGACGCTGGGCCGGGTTCACCGAGCTGGGCTACGACGAGCCGATCGGACTGGTCGGCAGCTACGAGCAGGTGGCGCAACGGCTCTCGGCCTACGTCGATGCCGGCATCGACAGCTTCGTCCTCACCGGGCGCCCGCACATCGAGGAACTGCACCGCGCCGGCGAGCATCTGCTGCACCTGGTGGACCCGGCCGGACGCACCATCGCAGGACAGGAGGCCACCGCATGAGCACCGACTTCTACTGGCGGATCGGGATGGAGGGCGACCACGCGTCGCTGCGCACCCCGCGCCGCTACAACCGCGGTCACGCGAACGGCTACGGCCCGGGCAACATCGCGCCGGCGATCCGGGGCGGCGAACTGGACGGCTACGGGTACATCGACCACATCGCCGCCGTGGCCAAGGCGTCCGAGTCGGCGGGGTTCCTCGGCGGGTTGCTGCCGTCGTTCCCGGTCACCGAGGACCCGTGGGCGGTGGCGTCGGCGCTGGCCCGCGAGACCACCACCTACAAGTTCATGGTCGCCTTCCAGCCGGGATTCCTGCATCCCGTCCAGGCGGCGCGGATGTCGGCGAGCCTGCAGCGGGCCACCGGCGGCCGGCTGGTCTACAACATCATCAGCGGCGGCGGGGGACCGGCGCAGCTGTGGTGGGGCGACAAGGTCGACCACGACGACCGGTACGCCCGCACCAGCGAGTTCCTCGACGTGCTGCGCGGCGTCTGGGACGGCGACCCGTACCAGCACGCGGGCCGGTTCTATGCCACCGACGGCGCCGCACTGCCTCCGGGCCTGGCCGGTCAGCCGTTCCCGGAGGTGTACTTCTCCGGGTCGTCGGCCGCGGCCGTGGGTGCTGCCGGGCGGCACTCGGACTACTACCTGTCCTGGCTCGAGCCGTTCGCGGATCTGCGCGCCAAGTTCGACGGGGTCCGCACCCACGCCGAGAAGCTCGGGCGGACACCGAAGTTCGCGGTCCGGATCGACGTCGTCGCCCGGCACACCGAGGAGGCGGCCTGGGCCGAGGTCGAGAAGGGCTGGGCCTTCGTCGACCGCGACGCGGCGAACAGGGCGGCGCAGGGCGACTCGGTCGGTGCCGCCCGCATCAAGGGCTGGGTGCCGGAGAGCATCACCGGCTACCGCGATCTCGAGGTGCAGCCGAACGTCTGGGCCGGGTTCAGCCTGATCCGCGGCGGCCCCGCCTTCGGTCTGGTCGGCAGCTACGAACAGGTCGCGCAGCGCCTCGACGAGCTGCGCGAGCTCGGCGCGGACGCGTTCATCCTCGCCGGCAACCCGCACCTCGAGGAGGCTTACCGCGTCGGCGAGGAGGTCCTCCCGCTGTTGCAGGCGACTGCGCCAGTGAGTCCTCTCGGTCCCCCCGGGGGCCAGACGGACTCGCGGCTCCTCATTCCCTGACCCACCCTCGACTACACCAGGAGAAACCCATGACCACCACCGAATCCCGTATCTCCGAGACCGCCGCCGCCTTCGTGGCGAGCGCCACCCGCGACGCGGAGAGGGCATTCCGGGTCTTCCGCGAGACCGGCACCGTCTCCGCCAACAGCACCGTCAACTTCGTCGAACGGGTGCCGGGCGAGGAGATCGCCGTCGCCCTCAACGAGCCCGGCCCGTGGGCGGACGACCGCACCGTCGAGCCCGTCGTCGCCACCTTCGACGGCGAGGTGCTCGCCGGCCGCGGCTCCGCCGGCTTCGTCACCGGCTACGCCAAGGTGTTCCGCGAGCACCCGGAGATCACCTCGATTGTGCACGTGCACACCCCGTGGCTGGGCGGCTTCGCGCAGACCCACAAGAGCCTGCCGATCCGGTACGCGGCCTCGCAGCGGCTGACCCTGTCCCGCGAGATCCCGCCGCACATCGACCGCAGCGTCGGCGCGGGCGAGTTCATCCTCGAGCAGTTGGTCCGCGACCCCGACCTGGTCGCGATCTTCGAGGCCAACGGCGGCGTCAACGTCATCGGCCGCGCCGGGCTGCTCGACCTCGCGAAGTTCGTGGTCCTGCTCGAGGAGGGCGCGCAGTACCAGGCCATCGGCGGTAGTCCCCCTGCCGAGAAGGCGCACCGGCACGCACCGCACTTCCCGTCTCGACCCAGGAGCAATCCCATGACCGTTCGCGTCGGCTACTTCCCGCACAACAACTCCCTGTTCGTCCTGCGGCACCGCGGGATCCTCGAGCGCGCCCTGCCCGACGTGGAATGGGTTGACCTGCGCGACCTTCCGGAGCCCGTAACGGTGGACGTCAGGACCGCGCTGCCGAGCCTGCACTCGGACTGGTTGTTCACCGAGGGCGGCTACGACGTCATCGGCACCGGCTTCACCCCGCCGCTCACCGCGCTCGCCAACGGTCGCGACGTGGTCTACGTCGGGATCTCGGGGCCGCGGATCGAGAACGGCCGCCTGGTCACCCTCGCCGGTTCCGGCATCGATACCGCCGCTGACCTGTTGGGCAGGCGCGTCGGCATCGCGCACGGGTCCTGGCAGACCAGCCTGCTGCTGCTCGCCCTCGACCGGGTGGGGCTGACGTGGGCGGACGTCGAGCCCGTGGACACCGGTGTGCACGAGGGCGGGGCCGCGCTGGTCGCCGGGGAGCTGGACGCCTGGGTCGGCGCGTACCCGGGCCTGGCTGCGGTCGAGAACGCCCACGACGTGCGCACGCTGGTCGACACGGAGTCGCTGTTCGGTCACCAGTCGCTGTGGTTCACCAGTGGCGACTTCGCGGAGCACAACCGCGAGGCGCTCGGGGCCGTCGTCGAGGCGCTGCAGGAGTCCGACGCCTGGATCGAGGCGAACCCCCGCGAGGCCGCCCGGTACTTCGTCGACGACGCCGTCGCCCGCGGCGGGCAGGCCGACCTGGAGACCTGGGAGCGGGCACTGCGCGGTCGCCCGTGGGGCATCGACCCGGTGAGCGAGTCGTTCCTCCGTCTGACGCGGTGACCGGTTCGGCGGGAGGGCAGACCGCACCGCCCGTCGAATCGATCTCGCCGAGGCGCGCCCGAGGCCGGCGTCGGTACCGTCGTGTGTAACGGTAGTGATCAGGCGCGCGCCCCGTCGGCGGCACGCCATTGGTCCGGCACAGCGGAGAAGGCGGTCAGTTCATGAAGAAGTACGTCCCCACCTGGCACGACGACGAGGTCCGTGCCCTGTCCGAGCTCGCGCTCGGGTTCTTCGAGCGCGAGGTGGTAGCGCACAACGAGAAGTGGGACGCCCAGCACCGCATCGACCGCGACGTGTGGCGCACGGCCGGTGAGCTCGGCCTGCTTCTCTGCTCGATCCCGGAGGAGTACGGCGGTGGGGGCGGCACCTTCGCCCACGACCTCGCCGTCTTCGAGGCCCAGGGGTACGCCGGCGACCTCGCCTTCGGCGTCTCGGTGCACAGCGGCATCGTCGCGCACTACATCGCCGAGTACGGCTCGGAGGAGCAGAAGCGGGCGTGGCTGCCGGGGATGGCGACCGGCGAGATCCTCGGCGCCATCGGCATGACCGAGCCCGGAGCCGGATCCGACCTCAAGGCGATCAAGACCACCGCCATCCGTGACGGCGACGACTACATCGTCAACGGGTCCAAGACGTTCATCACCAACGGCTCGTCCGCCGACGTGATCGTGCTCGCCGTCAAGACCGATCCGAAGGCCGGCGCCAAGGGCGTGTCCCTGCTGATCGTCGACCTGCGGGACTGCCCCGGGTTCGTGGTGGGGCGGGTGCTGGACAAGGTGGGCCAGCAGGGCGCCGACACCTCCGAGCTGTCGTTCACCGACGTCCGGGTGCCGGCCGCGAACCTGCTCGGCGACGCCGAGGGGCAGGGCTTCGGGCAGCTGATGACGCAGCTGGTGCAGGAACGGCTGATCATCGGCGCGCAGGCCGCCGGCGCGATGAAGCGCGCGGTCGAGGAGACCGTCGCCTACACCAAGTCGCGGCAGGCGTTCGGGCAGAGCCTCTTCGAGCTGCAGAACACCGCGTTCGAGCTGGCCGAGTGCCAGACCATCGCCCGCACCTGCGAGGTGTTCCTGGACCACTGCGTCCAGTCGCACCTGGCGGGCGAGCTCGACCCGTCCGAGGCGGCGATGGTGAAGTACTGGCTCACCGACAAGCAGTGCGAGGTGATCGACCGCTGCGTCCAGCTGCACGGCGGCTACGGCTACATGCGCGAGTACCTGATCGCGCGGATGTACCAGGACGCCCGCGTGCAGCGGATCTACGCCGGCGCCAACGAGGTGATGAAGTCGATCATCGCGCGGTCGCTGTGACCCGGTACGCCGAAGACCTGACGGTCGGCGAGGTGATCGAGCTGGGCTCGCACACCGTCAGCGAGGCCGAGTTGCTGGACTTCGCCGCCGCGTGGGACCCGCAGGACTTCCACGTCGACGAGGCCGTCGCCGCGGACGGCTACTTCGGCGGACTGATCGCCAGCGGCGTGCACACCATGGCTGTGTACCAACGACTCTCGGTGCTCGGCGCCTACCGGCACTGGAGCGTGATCGGCGGCCGCGGGCTGCGCGACGTCCGGTTCCTGCTTCCGGTCCGGCCCGGCGACACGCTCACCGGCACCATGACGATCGACGCGGTCGAGCTCGACGACCGCGGCCGCGGGCTGGTCACCACCACCGGTGACCTGCTCGACGCGGACGGGCGTGCGGTGTTCAGTCTGCTCACCGAGGCGTACCTGCGCCGCCGCTCCTGACGCCGTCGCCCGGACCCAGGTGCGTCTAGCCGCGCAGGCCCCGGAAGAACGCCCGCACGTCGCCGACCAGTAGGTCCGGCACCTCGAGCGCGGCGAAGTGCCCGCCCTCCTCGAACTCGCTCCAGTGCACCAGCGTCGGGTTCGCCTTCTCCGAGACGCTGCGGACCGGGCGGACGATGTCGTGCGCGAACACGGCCATTCCCAGCGGCGCGAGGCCGGTCGGTCCGCCGCCGCCGGGACCGCCGGACTCGAAGGTCAGCCGAGCCGAGGAGCCGGCGGTGCCGAAGAACCAGTGCAGCGACACGTTGGTGAGCAGGGTGTCGTCCGGGAGCGGGTGGGCGGGGTCGGTCCACTCCCGGACCTTGTCGGCGATCCAGGCCAGCTGCCCGGTCGGCGAGTCGGTCAGTCCGTAGGCGACGGTCTGCGGGCGGGTGGCCTGCATCCGCATGTAGCCGGGGGCGTTGGCCAGGAACTTCCGGATGACCTCCACGCGTGCGACGTCGTCGTCGGACAGCCCGTCGGGGTCGACGGGCCCGTGCGGCAGGTAGTTCACATGCACGCCGACGGCGGCGTCCGGCGCGGCCACCGCGAGCTGGCGGGAGACACCGGATCCCCAGTCGCCGCCCTGTGCGCCGTACCGCGGGTACCCGAGTCGCCGCATCAGCTCCGCGAACGCGCGCGCGACCCGGGCCGTGTCCCAGCCGCGGTCACGGGTGGGGCCGGACGGACCGAATCCGGGGATGGACGGGATCACCAGGTGGAACGCGTCGGCCGGGTCGCCGCCGTGCGCCCGCGGGTCCGACAGCGGGCCGACGACGTCCAGGAACTCGATGACCGACCCCGGCCAGCCGTGCGTGAGGATCAGCGGCGTCGCGCCAGGCTCGGGGGACCGGACGTGCAGGAAATGCACTGTGGCGCCGTCGATCTCGGCGACGAACTGCGGGTGCGCGTTGATCGCGGCCTCGTGGGTGCGCCATTCGTATCCCTCTCGCCAGTACTCGGCCAGTTCCTTCATCCGGTCGAGCGGGATCCCGTAGTCCCAGCCGGCGCCCGAGACCTCGTCGGGCCAGCGGGTGCGGGCGAGGCGCTCGTGCAGGTCGTCGACGGCGGACTGCGGGATCTCGATCCGGTACGCGGTGACGGTCTCGGTCGGAGCTGACATGTCGACCTCCTGAAGTAATCGTTGGTGTCGCCAACGTTAACACTATTTGTTGGTGTCGCCAACGGTAACTAGGATGGTGCTCATGCAGCCCTCCGACGACGCCCCGCCGACCGCCCTGCGCAGTTCCCCGAGCTGGCTCGTCAGCCAGGCCGGCATCTACGCGCAACGGCTGCTCAACGAGCGGATGGCGTCCGGCGAGGCGCACCGCCACCACCTCTCGACCCTGGCCGCGCTGGTGGAGGACGGCCCCCTCAGTCAGGCCGCGCTCGGCCGCCGCTGCCACCTCGACCGCAGCGACGTCGCGGCCATCGTGAGCGAGCTGGCCGACCGGGGGTACCTCGCCCGGGAGCCGGACCCGGCGGACAAGCGCCGCAACATCGTCACCGTCACTCCGGCCGGTGTGCGGCACCTCGAACGGCTGCGGAGCCTGGCGTCCGAGGCCCAGGCCGATCTGCTCGAGCCGTTGACGGTGGGCGAGCGTGATCAGTTGACCTCGCTGCTCGGGAAGCTGGTCGAGCATCACGCGGAGCTGCGGGGCGGCGGCTGGGCGTAGCGGCCGGGTGGGGCGCGGGCCACCCGTACTACCGGCCCGGTCAGCTCCCGAACCGGTAGTGCAGGTGAACCGTGCCGCCGCCGAACCGGCGTTCCGCCACGAGTTTCGAGCCGCGCCCGGACGCCGTCGGGCAGCGCCCGGGTCCCGCCGCCCACCAGGACGGGCACGAGGAACAGGTGACACTCGTCGACCAGTCCCGCCCGGATCGCCTGTCCGGCCAGGCCCGGGCCGCCGATGGAGAGGTCCCGCGCCGCCGACGCCTTCATCCGGCGGACCGCGTCGGGGTCGAACTCCCGCTCGACCCGGGTCCTGGCGCCGGGCGCCGACTCGAGCGTCGTGGAGTAGACCACCTTGTCCGCCGCCCGCCAGATCCGCGCGAAGTCCCGTATCTCGGCCGGCTCGTCCGGGCCGGTGGGCGCGGTCTCCCAGTAGCGCATCGTCTCGTACATCCGGCGCCCGTACAGGTTGGTGCCGACCGTCCTTTCGAGGTCGTTGACGGCGCCGTGCACCTCCTCGTCCGGTGCGGCCCAGTCGAAGTTGCCGTCCGCGTCCGCCGTGTAACCGTCGATCGAGGCGATCGCCGAATAGATCAGCCTGCCCATGGTTGGCTCCCTTCTCGTCCGTCCAGTGAACCAACGGATGCGCTCTCGCGCGCGGATCGGTGGCAGGATCTACGGATGTGACCACCGCGAACCTGACCCGTGACGAAACCGCAGCGCGCTCGGCGGCGATTACCGTCCGCGCCTACCGTGTGGAACTGGACCTCGCGGCCGCCCCCGACCAGGCCCGGCCGGGCTTCGCGACCACCACCACCCTCGAGTTCGACGCGACCGCCGCGCAGACGTGGATCGACTTCCTCGGCCTGTCCGTGGAGTCGGTGACGGTCAACGGCGAGACCGTGCCCGTGGAGTACGACGGCGCCCGCATCGCCGTCCGCGGACTGGGCCCGTCGAACGTGGTCACGGTGGCCGCGACGGGCGAGTACAGCCGTTCGGGGGAGGGGCTGCACCGCTTCCATGACCCCGTCGACGGGCAGACCTACCTCTACACCCAGTACGAGCCGGCCGACGCGCGCCGGGTGTTCGCCTGCTTCGAGCAGCCGGACATGAAGGCGCCGTTCACCTTTGCGGTCACCGCCCCGGCGGGCTGGGAGGTGGTCTCGAACCGGACCGCCGCCACCCGCGAGGTCGACGACACCCGGCAGGTCGTCGAGTTCGAGCCGACCCTGCCCATCTCCACCTACCTCACGGCGGTTGTCGCAGGTCCCTACGCCCGCGTCGAATCCTCCTGGACCCGAGGTGATCTCACGGTTCCGCTCGGCGTGCTGTGCCGCGCCTCGCTGGCGCAGTACCTGGACGCCGACACCGTCCTCGAGGTGACGGCGCAGGGCCTCGACTTCTTCGCCGAGCAGTTCGACTACCCGTACCCTTGGGGCAAGTACGACCAGGTCTTCGTCCCCGAGTACAACCTCGGCGCGATGGAGAACCCGGGGCTGGTCACCTTCACCGAGGCGTACGTGTTCCGTGGCGCCGCCACCGCCGCGCAGTACGAGGGCCGGGCCAACACGATCCTGCACGAGATGGCCCACATGTGGTTCGGCGACCTGGTCACGATGGTGTGGTGGGACGACCTGTGGCTCAAGGAGTCTTTCGCCGACTACATGGGCGCCCTCGCCAGCGCGGAGGCCACCCGGTGGACCGACGCGTGGGTGGCGTTCGCGAACCGCCGCAAGGCCTGGGCGTACTCGCAGGACCAGCTGCCGACGACGCACCCCATCGTCGCGGACATCGTCGACCTCGAGGCGGCCAAGCTCAACTTCGACGGCATCACCTACGCCAAGGGCGCCAGCGTCCTCAAGCAACTGGTCGCCCACGTCGGTCGCGAGGCGTTCTTCGAGGGCTCGCGCCGCTACTTCCGCGCGCACGCGTTCGGCACCGCGACGCTCGAGGACCTGCTGGCCGAGCTGTCGGCGACCTCCGGCAGGGACCTGACGGCGTGGGCGCAGGCCTGGCTGCAGACCAGTGGCGTCTCCACGTTGACGCTCGAGCGCCGCGGCAAGCGGCACGAGATCGTCCAGACCAACCCGCGGCCGCACACCCTCGCCGTCGGGCTCTACGACTTCGACGACGCCGGCTCGCTGGTGCTGACCGAGCGACTGGAGGTGGACATCTCCGGTGTGCGCACCCCGGTCGAGCTGACCGAGACGCCCCTGGTGCTGCTCAATGACGGCGACCTCACCTACGCCAAGGTCCGGCTGGGCGGGTTCTCGCTCCGCACCGTCGAGGCCTCGCTCGACCGCGTCGTCGACCCGCTGGCCCGCGGGCTGGTCTGGTCGGCGCTGTGGAACGCCACCCGCGACGGCGTGCTCCCCACCGAGCGCTACCTGACGATGGCCCGCACCTTCGCGCCCACCGAATCCAACATGGCACTGCTCACCGCGGTGCTGGCGAACGCGTCCTACGCCGTCGGGCACTACCTTCGCCCCGAGGCCCGCGACCGGTGGCGCGGCGAGTGGCTCGAATCCTCTTGGGCCGCAATGTCCGCCGCGGAACCGGGATCGGGGGAGCAGCTCGCGTGGGCCCGGGCGGTCGCGGCGGCGGCCACCGTCCAACGCGACCGCGCCGCGGACGTGCGCGCGGTGCTCGACGGCGGGGCGACGGTGCCCGGGCTGCGGCTCGACCCCGACCTGCGCTGGTCCCTGTGGACCGCGCTCGCCGCGACCGGGGACGCGGACACCGCGGACCTCGACGCCGAGCTGGCCCGCGACGACACCGCGTCGGGCCGCACTGCGCACCTGAAGGCGATGGCGGCGCGCCCGGACGAGGACGTGAAGGCGCAGGCCTGGGCGTCCGCGTTGGAGGACAGGTCGCTGACCAACGACCACCTCGACGCGGTCATCGGCGGCTTCCGGGCCGGCGCCCGGCGCGACCTCATCGCCCGGTACGACGGCGAGTACTTCGACTCGATCGGTGACGTGTGGGCATCGCGCAGCATCGAGATCGCCCGCCGCATCGTGGTCGGACTGTTCCCGGCCGCGGACTCCCTGCGCGCGGTCGACGCCTGGCTCGACGAGCATGCGGAGGCGCCCACGGCGCTGCACCGGTTGGTGCTCGAACAGCGTGACCACCTGGCGCGGGACCTGCGCGTGCGGGGAGTCCGCCGGTGAGGCACGGCCGGCCCCGGTAGCCGCCTGTCGGCGGGGGCCGGTTTCGTCGACACCGGCGGCCGGTTTCTGCCGCACGTGCCTCGCGGATCGAAAGATCCGCGGCGGCGAGAGATGAGGAGCAGTCGCCGTCGGACGACCGTCGGCGCGACGCTCCCTCCCGACACAGGAGCGTCCGGACAGATCCAGGGGGGATCATGCAGGACAGGGGATTCGGCGTCCGAAATCGGCGCCGACGCGTGCAGCGGTTGACGGTGGCGGGGGCGGTTCCGCTCGCGATCACGATCGGGTGGACCGGGGTGGCGGTCGCCGCGCCGACGGAGCAACCCGGCGTTTCGGTGCCGGAGGAGTCGCAGCCCGGTGTGGTCACGGCCGAGGCCGACCAGCCCGGAGTGGCGCCCGCCGAGGAGCCCGCACCGGAACCCGAGCCGGCGCCGCGTCAGTACTGGGTGGCGCCGCCGACGGAGTACCAGCAGATCGAGTACCAGCCGTACCAGGCGCCGAGCATGTACGACGTGCCCGTGTACGAGGAGCCCGTGCGCGACGAACCGCAGGTGCTGCACCTGCCGGCGGCGGTGGAGCCGGTCGCGCCGATCCAGGCGCCCAGGAACATGCTGCGCGCGGGCGACTTCATGGTCGACCAGCAGACGGTGCGGCTGAGCGACGACGACCTCGAGCGCACGAACAACCAGTTCGCCATCGCGGAGTCGCAGGTCGCGACCTTCTGGAAGTCCGTCGGCTTCGAGCCGGAGCGGGCGCAGAAGGTGGCGGCGGCGACCACCGCGGGCGCGGCGAGCGGGGCGCTGGCCGGTGGCACTGCTCTGGGTGCGCCGGCGGCGGTGGTGGGTGCGGTACCCGGCGCAGTCGTCGGCGGCGTCGTGGGCAGCTTCACCGGCGGCGCGCTCGGCACGGTCTTGGTTCCGGGAGTTGGCGCCGTTCCGGGCGGTGTGGTCGGGAGCGCAGGCGGTGCCGCTATCGGGGCGGCTGCCGGTGCAGCGGTAGTCGGCATTCCGGCCGCTGTCGTCGGAGGCACCGTCGGCGGGCTCGTCGGCGGCGCGGCGGGTACCGCGTTCGGCGCCGGTGACGTCGACGGCGAGCCGCTCGTCGACCTGACCCCGACTTCCACACCGGAGCCGGCCGCGCCCGCTCCGGTCGTGATCGACACCGCCGCGGTCACCGCTCAGACCCGGGCGGTCGTGACGCAGGTCGAGGCAGGGCCCGGTGGTCCCGAGGTGGTCGAGGGCGTGCGCGTCGTCGCCGACGCGGCGCCGCAGGTGGCCCGCGACGTGGCCGGCGCCGTGACCGGTCGGGTCGATGTCGCACGGACCGCGGCGATCTCGGTGCCCGGCGGGCTCGAGGGCGTGACCTCGCTCGAATCGGCCGTCGTGAATTCGCCGGTCGGCCCGGTGGGCGGCCAGGTCGCGGACGTCCTGACGGCCGTGCGCGCGGGCCTGGCCTAGCGGTCACGGCGGGTAGGGTCTCCGGCACCGTGGGTACGCGTCCCACCTGGCAGAGCGCCCGCGACGACTGGTTCGCGGGCGCGGAGCCCACGCCGGATGTCGGGGGCGCTGGTGCACGCGAAACGGCGAGCATAGAAGCGCCACAGGCGGATTCATCGGGCGGGCCCGAACCCGAGTGGATGCCGCCGGCCGAGGGCGAGCTGACCGCCTACGTCGACGGGTCTGTGTCCGGGCCGCCGCCGGCGCCCACTCGTCGGCGGCGGCGGGGCGCCTCGGTGGCCGCCGCGGCGGCGATCCTCGTCGTCGGTGGCGCGTTCGCCGTGGTGACTCTCGGGGACTGGGCCGGCCCGAATGGGGACTCCGTGGTCGCGGCAGCCAAGCCGTCCGGGGCGGGCGTCGACGCCGGCGTCCGCGAATCCGGCCAGGCGGCAACGGTTCCCGCCTCGGCGGAGGACCTTTGGTGTGCGGGACTCGCGCCGGGCGAACCCGCCACCATGGACTCGCCGGATCCGGGGGCGGCCGCGATCGCGGGGTTCGAGGACGCGTACTACGGAGCCCGGGACGGGGCCAAGGCCCGGACCTTTGTGGCAGAGAATGCGCGGGTCGGATCCGCGGAGGTCCTGACCCGGGGAATCGCCGAGTCGATCCCGGTCGGCACGACGCACTGCGTCGTGGTCAAACGGACGGGGGAGGGAGCCTACGCGGTCGACCTGTTCGAGCGTCGCCCAGACGGCGCCACCACGCGGTACCGGCAGGTGGTCACCACTGTCGGCAAGTCCGGGTCACCCACGGGCGAGGTCATCACCGGAATCAGCAGGCGAGAGGGGCAATGAGAGATGAAGTCTTGATGAGCTGCGATCGGCGCGGTGGAATTCGGCCTCGGGGGTGGGGGCGGCTGGTGATCACGTGCGGACGACAGCCTGTTCGCCCCGCGGTCCGAACAGGTGCAGGATCTCGACTGCGTTCGAATCCCCGGGGCCGAACCAGTGCGGCTCACTGGTATCGAACTCGGCGACTTCGCCTGGGCGAAGGATGAATTCGCGCTCACCGAGGATGAGGCGCAGTTCGCCCGCCAGGACGTACAGCCACTCGTAGCCGGCGTGGGTCACCAGCTTCGGCTCGCGGGGGGCGAGCACCTCCTTGAACACCTGCACGCGGCCCGGAAATTGCGTCAGCGGTACCAGGGTGGTGCCGCGGCGTTTGCGGATCGGGGTGAGGTGGACACGGGGATCTCCCGTGGCAGGCGCGGAGATCAGCTGTTCGATCGCGACGCGATGTGCGCGCGCGAGCGGAATCAGCAGGTCGAGGGTGGGCCGGCGCTTGCCGGACTCGAGCCGGGACAGCGCGCTGACGGAGATCCCGGTCTCGGCCGACAGGGACTCCAAGGTGAGGCCTCGGTCGTTGCGCAGCCTGCGCAGCCGGGGGCCGATGTCGTCGATGATCCGTTCCACGTCGCCGTCCACGACCACCATTTTGCGGTCTTCGCAAAATCACTGGGCCGTCGGAGGGCCACGCCGCGACCATTCGGGGATGGACAGACAGCGCCGGGTACGGCAGATGACGAACGAGACGACACTCCTCGCCCCACCGGGGTTGAGCCCGCGTCGACAGTGGACGGTGCTGGCGGTCTGCTGTTCGAGCATGTTCGTCGTGGGGATGGACACGACAGTCGTCAACGTTGCCCTGCCCGCGATCGGGCAGGACCTGGGCGCGGACGTGCGCAGCCTCGAGTGGATCGTGGATGCGTACACCCTTGCCCTTGCCGGCCTCCTGATCTCTTCCGGGGCGCTGGCCGACCGATTCGGACGACGGCGGGTGTTCCAACTGGGATTGGCGGTGTTCGCGGTCGCCTCGTTTGCCTGCGCACTCGCCCCTTCGCTCGGCGCGCTCGCCGCGGCCCGCGTTGTTCAGGGCGCGGGCGGATCGATGCTCAGCCCCGTGGCCCTTGCAATCGTCGTGAATGCGTTCTCCGATCCGAAGCAGCGGGCACGGGCCATCGGTGTCTGGGCGTCGGTCTTCGGGCTCAGCATGGCGGTGGGGCCCGTCGTGGGTGGTGCGCTCATCTCGGTTTGGGGTTGGCGAGCGGCGTTCTGGATCAACGCGCCGATCATCGTGACCGCTCTGGTGCTGAGCGCGGTGTTCGTGCCGGAGTCGCGAGCGCAGCAGCCCCGGAGCCTGGACGTCCCCGGTCAGGCCCTGCTCGCGGTCATTGTCGGTGTGTCCGTCGGCGTGCTGATCGAGGGGCCGCGAATCGGTTGGGCTTCGCCGGCGGCGCTGGCCGCGTACGCCGGCGTCGCCGGTGCGGCAGTCGCGTTCGTCAGGCTCGAATCTCGCCGACCCGAGCCGTTGATGGATCTGCAATTGTTTCGCAGGCCGGCCTTCACCAGTGCGGTGGTGGGGGCGGTGGCGGTGTTCGTCGCGCTGAACGTGACGTTGCTGATCAACACGCTGTATCTGCAACATGCCCGCGGATTGACGCCACTGGCCGCCGGCACGGCCACCCTGCCCCTCGCCCTCGGGGCGACCGTGTGTGCACCACTGTCGGGCCACCTGGTCGGGCGCCTCGGACCGCGACCACCCCTCGCGCTGGCCGGCGGCTTCATCACGGCCGGGGGACTGTTGCTTCTCGCTCTCGACAGCGGCACCGGAGTCATATGGCTCCTGACGGCCTATCTGCTCATCGGCATCGGTTTCGGTTTCGCCAATGCCCCGATCACCAACACCGCGGTCGGTGGGCTCCCGCCGGATCGCGCCGGTGTCGCCGGCGCGATCACGTCCACTGCTCGCCAGTTCGGGGCGGCGGTCGGTATCGCCGTCGCAGGCAGCATTGTCTCCGGCGTCGGTCCGGCGCAATTCGCACATGCGTCAGGCCCCGCCTGGCTTCTCGTCATCGCCTGTGGGCTCTTCCTGTTCGTCGTCGCGCAGGCATCGCGCCCCGTCGCGGACTCCGTCTCCGGTTCGGGTCGGTGATGCGGAGGGCGTGCTGTCAGGGATCGCCGGAGTCGCGGCCGGCGTGCTGGAGGATCTCGGGACCGGTCAGTTGCGGGCGGATCGGATCGACCACACGAGCATCGTCATGGTGAGTGGCGTTGACAGACATCGGATTTCCTCCTGGATTCGGGGACTCGCCCGATCTTCGGCGGGATGGTCGACCAGCTCATCCCGATGAAGCGCCCGCAGACCGTCGAGGACGTCGCCGGACCCGTCGCGTACGTGCTCTCGGCCGAGGCGGCCAACGTCAGGGACGTCCGAATCGGTCCAGGGGCCGGTGGGAGACGAATGACCGTCGAATGCCGGTCGGCGAGAGAGATGTTCGATGCGACGTGGCGTCGCAGCCGCTCCCTCACGCACTCTCGGTGAGTCGGTTCGCCGGCCACGGATTCCGGGGCGGGGAGCTGTTGCGTTTTCAAATCCGGCGCTAGCTCACGAGTCGGGTGGCCTCGATCTGTTCGCTGACCGGGTCGCTCGAGCCAACGGAGCCGTTCCCGCCGGTCTCGCCGGGAGCCGCGCCGCCGGCGGGTTCGCGCACGTAGGCGTACATCTGCGACGGGGAGGTGGACGTGCCGCCGAAGTAGAACCCGGCGTACCACTTGCCGGTGCTGGTCGGGTTGGCGGGACAGGACCGGGGCAGCATGGCCGTCGCGTGGATGTCCCGGCCGCGGATGGTGCCGTCGACGGCGAAACGGTAGACGGACCCGTCGATCTGGATCGAGTACCGCAGCGGCGCATTGGCCGCGAGGTCGTCGTGGGAGAGGGTGACGAGCGCGCTGTCCGGGTACTGGTGCACGCCGTCGGCATTGGCGTACGGCACCAGTTCGAGCACGCGGGGCGAGGTGTCGGTACGCCACCGCCACCCGAACATGGCGCCGTTGCGTGCCAGGTCGATGTCGCCGCAGTCCGAGAAGCCGGGCAGCTTGTTCCAGTCGAACTGGTCCTCGGGCTGGGTGGGCGCGGTGAGCACGTACTCCGCCGTCGGGGTCAGCACGAAGTCGTACGTCCGCGAGGCCCCGCCGGGGCTGACCCAACCCGCCAGCGGGCCGGCAACCCCGGCGGGGCTGCCCACCGTCGCGCTGTGCGCGCCCCGCTCGATGGTGTAGCTCGACCAGCCGGGGGGCGTGCCGGGGGCCAGGCAACCGCTGAGCCCGGTGGCCATCGCCAACACTGCCGCGGCGATGCCGACCTTGCGGACGATCGTGCGGCTCACGGCTGCCCCTTCCGGTTTCGTCCGGCCACCCTCCCACACGGTCCCCGCCGGCTGCGCCGTTTCCGCGCAGGCCCGTCGCGGACGGTCAGGACCGGACGGTCCGCAGCTCCCGCTTGAGCAGCTTGCCGCTCTGGTTTCTCGGCAGCTCCTCGACGAACACCACCCGCTTGGGCACCTTGAACGGCGCGATCCGCTCCTTGACGTGCGCGATCAGCGACTCGGACGTCACCTCGCCGTCCTCGCGCAGCACCACGACCGCGGTGATCGCCTCGATCCACTTCTCGTCCGGGGTGCCGATGACCGCGACCTCCGCGACCGCGGGGTGCGTGTAGATCGCGTCCTCGACCTCGCGTGAGGCGACGAGGATCCCGCCGGTGTTGATGACGTCCTTGATGCGGTCCACCACCGTGATGAAGCCCTCGGCGTCACGGGTGACCAGGTCGCCGGAGTGGAACCAGCCGTCGCGGAACGCCTCCGCCGTCGCCTCCGGGTTCTCCCAGTAGCCCTGGCACAGCTGCGGCGACCGGTAGAGGACCTCGCCGGCGACGCCGTCGGGGACGTCGTTGCCCTCGGCGTCCACCACCCGGGTCTCCACGAAGAACACCGCACGCCCGCAGGACGACGGCCGGTCCTGGTGGTCCTCGGGGCCGAGCACCGTGGCGAGCGGCCCGATCTCCGACTGCCCGAAGCAGTTGTAGAACCCGAGATCCGGGTACTTCTCGCGCAGCCGGTTCAGCACCGTCACCGGCATGATGGACGCGCCGTACTGCGCCTTCTTCAGCGACGAGAGGTCGCGGGTGTCGAGGTCCGGGTGGTTCGCCAGCGGCACCCACACCGTCGGCGCGAGGAACAGCGACCCGATCCGGTCGGCCTCGATGCGGCGCAGGATCTCCGGGATGTCCGGTGCCGCCATCAGATTCACGGTCGCGCCGACCGACAGGTACGGCATCATGAACACGTGCATGCCCGCCGAGTGGTACAGCGGCATGCAGATCAGCGGGTTGTCGTCGGCGGACAGGCCCAGCGCGATCACCGACGACACGTACTCGTGGACGAGCGCACCGTGGGTCATCATGGCGCCCTTGGGCTTCGAGGTGGTTCCCGACGTGTACAGCAGCTGGGTCAGGTCCGTCGACGAGGCCTGCTGCGGCAGCTCCGGCACCTCGCCGCCGCTGCCGACCGCGACCAGTGATCCGTCCGCGTCACGCAGCGCGAGCACATGCTCGACGGCGAGGTCCGGGCGCACCGAGTCCAGGGTGCCGGAGAGCGCGGGGTCGACCAGCACCGCCCGGGCACCGGACTGCGAGACCAGGTAGCGCAACTCCTCGCCCTTGAGCGCGTAGTTGACCGGCACCTGCACCAGTCCCGCCCGCGCGCAGGCGAGGAATCCGATCACGTACCCGTCGGAGTTGGTGCCGTACGCGGCGACCCGGTCGCCGTGCTCGAGTCCGAGCGAGAGCAGGTGGCCGGCCGCGCGGGTCACCGCGGCGTCGAGCTCGCGGTAGGTCCAGCTGCGACCGTCGAAGGTCAGCGCCGTGCGGTCGGGGAACTTGGCGGCCGAGCGGCGCAGCACGCCGTCGACGGTGTTGGTGCGCGGGTCCATGCTCATGCGCGCCAGATTATAGGACGTCCAACTATTTAGGAAGGGTTCCGAAGGGACTCGTGTCAGGCCGACGCCCGGATCATGTCGGCCGCCTTCTCCCCGATCACTACCGACGGCGCGTGGGTGTGGCCGCGGATGAGGGTCGGCATGATCGACGCGTCCGCCACCCGCAGCCGGTCCACGCCGCGCACCCGCAACTGGGGGTCGACGACGCTGCCGTCGTCCTTGCCCATGCGGCAGGTGCCCGCCGGGTGGTACAGGGTGTGCGAGTTCCGCTCGAGCGCGACCGCGAGCACCTCGTCGAGGGGCGTGTGCGCCGGCAGGTCGGGCCGGACCATCACGCCGAGCCGGGACCTCAGCGCGGGGGCCGCGGCGAGGGCGGTGCACAGCCGCAGACCCTCGAGCATCGCGCGACGGTCCGCGCCGCCGGCGTCGCTGAGGTAGCGCGGGTCGATGACCGGCTTGTCCTCCGAGAACGCCGACCGCAGCGTGATCTCCCCGCGGCTCTGCGGCCTGAGCACGATCGTGCCGATCACCGCGGCGTGCCCGGTGGCCGGCACCAGGCCCTCGTCGAAGTACGGGGCGGGGGCGAAGATCATCTCCAGGTCCGGCAGCGTGAGTTCCTCACGGCTGCAGGCGAACCCGTACGCCTCGCCGACGTTCGAGGTGAGCATCCCGCGCCGCCGGGCCAGGTAGTTCGCCAGTTCGGGGAGCCTCTCGGCGGCGAACAGCGAGTCGGCCTCGACGCGGTAGCCGAGCATCGAGACCAGGTGGTCGGCGAGGTTGCGCCCCACCTCCGGCAGGTGGTGTCGCACCGCGATCCCGTGCCGGCGCAGGTGCTGCTCGTCGCCGATGCCGGAGAGCATCAGCAGCTGCGGCGAGTTGATCGCGCCGCCCGCGAGGACCACCTCCCTGCGGGCCCGCACGGTGCGGCGCGCGCCGTCCTTCTGGTACTCCACCCCGACGGCGGCCGTGCCCTCGAAGATCACCCGGGTGGCCTTGGCCTCGGTGAGCACCGTCAGGGTGGGGCGTCGGCGTGCGGGCACCAGGTAGGCGTCGGCGGTGCTCCACCGGGCGCCCCGCTTCTGCGTCACCATGGTCTGCGAGAAGCCCTCGGGCCGAGCGGTGTTCGCCCGTTCCACCGGGTACCCGCACTCGCGCGCGGCCTCGAGGAACGCCGCGGTGAGGAGGCGTGGGCTGCGCTGCCGGCTCACCGAGAGCGGTCCGGAGGTGCCGGCGTCGACGGACGCCGTCCCCTCGACGTTCTCGATCCGGCGGAAGTACTCCACGACGTTGTGGAAGGCCCAGGACCGGTCGGCCAGGTCGGCCCACTCGTCGTAGTCGGCGGCGAAACCGCGGATCCACATCATCGCGTTCATCGACGACGACCCGCCGAGCATCTTCCCCCGCGGCCAGTAGACCCGGCGGCCCCCCAGGCCCGGCTGCGGCTCGGTCAGGTAGTCCCAGTCGAGTTCGCTGCGGAACAGCTTCGAGAAGGCCGCGGGGATGTGGACGAATCTGTTCTTGTCCGGCGGCCCGGCCTCGAGCAGGACGACGTCCTTGTGCGGGTCGGCGCTGAGCCGGCCGGCCAGCGCGGCGCCGGACGACCCCGCCCCGACCACGACGTAGTCGGCGACCGACTTCTCGCTGTTCATTTGTTGGCCTCCACTTCGAGAAGTACTGGGGAGAACCGTCTATCCACTTTGCAGCTAGCCCCGCAGCGCCGACGCGAAGATCGCCGGCAGCTTGGTCCACGACGGCGCGCCCGCGAAGCCGGTCAGCAGTCGCCCGGTGCGGGCGGCGGTGCGATTGCCGACGAACCACGGCGGCTTCGGCGAGATCGACGCCTCGCGGTGCAGCAACGACCGCGGCGACGGCCGGAACGGTCCGCGGACCACCGTGCGCTCCGGGCTGTCGATGAGCAGGGCGTTGTGCACCACGCCGATGCCGCTCTGCACGTCGTCGAGCGTGTGGCCGGGGAAGGCGCCCCAGGTCGCGGTGGCGGTGAGGTACCCGACGCCGGTCCAGGCGTTCACGGCGATGGTGCCGTACCGCAGGGACTCGAGCAGCGAGTCGAATCCGTTGCCCATCGCGTCGATGGTGCCGGGCTCGGCGATGATGTTGACGCCGAGCGTGCCGACGAACTGGTCGTTGACCATTTCCGCTGCGCGGGTGGCGAACTCGGCGCCGTCGTGCGGCAGGTCGATCACCCCGAGGACCGGGGCGAAGTATTCGGTCTGCAGCAGCGGGGTGCACTCGTCCGGCGGCAGACCGCTCACCAGGACCCGGCCGCCGCGCTCGCCCAGTTTCTCGGCGCGCGGGAAGGTTTCGGTCGCCGCGGCCACCCGGCTGTCGCTGCCCGGGTAGTAGGGCGCGCGGGCGGGGGCGCGGTCGACGGCCTTCCGGAGCGCCGCGACGAACTCGTCACGCTGGGGCCATGCCGACGAGAGCACCACCACCTGCGCCGCGACGCAGTTGTAGCCGCCGTTGTGCAGGCGTTGCGTCGCGACGTGCTCGGCCTGGAACTCGATGTCGGACCGGCTCCACTCGCCGGGCAGCACGATGGTCGGCGACACCCCGCCGAGTTCGCTGGAGATGGCCTTGTCGAGCACCGGCTCGCCGGCGGCCTTGCGGCGCGCGCCGTCCTCCCCGGTGCCGAACACGATCGCGTCGTGGGTGAGCGCGCTGCCCGTCATGTGCACGTGGTCGACGAGGCGGTGCCGCGTCAGGTACGTCCCGACGTCCGCGCCGCCGGTGAGCAGGCGGACCACGCCGATCGAGACCAGCGGTTCGAGCACCCGCTCCAGCACGGGCAGCAGTGGGTCGGTGATCGGGTTCAGCTTGAGCGCGACCACCCGGTTGTGGGCGATCAGCTCGTACAGCGTGTCGAGCGGGGCGATGGAGGTGATGTTCCCGGCGCCCAGCACCACGCCGACGCCGTTGGTCCGGGTCGGGTCCAGCTCGGCGAGTCCGGCGTCGCGCTGGGCCGTCGCCTTGTCGATGCCCGGCTGCAGCCACACCTCGGCGCTGAACCCGCTCAGCAGCAACCGGTCGAAGATGCTGCGGGGCAGCACCCGGACGGTGGTGCGGCCGCCGGGGGCGGTGCCGAAGTCGGCGTCGGCGAGCGGGCTGGCGCCGGACTCGAGGGCGGCGAGGCTCGACGACAGCGCGGTGAGCGAGGTGGCCATCGGGTACGGGCCGGACATCCATTCCTCGCCGACCAGCGGGGAGTCCGGGTCGAGCCGCTTGATCGCGACCGCGGCGGCCACCCAGTCGGCGGCGTTCGCCACCGTGAGCTCCCGCACCCGGTCGAGCAGTCTGCGGCGCTCGCTCAGGGGCAGGCCGGCCCAGGTCTTCTCGCCCTCCACCAGGTCGGTGAGGGCCTGGTCGACCTCCGGGTAGGCGGTCGGGGTTGCGGGATCACTCACTGCGGACTCCTGTCTCCGGGGACGGAAGCCCCCGAGGACGTCCGTCCGGTCGAGGGCGTGGGACGACCACGCCCTCGAAGGACCTACAGTTCCGATCTTCGTCGCTTTGGCAGTGATGCGCCATGGATCGGCGCAGCGGCTACCGCCGCGCGACGAACAGCGCGGGCTCGGTGCCCGGCACCTGCGCGACCTGCTCGCGGGTCACCAGGTGCCGCAGGTGCGCGGCCGCCTCGGACAGCGCCATGCCCTTGGCCATCGGGTGGAAGTCCGTCCACGGCCGGTACCACTTCATCCGCTGGGCCACCTCCCACACGGTGATCTGGTCGTCGGCGAACGCCTCGTACAGGTGGTCGAGCCGCTCCTCGTGGTGCTCGATCAGCTCCACCGCCCGGCCCGCGACGTCGTCGATCGGCAGGCCGTGCGCGCCCAGGCCCCGGGTGACGTCCATCGACTGCACGCGGCGCAGCGAGTCCAGGAACTCGGCGAGGCCGTCCCGCTCCTCGAGCGGGTAGACGAAGTTCCCGACGTGCGGGGTGGTCTTCTGCAGCACGTGGTCGCCGGTGAACATCACGTCGGCGTCCTCGAGGTAGAAGCACACGTGGCCCGGCGTGTGACCGGGTGTGAACACCGCGCGGAGCCCGCGGCCGGTCAGCGCGATGACCTCGCCGTCCTCGAGCTTGCGGTCGGGTGCGGCCTCGGGGCCGACCGGCGCGTCGCCGCCCGACGCCTCTTCGAACGCGGCGAGGTCCTCGGGTTCCGCGCCGGCCCGGGCCAGGTTCGCCAGCTGGTAGTCCATCCACTCCTGGTTGCGGCCCTCCGACATCTTCTCGAACATGTCGTGGTCCGACTCGTGCATGGCGATCCACGCGCCGGACGCCTCCCGGACCCGCCCGCAGAGGCCGGTGTGGTCGGGGTGGAAGTGGGTGAGCACCACGCCCTCCACCTCGGAGACCGAGTGCCCGATCGACTCGAGGCCGGAGGTCAGGCCCTGCCAGCCCTCGTCGTCGCCCCAGCCGGTGTCGACCAGGACCAGCCCGCCGGGGGACTCCATCGCGTAGACAAGGGTGTTGCCCAGGGGATTGTGGGACATGGGAACGGGAATCTGGAAGATGCCATCGCCGATGGCCGTAGCTTCGCTCATCTGAGGTACCTCGTGACTAGTTAATATCGCTAACCCTTTCCGTCATCATGACCTCTCGGGCGTCGCGGTGGGAGGCGGGGTCCCGCGTCGCGGGAAACTTGCTGGACCCGGGCCCGTGCGCCGCGTCGGCCTGCACGACGGTGGGCTCCGGACCTACTGTGGGCGGAAGGCACCCGACGACTCCGGAGTACCGCATGCGAATCGCGCTGTTCGCCACCTGCATCGGGGACACGATGTTCCCGGACGCGGCCAAGGCCACAGCCCTGCTGCTCACCCGCCTCGGACACGAGGTGGTGTTCCCGCCGGGGCAGACCTGTTGCGGGCAGATGCACGTCAACACCGGGTACCAGCCCGACGCGCTCCCGCTGGTGGAGAACTACGCCGAGAACTTCGGCGACAGTTCCGTCGACGCGGTTGTCGCCCCGTCCGGTTCCTGCGTGGGGTCGGTGCGCCACCAGCACCAGATCGTCGCCGAGCGCTACGGCAGCGTCGGCCTGTGCGGGCGGGTCGAGACCGTCAAGGCGAAGACCTACGAGCTCTCCGAACTCCTCGTCGACGTGCTCGGGGTCACCGACGTCGGCGCCCACTACCCGCACCGCGTCACCTACCACCCCACCTGCCACTCGCTGCGGATGCTGAGGGTCGGCGACAAGCCGCTGCGCCTGCTCCGGGCGGTCCGCGAGATCGACCTCGTCGAGCTGCCGGAGGCCGACGTGTGCTGTGGGTTCGGTGGCACGTTCGCGATCAAGAACGCGGAGACGTCAACGGCGATGCTGGGGGACAAGATCCGCAACGTCGCGGCCACCGGCGCCGAGTTCTGTTGCGCCAGCGACTCGTCGTGCCTGATGCACATCGGTGGCGGCATGTCCCGGCTGCAGATGGGGACCAGGACGGTGCACCTCGCGGAGATCCTGGCGTCGGTCGGGCCGGTGACGGCATGAGGGGTGTCGCGCTCGGCCTGCCGCCGTTCCCGCCCCGCGCGCCGAGGGGCGCCGGGTTCCTGCGCGGCACCGAGACGTTCCCGGCCGCCGCGCACCACGAGCTGGCGAACGCCCAGCTGCGCCGCAACCTCGGCAAGGCCACCCACACGATCCGCGCCAAGCGCCTCGCGGTCACCGGGGAGCTGCCGGACTGGGAGGCGTTGCGGGACGCGGGATCCGCGATCAAGACCGACGTGATGAACCGGCTGCCGGAGCTGCTCGAGCAACTCGAGGCGGCGGTGATCGCGCGCGGCGGCGTCGTGCACTGGGCGGCCGACGCGGACGAGGCCAACGACATCGTCACCCGGCTGGTGCGCGCGACCGGCTCCGACGAGGTGATCAAGGTCAAGTCGATGGCGACGCAGGAGATCGCGCTCAACGAGCACCTCGAGGCCCGCGGCATCCGCGCGTACGAGACAGACCTGGCGGAGCTGATCGTGCAGCTCGGCCACGACAAGCCCTCGCACATCCTGGTGCCGGCGATCCACCGGAACCGCGCCGAGATCCGCGAGATCTTCCTGCGCGAGATGGCCGACGTGGACCCTGATCTCGACGACGACCCGGCGCACCTCGCGGCCGCCGCCCGGAAGTTCTTGCGGCACAAGTTCATGACGGTGCCGGTGGCGATCTCCGGGGCCAACTTCGGGATCGCCGAGACCGGCACCCTCGGTGTGGTCGAGTCGGAGGGCAACGGCCGGATGTGCCTGACGCTGCCGCGGACCCTGATCACGGTGATGGGCATCGAGAAGGTGGTTCCGGAGTACCGGGATCTCGAGGTGTTCCTCCAGCTGCTGCCGCGCTCGTCGACGGGCGAGCGGATGAACCCGTACACGTCGCTGTGGACCGGCGTGAGCACCGGCGACGGCCCGCAGGCCTTCCACCTGGTGCTCCTCGACAACGGCCGCACCGCCGCGCTGGCGGATCGGGTGGGCCGCGCCGCGCTGCACTGCATCCGCTGCTCGGCGTGCCTGAACGTGTGCCCGGTCTACGAGCGCACCGGCGGGCACGCCTACGGCTCCACCTATCCGGGGCCGATCGGCGCGGTGCTGACCCCGCAGCTCGCCGGCATGGACGGCGCCGACGACCCGAACTCGACGCTGCCGTTCGCGTCGAGCCTGTGCGGGGCGTGCTTCGACGCCTGCCCGGTCAAGATCGACATCCCGTCGTTGCTGGTGGAGTTGCGGCACCAGAAGGTGGAGCAGTCGGGTTTCGGCGTCGAGGCCGCCGCGATGAAGGCCGCGTCCTACGCGATGACGAAGGCTCGGCGGTTCACCGCGGCGCAGAAGGCAGTCGGCCTGGGTCGGCTGCTGGCGGGGAAGAAGGGCAGGATCTCCACCCTGCCGCCGCCGCTCAGCGGGTGGACCGCCACCCGCGACATCCCGGCGCCGCCGAAGCAGACCTTCCGGCAGTGGTGGGACTCCGAAGAGGGGCGCGCGGAGATCGAGGCCGCGCGACGGGAGGGGCGGTCGTGAGTTCACGTGAGGTGATGCTGGCGCGGGTGCGGGACGCGTTGACGTTGGCGCCGCCGGCGGCGCTGGAGATCCCGCGCGGGTACCGGACCGGCCGGACCATGCCCGACGAGCAGCGCCGAGCCCTGCTGGTGGACCGGCTCGTCGACTACAAGGCGCAGGTCCACACGTGCGAGGCGGGGGAGTTGGCGTCTGTGCTGGCCGGGGTGCTCACCGAACTCGGCGCGACGCGGGTGGGAGTGCCTGCGGGACTGGACGAGTCGTGGCTGGCCTCGTTCGGCGGCGAGGTGGTGGTGGACTCGGCGGACGTGCCGGCGCCGGAGCTGTCGACGCTCGACGCCGTGGTGACGTCCTCGACGGTGACGTGCGCGGAGACCGGGACCATCTTCCTCGACGGCAGCCCCGATCAGGGCCGGCGGGCGCTGACCCTGGTGCCGGACGTGCACGTGTGCGTGGTCGCGTTGGCCAGCGTCGAGGTCGGGGTGCCGGAGGCGTTGGCGCGGCTGGTGCCCGAGCGCCCGACCACCATGATCAGCGGGCCGTCGGCGACCTCGGACATCGAACTCGAACGGGTCGAGGGGGTGCACGGCCCCCGGAACCTGCACGTGGTGATCGTCGGGTGAGGGGGGTGGTGCGTGCGCCGCCCGCGCATGACAGTCGGGCGTATTCCAAAACGTACGACACGCCGAGAACGTACGAAACGCGGAAAACGTACGACACGCCGAATCCGTACGGATTGAGCGAGTCGTACGTTCTCGAGCCGCGGCGAGGTCGTCGTGTCCGGCAGGAGCCAGGAGCCAGGAGCCCGGGGCCGGACGGCCGGGCGCGCCGGGCGCCGTGGGCCGGACGGCGCTGCGGCCCTTGCCGAGCAGGCCGTGGGTGGACGATGTTCAGGCGGCGTTGTCGAGACGGTGCCGCGCGGCGGTGATGTCGGTGGTGACGTCGGTGACTGCGGCCCACAATCCCGAGAAGATGCCCTCCCATGAGGGATCGTCCGGGCAGAGATCGCGCATCACCCGCTCGAGCAACTCGGTTGCGAAGAGCATGAGATTGGTTGTCTTCTGCCACAACAGCTCTGACGCTTCGTCGGGCTCTGAGTAGCCAGTGAAACGCGGGTCCAAGTCTCGCGGCGGCAGGGACTCCACCATCGCCTTTCTCGCGACTTCGATCATGGCGAGAGTGCTGGACAGGGTGTCGTTCGCGGGCTCCTTCTCCGGGGCCGTGGGGCTGTCGAGGCCCATGAGTGCCAGTTCGAGTCCCAGGTCCGCCTGATTGATTCGGCAGGACCGGCGGTGTGCGAACGCGACCATTTCCGTCGACGAGGCAATGGCGATCCTCGCCCGGGTGACGGCCCACTCCGGATTCAGTGCAGTGACGGCGAGGTTGACCAACTGCTTGCCCATGCCCTCGAGTACGTGCCAGGCCGAGTTGCCCCGGCCCATCTTGGCCAGCACGGCGACGGACACTGCTTCCTCGATCAGCCTTCGGTACTGCCCGATGCTCACTGTCATCTGAAAGCCACTGTCGGCAAACCAGTTCGGGTCGGACGGCATGAGTTCGTCACGCTCGTTGTCGACCACCGCGGTGAGGTCCTTGCACACCTTCGCCTGGAGCGTGGTGGCCACGACGAGCAGTGCCTCGGCCGGGTAGTCGTCGGTGAATTCCTCGTCCGGCATCTCGTCGACGATCGCGCCGTAGAGTTCGGCACCGGACTGGGTCAGAGGGTCGTTCATGATTGCTCCTATTCGCTGTGAAATTGGCACAGATATGACCTGATGGAAATTCGTAATTTGGCCGATTGCATTCCGCGGCGTGCACCCCGCGCTTGCCGACATGACGCTAGCGCAACGTGGGTGCCGTTGTCCGCGAATTCTCGAGAATTGCCCATCGAGGCCGCGTTGACGCCATCGCTGCAGGTGGAGGCGTCATGGAGAGGAATTATCCTCGAAATAGAAGGTCAATTTTAAGCCGTTGAAAGATCTGCAATTAATTGCCGATCCTTCTTTTGGGAACTGAATCAAACTGGCTTCAATTGCTTGGGAAATATTTCAACATCGTTCTTTGGTTCGATCTTTAACGGGAGGCCGGGTCCGGCCGTGGAGTCCTGCGGGTAGGCGGTCGCGTAGTAGGGGCGCCTGCGAATGACGGTTCCACGTCCGTTGATCTGCTCGAACAGCGAGAACTGCTTGCCTTCTTCGGCGGGTTCGCGCCGGACGAGAATTCACATTCGGGCAGGTCAGGTGCCCATTTAATCTCGGTGCGTGGCGGTCCTGCACTTCGACCGATCCCACACTTGGGGGGTATCGCGCGCGGTTTCGGCCAGCGCATACTGGGGACATGACCGTGGTGCGGAAGGTCGAACCGCTGCGCTCGAGTGTGTGCGACGCGGCACAGGGATCCGCCGACAGCATCGAGTTCCGGCACGCGGTTCTCGACGCGATTCGCGCCCGAATCCCCTACGACGTCGCCCTCATCGCAACGGTCGATCCGGCGACGCTGCTGCCGACGTCACAGACGACTATTGGCGTCGACTCCGTGCCGAGTCGTGCCGTCGAGACTGCCGCCCGGTTGGCACACGGCCCGCCGCCTTACGGGAACGCCATCGGCAAGCTCGCCCGCGATCCTGTCGGGGTCGAGACGATTCGCGATGCCGTCGACGGGGATCTCCGTTCCACGTTGCCCTACGTCGAGATCCTCGAGCCGTTGGGGATAGACGATGAGATGCGGTTCGTCCTTCGCGGGCGCGACGGGCTCTGCTGGGGTTGCGGGACGGTGATGCGCGGCCCCGGAAGGCGGTTCAGCCGCGAGGATGTACGGCTTCTCGCCGGTGCTGTCCGCGCGATCGGCGACGGGCTTCGCCTGTCGTTGATCCGGCAAGCGCCTCGGGTGCCGGCGGAGGTACCGGGTGGTCCGTCGGTTGTGATCCTCGGGCAGGACGACGAGGTGGAGTCGGCGACGGCACCGGCGCTGGCATACCTGGATCGGATGAGCGACGAGTGCGAAACCCGGATGGTTCCCATCCTGTTCGCGGCGGAGCGCTTGCGAAACTCGGGCGCGGCGGCCGCTGTCACGCGGGCCCGAACGATCGACGGGGAATGGGTCGTCGTCCGGGCCGGGAAGCTCGACGGCCGTGGTCCGGCGGGGCGCGTGGCCGTCACACTGGAACCGGCCGGACCCGCGGAGATCGTCTCGCTGCTGGCCGCCATTCACGGCCTGACGTCCCGGGAGGCGGAGGTACTCGACCACATCCTTGCCGGCAAGACGCGTGTCGAGGTCGCGCATCGGCTCTTCGTCAGCCCGTACACGGTGCAAGACCACCTCAAGAGCATCTACGCGAAGATTGGGGTCAACAGCCGCCAGGAACTCGTTGCGCAGTTGTTCTTCACCCATCACCTGCCGCGTTACAACTCTCCGGTCGGGCCGGACGGCTGGTTCGCCGGTGCAGGATCTGTGTGATGCGGCCTCGTCCGGACGCATGAAGGTGGTGCCGTGCCCGACATTCTGTTCGTCACGCTCGACGGCGGCGGAAACGTGCCGCTCACGTTGAGAATCGGCCGAGAGCTCCTGCGCCGCGGAAACCGCGTTCGTGCCCTCGCTCACGAGGCGCTTCGCATCACCGTCGACAACGCCGGACTGGAATTCCGGGCCTATCGGAACTCGCCCCCGTGGACTCCGCACGAAATCCACGGCACGTGGAAGCTGGTCACCGGGATGCTCGCTGTGATGACGAACCCCGGGATCGGGCAGGACCTGCTCGACACGGTGCGGGAGGACCCGGCCGACCTCGTGGTGATCGACTGCATGCTGTTCAATGCGCTCGACGCGGCGGCGCGGGAAGGCCTGCGCCATGTCGCCCTGTTCCCCACGTTCTTCGGGTGCCTGGACGAGATGCTCCCACGCAGCCCCTTCGGGATCGGCGCCCGGCTCAGGGGACTGCGACCGCACCGCCTCTGGCGGCAGGCCGACCTGGCACTGGTGTGCTCGGACCGCGAGCTCGACCCGGCGGGCAGACGGGCCCACGACGGCAATCTGGTGTGGACCGGTGCGGTGCACGATGCGAAAGGCCCAGCGGTGGGCCGTGTTCCGCCATTGGTGCTGGCCAGCCTCAGCACGGGCGGGTTCCCGGGCCAGCGCCGAGTCTTGCAGAACATCCTCGACGCCGTCGAGAGTCTGGATGTCGAGCTGGTGGTGACGACCGGTCCCGCGGTCGATCCGACAGGACTGCGCACACCCGCGAATACCACTGTCCACCGCTATATTCCGCACAACGAACTGATGCCGACGTGCTCCGTCGTGGTCGGGCACGGCGGCCATGGAACCACCTTCCGTGCCCTCGCGCACGGCCTGCCGATGCTGATCCTGCCGATGTCCCCACTGACCGACCAACCGACGATCGGCAAGACGGTGGCCGCGTCGGGGGCCGGCAAGGTGCTCCGGAAGACGGCGCACCCCCGTCAGATTCGAGACGCCCTCGACGAACTCCTCCGGGTGGAGAGCTACCGGGCTGGGGCCGCCGCGCTCGGCGCCCGAATCCGCGCCACCGACGGGGCCTCGGCCGCGGCGGATCAGCTCCTGACGCTGATCGAGCGCTGATCACCGGTGACCCGGCGCGGCCGCGGGTGAGGGAGTCATTCGTTCTCAGCCTTGGGCGGCGTGGGGTTGTGCGCCCCACCGGATCGCGGCGGCGGCAGCGAAGTCACCGGCGTGCGCGAATCCGGCGAGCAGGACCAGCGATCCGCTCGGGATCCGGCCGGCCCGGTTCTCCACGTCGAGGGTGACCGGGATCGCGGCGCCGAAGAGGTTCCCGCAGGAGTCGAACGTGTCCGGGTGCTGCGCCGGGGTCAGTTCCAGTGCGTCGCGCCAGTTCCGCAGGAACAGCCGGTTCGGCTGGTTGGTGACGAAGGTGTCGACCTCCGTGGACCTCACGCCGATGTGATCGCAGACCGCGTGTGCCACCTCGGGGACCAGACGGTTGCCGCGGGCGAAGACCCGGGTGACCTTCGATTCGGTGAAGGAAATTCGCAGTTGCCCGGTGCCAGGTTCCCAGTACTTGCGGGGCGGGTCGATCGCGGCGGTCATGTCCCCGGCGTACTGCGGGTAGTGGCGGCACTCGACGTCGAGGACCGGGGCCTGATCCGAGATGCACATCAGCCCGACTCCGCAGCCGTCGCCGGGCACCGCCGCCTGCGCGAGCGGGCGGACATCGGGTTGGGTGAAGACCTGACCGGCGCTGTTCTGCACCGTCACGATCAGCGCCGTGTGCGCGGTGGAGTTGGTGGACAGGATGGTCCGGGCGAGGTCGATCATGTACACGAACGCGGCGCAGCCACCGTTGTGCAGGTCGAGGATGCACTTCGGGGTCATGTCCATCCGCCGCGCCAGGTCGGCGCCACAGCCGAGCACCGGCAGGTCCGGCAGCTGGGTGTGCGTGAGCAGCACGTCGATTCCCGCGATCGCCACCGTTCCGTGGCGGTCGATCAGCGGGGTGAGGGCACGTTCGGCCATGTCGACGGCCGACTCGCCCGCGCCGACGTGGTGGCGGTGGGTGGGGGCCCGGAACATGACGTTCTGCGCCATCCGGTCCGAGCGGGCGTACCGGGCGAAGTAGTCGGCGCCGACCGGGGGGCCGGGGAGGTAGCTGGCGACGTCGATCAGGCTCACAGGGCGCGTCGGTCGTGTGATCATGTGGCGCTCAGCTCATCCAGTCGGGTGTGACGGGCAGGCCGTGGCGGGCCCGGTATTCGCACAGGGCGGTGAGATTGTTCAGTTCCAGTCGGTGACCGGCGGCGAACATGTCCCAGAAGTCGCCGACCCAGGGTTTGCGGTCCGGGGGAGCGGTGTCCGGGTACGGATTGGTGTCGTAGAACGGATGGTGGCAGTTCGTCCACAGCACAACCGATCCGGGCTTGTCGAGGACGGATTGCGCGTCGACCACCCGCAGCAGGTAGATCATCCACAGGTGGCGGCCTTGGTCCCAGGCGCAGTGGTAGTCGACGGTCATCGCGTCCGCATTCGCCACCGTCCGGGTGTAGATGGCGGTGTCGGTTCCGAGTCGGTCGTGAGCCGACCACAGTCCGGGCTATTCGGTCGGGGCGAATCCGCGGAGGCTGTAGGTCCACTCCTCCAGGCTGCGGGTGTCGGCCAGGTAGTCGTACACCTCGCGGGGTGGCGCGGCGATGTAGCCGTTGACGGTGCAGTACTCGCCGAAGACCTGCTCGTGCGGGTACACCGACCGCAGCATGTCCAGGATGATCGGGGTGGTCGTGTCCTTGTCGGAGGTCTCGATCCGCAGCACCCCGGGGATCACCCGGCCGGGAAGGTCGCTGAGGGCGGGAAGCGGTGTGGTCACGGTGTTCCTCCTCGACTGTGGGCTCGTTCCAGGAAGGGCAGGAACGGGGGGATCTCGTCGGCGTCGCAGTCCACGGCGATGAAGGCCGGCCCGCTGGTCGTGGTCGCGGCTTCGAGCGCGTCGAAGAGCTGGTCGAGGGTGCGCGCCGGGAGCGATGGCACCGACGGGAACATCGCGCCGACGCCTTCGGCGAGCATCGAGGGCCGGAACCGGTTGAAGCTGTAGCGGTCCCGGTAGAACAGCTGCTCGCGGGTGACGCACATGGCGTGGGCGTTGTTGTTGAACACCACGAAGGTCACCGGCAGGTGGTGTTCGATCGCGGTGTGGATTTCCATTCCGTGCATCAAGAACGCGCCGTCCCCGGCGATGACGAAGGTGCGTCGCGGGGGCTCTCGGGTCGCTCCGCAGGCTCCGCTCCCGCGGGCGAACGCGGAGCCGATCGCGGCACCGAAGCTGTAGCCCATCCCGCCCATGCCGAGCGCGACGACGAACCGACCGCCCCGGGTAACCGTCAGGTGGTGCACCACCGCGGCCCCGGTGTTGCCGGCGTCGGCGAAGACGTCGGACCCGGCGGGCATCATCGCGGCGATCGCCTCGACGGCCTCCCGATATCGCACCCCGGTCCCGGCGGACACCGGGACCTGCAGCGGAGCCAAACCGCCGTGCACACCGGCATCGGGTGTGGACGGCGGCGACAACACATCGGCGAGTTCGGCCAGCGCCTCCCGCAGGTCGAGGGTGGTCGCGTGCGTGGTGGGCAGATACGGTGGCTCGGCGCCGAGACTGGCAACCGGGACCGCCAGGGCGGCGTCCAGGCCGGTGCGGGCCGTGGCCGGCATCCGGGTGCCGATCAGCAGGCACAACGCGCAGTGCCGCACCGCCTCGACCAGTTCGGTGTGCCCCATGCTGCCGGCGACACCGCTGAAGCCGGGCTGGTCGGCCGGGTAGACGTCCTTGGCGTCCGGGGCAACCCCGACGGCCGCGTCCACCGCGGCGGCGAGCGCCCGCAGGGGTTTGCGGGCGTCGTCGCGTGCCACCTGGTCGCCGGCGATGAGCACGATCTTGCCGGTACGCCGCGCCGCCGCGAGCAGGTCCCGGATCCGGGCGAGGGCGACCGGGTCGTGACCGGATCGGCGGGGCGGCGGGCGGAAGGTGAACGCCACGTCGACGGTGGCCTGCTGGATGTCCTTGGGCAGCAACAACACCGCGGGCCCCCCGGACCGTGCCGCGCCGACCGCCCGCTCCAGGTGTTCGGCGAGGCCGTCGGGCCGCTCGACGCGGGCGCAGTAGCGGGAGATCTCGGTGAACAGCCGGACCGCGTGGATCGAGCCGGCCTTGCCGCTGGAATCCTGGAACGCGCCGGTGCCCTCGAGCGTGGTGGGCGGCTGTCCGATCAGGGCCAGCACCGGCACCCGGGCGGTGTAGGACTCCGCCAGCCCGGCCACCAGGTTCATCGCACCGCCGCCGGAGGTCGCGGCCACCACCCCGAGCCCGCCGGTGGTGCGGGCGTAGCCGTCGGCCATGGTGGCCGCCGCGAACTCGTGCTTGGCCACCACCGCCTGGACGCGGCGTTCGGTGACGAACAGTGCGTCGTAGAGGTCCTCGATGTTGGCGCCGTCCACCCCGAAGATGTGGCGCACCCCCAAGTCGGCGACGGCGTCGACCAGGATGTCGGCGACCCGACGGCCGCGCTGTTCCGGGGGTGGGGCTCCGGTATCCATGATGATCCTCCGGCAGACGGATGGGGCGGGTGCCGAGATGCACGGTGGTGCGGCGCACTAGGCAAGACGTGTGGGTGTCACGATTTCTGGCGCAGGGTCATTCCTGCGAGGGCGATGTCGAATTCCTGAGTCAGCTGGTCGAATCGGACGGTGTAGACGGTGGGGTAGTAGCCGGTGTGCTGGTAGGCCAGCGGCTGCTTGATGTCCTCACGAATCGCCGGTTTCGTCAGCATCCATGCGCGGGTCATCATCGGTTCCATGAAGGTGTAGTTCCCGTCCCAGGACCCGTTGACGAACGTCTGGGTGAAGTCGTAGATGCCCGGGATCATCCCGGCGGTCGCGTCCAGCCAGTGCACGCCCATGAACGGCACCGCCAGCTGGGATGCGAGCGGGCCGGGCGGGGTGATGTAGTCGCGGGGGATGTACTTTCCGTCGGGCAGGTGCGCGGCGCGGTCCGCGTAATCCGGTGCGGCAGGATCGATCTCCTCGATCGCGGACATGTCGGTCATGTAGAAGTGCATGTCGAAATGCGGTTTGCCGAACAGGATCTCGGGTTCGTGTCCGTGCGGGTTCCAGTTGAGCATGACGTGGTCGAACACGGTCGCCGACGCCTGCTCGGGTAGGTCCAGCATGAACATCGCACCGGTGTCGGGCAGTCCGTCCAGTGCGGTCGCCGACATCCGGATACCGATCGCGTTCGGCTCACCCTTCGTGTCCACGGTGGTGTAGGTCCTCACCGCCCCATGGCCGACGCTCCGAGACGAGCTGAAGTACGTGCGGCCGTCCTCCGGTCCGGCGGCGGCTGCGCTGCACGCAGCCACGGTTAGGCAGGCCGCGAGGGCCAGTCCCAGGGAGCGGAGCATTTGATGATGTCGCATGATGTGGCCACCTCGTCGAGGTCAGTGCGGGACCCTTCGAGGGTCCGCACAGGCATTGCGCGTGGTTTACGAACCATGGTGATCCGTGCATCCAGTGTGGGACGGCGGTGCGTCTCCGGACCATCCCTCACGTGGGGGATACCGGGCCGGGTTCAGCCGGCGAACAGCACCGCGGCCTGCGCCGGCAGCACGGCGTCGCCGCGGCGGCGGAAGATCTCGGCGGGTCGACCGTTGCCGGGGTTCGACCACTCCCCGGTGTTCTCGAGCGCCTTGCTGACGTGCCGCCGGAACGAGTCCTTCTGCAGGTCCCGGTCGAACACGGCCTCGTAGAGTTGGCGCAGTTCGAGCACCGTGAAGGTCTCGCCCAGCAGTCCGGCCGGATCGACCTGTGTCGCGTACCGCTCCCGCAGGTCGTCGACGGCCAGTCGCACCATGTCGGCGTGGTCGAACGCGAGGTCCTGGGCGGCCCTCCCGTGGTGAATCGGCACGAGGGTGGCGTCGGCCGGAAGGTCGCCGGCCGGGATGGCGGTGGCGTGCGCCATCGACAGCACCCAGCCGCGGTCGTCCCGGGCGGGATCGTCGAACATGGCCAACTGGTGGAACCGTGTGCCCGGCAGTGCGGCCTTGTCTCGCAGCGCGCGTTCGGCGGCGTCGGTGAGCAGTTCGCGCTCGTGCAGGAACGTGCCGGGCAGTGCCAGCGACCCGAGGCGGTGCTCGACGACGAGCACTTGCAGCGTGCCGGAGGAGTAGGTCAGCACTGCGACATCCACCGCCACCGACGGGCGTGGGTAGTCCTGCAGGGACTTGCCGCTCGGTACTGTCGATTCGGTCACCGTTGCATCTTATCTCAATAATGATCTATGGTTAGCGCACAGTTGATCAAAGGGGAACTCATGAACGTGAAGTTGTCGACGCAGCAGGCTGATCGTGCGGCGGGGGTGCTGATCGCGACCGCGGCCGGTGACGCGCTCGGTGCCGGGTACGAGTTCACCCACCCGGAAGCCGGCGCCGCGATCGAGATGATCGGCGGCGGCCCGTTCGACTGGGCGCCGGGGGAGTGGACCGACGACACCTCGATGGCGCTCGCCATCGCCGAGGTCGCGGCCACCGGCGCGGACATCGGCCGCGGCGATGGGCTGGGTGCCGTTGCGGCGCAGTTTGTTCGGTGGTTCGACTCCGATCCGGCCGACATCGGCAACCAGACCAGGGCGGTGCTCTCGCGGCGTCCGGCGGACGCCGCCGCCATGCAGGCACGGGCCCGCGAACTGACCGGGCGCAAGGGCGGAAACGGGTCGCTGATGCGCACCGCGCCGGTCGCGCTGGCCTACCTCGATGATGAGGCCGACTGTCTCGATGCGGCGGCGCAGATCGCCTCGCTCACCCACGGCGACCCGCAGGCCACCCAGGCCTGCCAGCTGTGGAGCCACGCCATCCGGCATGCCGTCCTGCACGGCACCTTCGACGGGGTCCGCGACTACCTCGACATCGCCCCCGCGGACGTCGCGGCGTACTGGGGTCCGCTGCTCGACCAGGCCGAGCAGGGCACGCCCGAGGACTTCGCGAACAACGGGTGGGTGGTGCACGCGCTGCAGACGGCGTGGTGGGCGATCACCTCCACCGACAGCTCCGACGACCGGCACCTGCGGCGCGCCCTGGTGGCGGCGGTCCGGGCCGGCGGGGACACCGACACCACCGCCGCCATCGCGGGCGGCCTCCTCGGGGCACGCTGGGGTGCGTCCGCGGTGCCTGCCGGCTGGCGCCGAATCCTGCACGGCTGGCCCGGATACACCGCGCCGGACCTGGAGCGGCTGGCCCTCGAGACCGTCGGCGGCGGATGCGACGACAGCGACGGCGTCACCGACCTCCTGGCGCAGTCGTGACCATCATCGACGTCGTCGAAGGCGACATCACCCGCCTGCGCGTGGACGCCGTCGTCAACGCCGCCAAACCGTCGCTGCTCGGCGGCGGCGGGGTCGACGGCGCCATCCACAAGGCCGGAGGCCAGGAGATCCTCGCCGCCTGCCAGCTGTTGCGCGCCACCACGCTGCCGGACGGCCTCACGGTGGGCGCCGCCGTCGCCACCACCGCCGGACGGCTCCCCTCGGGGACGGTGATCCACACCGTGGGCCCGCGGTACTCCCAGGGCGAGGACCGGTCGGCGCAGTTGCGTGCCGCCTACACCCGCAGCCTGGCCGTCGCGGATGCGGTCGGTGCCCGGACGGTCGCGTTCCCGCTGATCTCGGGCGGCGCGTACGGCTGGCCGAGGGCGGACGCGGTCCGGCAGGCCGTCGCGGCGATCACCGCGGCGAAGACCGACGTCGAGGTCGTGACGCTCGTGGCGTACGACAAGGACATCGCGGCGCTGATGCGGCGGGCGGTGGAGTAGGCATCCGCGACGGCGTATGTGGGACCGGTGTGTCGGCGTGATGTGATACTTCTAAGCCGATCGAGAGTCGACTACAGGGGTAGGGGGTGCGCGGGTTGCTGACACTGCACCGCGCCGAGCGCTCCGACACCCTCGCCGCGGCGCTGGCCGAGTTGCTGGCGGATCCGCTCGCGGACCCGTTCGCACGCGAGGTGGTCGCGGTGCCGGCCAAGGGCGTCGAACGCTGGCTCACCCAACGACTTTCGATGACGCTCGGTGCGCGCGACGGCGACGGGGTGGCGGCCAACATCGAATTCCCGTCGCCCTCCCGGCTGGTCGACGCGGCGCTGGCCGCTGCCACCGGAGTCGACGCCGACGCGGACCCGTGGCACCCCGCGCGGGTGCTGTGGACGCTGCTCGCGGTCATCGACGACAGCCTCGACCAGCCGTGGTGCGCGGTGCTGGCCCGGCACCTCGGGCACGGGGCCGACGGCGACGAGCACCGCGCCGGGCGCCGCTACGCGACCGCCGCGCACCTGGCCGGGCTCTTCCGCAGCTACGGCGCACAACGCCCCGGCATGCTCGTCGCCTGGGCGGAAGGCCGGGACGTCGACGCCGCGGACGAGAAGGCCGAGCCCCTCGACGACGACCAACTCTGGCAGCCGCAGCTGTGGCGTCGGTTGCGTGAGCGGATCGGTTCGCCGAGCCCCGCCGAACGCCTCGACGGCGCGTGCGCCCGGCTGCGCGCCGAACCGGACCTGCTCGACCTCCCCGGCCGGCTGTCGCTGTTCGGGCCCACCCGGCTGAGCACCGACCAGATCGCGGTGCTGTCCGCGCTGTCCGCGAACCGTGATGTGCACCTGTGGATTCCGCACCCCAGTCCGGCCATGTGGACGGGATTGGACGGCGCCACGCCGCCGACGCTCCGGGCCGACGACGACCGCGCGCTCGCCGCCGGTCACCCGCTGCTCGCCAGCCTGGCCCGCGACGTCCGGGAGATGCAGGCCCGGCTCGCCGGACTCGACCTCGTCGACGTCCACCACCCCGCGCCGGCCCCGCCCGCCGACACCCTGCTCGGGCGGATCCAGGCGGACCTTGCCGCCGACCGTCCGCCGGTGGCGTTCCCTCTTGCGGCCGACGACGCCTCGCTGCAGGTGCACGGCTGCCACGGCCCTGCCCGGCAGGTCGAGGTGCTGCGCGAGTGCCTGCTGCACCTGTTCTCCGACGACCCGACGCTCGAGCCGCGCGACGTGCTGGTGATGTGTCCCGACGTGGAGGCCTACGCCCCGCTGGTGCGGGCCGCGTTCGGTCAGGACCCGTTCGGCCAGAACATCTTCGGGCATCCGGGTCACCGGCTGCGGGTCCGGTTGGCCGACCGCGCCCTGCACCAGACCAACCCGGTCCTCTCCGTCGTCTCGACGCTGCTCGACCTCGCCGACGCCAGGGTCGCCGCCAGCGCCGTGCTGGACCTCGCCGCCACGGACCCCGTCCGGCGTCGCTTCCGATTCGGCGACACCGACCTGGAACGGCTGCGGGAATGGGCCGGTGCCGCCGGCGCCAGGTGGGGGATCGGGCCCCGTCAGCGCGGCGCGTTCGGGCTCGGCGACGTCAAGCAGAACACCTTCGGCACCGCGCTGGACCGGATCCTGCTCGGCGCCGCCGCGGACGAGTCCGACGCGCAGTGGCTTTCACTGGCGCTGCCGCTCGACGACGTGGAGAGCAACGACATCACCCTGGCGGGTGGGCTCGCCGAGTACATCGACCGGCTGGACGTGGCGCTGCGCGACCTCGCCGGTCCGCAGACCGCCGCGCAGTGGTCGGCCAACCTGGCCCGGGCACTGGACCTGCTCGTCGACGTGAGTCCCGCCGACGCGTGGCAACTCGGGCAGGCGCGACGCGAACTGGCCGGCGCCATGGAGCACAGCGCCGAGGGCGGCGACCCGACGCTGCGGCTGGCCGACGTGCGGGCCCTGTTCGCGACCCGGCTCGCCGGCCGGCCCGGCCGGACGAACTTCCGCACCGGGGAGCTGACCGTGTGCACCATGGTCCCGATGCGGTCGGTGCCGCACCGGGTGGTGGTGCTGCTCGGGCTGGACGACGAGGTGTTCCCCCGCGGCGTCGGCGACGACGGCGACGACGTGCTGGCCCGCAGTCCCCGGCTGGGGGAACGCGACCCGCGCAGCGAGGACCGCCAGTTGCTGCTCGACGCGATCATGTCCGCGACCGAGCGGCTGCTGCTCTTCTACACGGGCAAGGACCCGGTCACCGGGTCCCGCCGCGCCCCGGCGATCCCGCTCAGCGAGCTCACCGACGTCGTCGAGCAGATGGCCGGCGTCGACGCGACGGAGTCGGCCGTGCGGCACGGGCACCCGCTGCAGCCGTTCGACCCCCGCAACTTCGCACCCGGGTCGCCGTTCAGCTTCGACACCGCCGCCCTCGCCGGGGCCCGCGCCGCGCAACACCCCGCCGCGGCCGAAACCGGCTTCCTGCCACGGCCGCTCGACCCGCGGCCGAAACCGCCGGCAACCGTCGACCTCGCCGACCTGATCGCCTTCCTGGTGCACCCCACCCAGGCCTTCCTGCGGCAGCGACTCGGTCTGCGGGTGCCCGACCTGGACGAGGACCTCGCCGACGCCCTCGACCTCGAACTCGACCCGCTGGCGAAATGGAATGTGGGGGAACGGATGCTCGCGGCGCGGCTGGCGGGGGTGTCGGTCGAGGAGTTCCGGGACGCGGAATGGCGCCGCGGCACCCTGCCGCCCGCCCGGCTGGGCGGGCGGGTCCTCGCCGACATCGAGGGGCAGGTGCACTCGCTGTTCTCCGCGAGCCGACGGGACGGCCGGGCCACCACGGTGGACGTGGACCTCGACCTCGGCGGCGGGCGCCGGCTGACCGGCACCGTCGGCGGCGTGTACGGCGCCGTCGTGGCGCGCAGCACCTTCTCCAGGCTCGCCCCGAAGCACCGGCTGCCGGCGTGGGTGAACCTGCTCGCGCTCGCCGCGTCCGGACCGCCCGCCGACGGTGAGCGGTGGCGGGCCGTCACCACCGGCCGCGGCAGGGGCCGGACGCCGGTGCAGCAGTCCACACTGGTCGCGCCCGACGATGCCCTCGGACACCTGGTGCGCCTGGTCGCGCTGTGGGACCGCGGGCTCGACGTGCTGGCGCCGATCGCCACCGCGTCGTCCGCGGCCTACGCGGAGCTGAGGTTCCAGGGCCGGTCCGTCGAACAGGCGATGACCTTCGCGGGCAAGGAGTGGGGCGGCGACTTCGGTGACGGCAAGGACAGACACATCGGCTACGTCTACGGGGACTCCGCGCCGCTGAGCGTCCTCACCGCACGCCCGGCGCCGTCGGGCAGCCCGGAGCCGACCGTCTTCGGGATGGCGGCACGGCAGCTGTGGGAGCCACTGCTGTCCGCCGAGACGCTGGAGACGCCGTGAGCCCCACCAAGTTCGAACTGCTCGGGCCGCTGCCTACCGGCACCACCGTGCTCGAGGCCAGTGCCGGCACCGGCAAGACCTACGCCATCGTGGGCCTGGCCGCCCGCTTCGTGGCCGAGGGCCACGCCGACCTCTCCGAGCTGCTGCTGGTCACCTTCAGCCGGGCCGCGACCAAGGAGCTCCGCGAACGCGCCCGCGACCGGTTCGCCACTGCCGCAACGGCTCTGGCCGACCCCGCGGTCGCGCGCGCCGGGACGGACGAGCTCGCCGCGCACCTGGCCGCCGGCACGCCGGACGAGGTCGCGTCGCGTCGACGGCGGCTGCTGCAGGCGCTCTCGGACTTCGACGCCGCCACCATCGCCACCACCCACAGCTTCTGTCAGCGGGTGCTCGACGGGCTCGGCATCGCCGGCGAGCGTGACCCCGACGCGGTGCTCGTCGAGGAAGCCGACGACCTCATCGCCGAATCCATCGGCGACCTGTACCTGCGCATGTTCGGCGCCGCCGAGACCCCCAGCCTGGACCCCGGCACCGCCCGCAAGGCCGCCCGTGCCGCCATCTTCGACCCGCAGGCCGTCCTCGCGCCGGACGGGGCGGAGGGCACCCCGGCCGGCGACGCCGTCGAGTTCGCCGCCGCGGTCCGTACGGAGATGGACGTCCGTAAACGTGCGGCGGGGCTGCGCGACTTCGACGACCTGCCGAAGCTGCTGCATCGCGTCCTCACCGACCCCGAGCACGGCGAGGCCGCCTGCGACCGGGTCCGCGGGCGGTACCGGGTGGTGCTGGTCGACGAGTTCCAGGACACCGACCCGCAGCAGTGGGGGATCCTGGGCAGCGCCTTCCACGGGCACTCGACGCTGGTGCTCGTGGGAGACCCCAAACAGGCCATCTACGCGTTCCGCGGCGCCGAGGTGCTCGCCTACCTCGCCGCCGTCGATGCCGCGAACAGCAAGCAGGAGCTGACCGTCAACTGGCGCAGCGACTCCGGACTGCTCGACGCGCTGGGCTACCTGCAGCACGGCGCGGCACTCGGGCACGACAAGATCGTGGTGCACGCCGTCGAGTCGGCCAAGCCGGAGTCCCGGCTGGCGGGGGAGACGCCACTGCGGCTGCGGTACCTGCCCCGCGGCGGAGCCGGACCCGTCGGCAAGAGCGGCTTCCCGTCCGTCGGTCCGCTGCGCTCCCGTGTCGCCGCGGACCTGGCCGCCGACATCGTCGCGCTGCTGGGCCGCGGCGCGCCCCTCGCGGTGGAGGGCGGTCCCCGGCCGGTCGCTCCGGGGGACGTCGCGGTGCTCGCGGGCACGCACGCCCAGATCACCCTGGTCCACGACGCCCTGGACCGGGCCGGGGTGCCGTCGGTGCTGGCCGGCGGGCTGAGCGTGTTCGTCACCCCCGCGGCGCAGCACTGGCTGTGGCTGCTGCACGCCCTCGAACAGCCACACCGCGCGGACCGGGTGCGTCTGGCCGCGCTCACCCCGCTGGTCGGACGCACGGTGGCCGAGTTCGACGCCTTTTCCGACACTCGCGGCGACGACGTGGTCGCCGAGGTCGGCGGGAAGCTGCGGGAGCTCGCGCAGGTGTTCACGCACTCCGGCTTCGCGGCGCTGTTCGAGCGGCTCTCCGGCTGGTGGGAACTCGAGAAGAGGCTGCTGTCCAGGCAGGGCGGCGAACGCGAACTGACGGACCTGCGGCACGTCGGGCAGTTGCTCAACGCCGCCGCGGTCGAGGAGAACCTCGGGCTGACCGCGCTGACCCGCTGGCTCACCGACCGGATGCGCGACCCCAAGTCGGGTGGCGTCGACCGCAGCCGTCGACTCGACAGCGATGCCGCGGCCGTGCAGATCTGCACCGTGCACGCCAGCAAGGGCCTCGAGTACCCCGTCGTCTACGTGCCGTTCGGCTGGGACGCGGCGAAGCGGCCGAACCCGGACACCCTGCTGCTGCACGACCGGGACGGCCGCCGGATCCTCGACGTCGGCGGCGAGGACAGCGACGGCTACCGCGACCGCAAACGGGTCCACGACGAGGAGGAGTCCGGCGAGTCGCTGCGACTGCTGTACGTCGCGATGACCCGGGCCAAGTGCCAGCTGGTGCTGTGGTGGGCGCCCGCCTACTCCACGGGCGGGGCGCCGCTGCACCGAATGCTGCTGGGCCGCAAGCCCGGTGAGCTCGAGGTGCCGCAGCGGGTCAGCATCCCGGCCGACCCGGTGATCGCCGACGAGCTCAGCCGGTGGGCGGCCGGGGCGCCGGTGCTGTCGACGGGCGCCGGTGCGGTCGCGGTCGAGGCTGTCGGCGCCGACCCGATCCCCGGCGCGTCGTGGACCCCGCCGCGCGGCGAACCCGGGCCGCTCGACGCGGCACGGTTCGAGCGGGTCCTCGACGACCGCTGGCGCCGCACCTCGTACAGCGCGCTGACCGCCGCCGCGCACGACGCGCCCGGTGCCGGCAGCGAACCGGAGGAGACCGAGACCGTCGACGAGCCGGACACACCGCCGCTGGTGCTCGCGGGCGACGCCGAGACGGCGGGGATCGCGTCGACGATGAACGACCTGCCCGGCGGCGCGGTGTTCGGCACCCTCGTGCACGCGGTCCTCGAGATCGTCGACACCGGCGCGTCCGACCTGGCCGCCGAACTGTTGCGTTGCTGCCGGGAGGCCGTGGCGGCGGAGCTGTCCGCGGTGGATCCCGTCAAGCTGGCCGACGCGCTGCTGCCGGTGCTGCGGACCCCGCTCGCTGACGGGGCCGGGCTCACCCTCGCGGACCTGTCGCCGCGGGACCGGTTGCCGGAACTCGAGTTCGAGCTGCCGTTGGCCGGCGGCGAGGACGCCCAGCCGGGGGTCACCCTCGACGGACTGGCGGCGTTGCTGCGCACCCACCTGCCCGCCGGCGACGCGCTGCACGAGTACGCGGACCACCTGCTGACGCTGGACCGGCCGGAGCTGCGGGGGTTCCTCACCGGCAGCATCGACGCGGTGCTCCGGCTCGGCGACGCGGGCCGGCAGCGGTACGTGGTGGTGGACTACAAGACCAACCGGCTGGCGCAGGGGGATCACCTGACCACCGCGCACTACACCCGCGACGCGATGGCCGCGGAGATGATGCGCGCGCACTATCCGCTGCAGGCGCTGCTGTATGCCGTTGCGCTGCACCGGTACCTGCGGTGGCGGCTGCCCGGCTACGACCCCGCCGTGCACCTGGGCGGCACCCAGTACCTGTTCGTGCGCGGCATGGTCGGACCCGACACCCCGCCCGGCTGCGGCGTCTTCGACTGGACCCCGCCGCCGGCGCTGGTCACCGGGCTGTCCGACCTGCTGGCCGGCATCGGGACGGCCTCGACTCACACGGGGGTGACGGCGTGACCGACGCACGGGTGGCGCAGCGCGGCAGGGGCCTGCTGCGGGCGTTCAACGACGCGAAGATGCTCTCCGCCGCGGACGTGCACGTGGCGCTGCGGCTGGCCGCTCTCGCCGGGGAGCACGACGAATCGGTGGTGCTGGCGACGGCGCTGGCGGTGCGGGCGGTGCGGTCCGGGTCGGTGTGCCTGGAGCTGAACAAGATTCGCGACTTCCCGGTCGAGGAGATCTGGACCGGCGACGACGCGGACGACGGCGCCGAGCCGATCGACACCGCGACGCTGCCGTGGCCGGACGAGGACGCCGTCGCCGCGGGGCTGCGCGCCAGCCCGCTGGTGCGCGGAGGCCCGAACGGCCCGCTGCGGCCGCTGCGCCTGGTCGAGTCCCCGGACGGCGAGCTGCTGTACCTGGACCGGTACTTCCGGCAGGAGCAGACGGTCCGGCGACTGCTCGACGAGCGGGCGCAGACCCATCCCGACGTCGACGAGGCCCGGCTGCGCGAGGATCTGGACGCGCTGTTCCTCGACAAGGACGGTGCGCCGACCGCGGCCCCGGACCGCCAGCGTCTCGCGGCGGCCGTCGCGGCGACCCACCGCACCTCGGTGCTGGCCGGCGGGCCGGGCACCGGCAAGACGCACACTGTCGCGCGGGTACTGGCGCTGCTGGCGGGCCAGTCGGGGGAGCGGCTGCGGGTGGGGCTGGCGGCGCCGACCGGCAAGGCCGCGGCCCGGCTGCAGGAGTCGGTGGCCGCGCAGGCCGCGTCCATGGACCTGAATACGGACCTGGCGGCGATGACGCTGCACCGGATGCTCGGCTGGCGGCCCGGCGGCAAGTACCGGTACAACGCGGGCAACCACCTGCCGTACGACGCGATCGTGGTGGACGAGACGTCGATGGTGTCGCTGACCATGATGTGCCGGCTGCTCGAGGCGGTGCGCCCGGACACCCGGCTGGTACTGGTCGGCGACCCGGACCAGCTGGCCTCCGTCGACGCCGGTGCGGTGCTCGCGGACCTGGTGGCCCGCCCGGCGACCGGCGCCGAGAACCCGGTGCTGGTGCGGGCGGTGGGCGCGGACCTGGACGCGCCGGGCCACGACGACGAGCCGGCACTGAGCGCGGCGGAACGGGACCGGTTGCGCGGCGGCGTGGTCCGGCTCAGCCGCGGTCGACGTTTCAACGAGACGATCGGCGCCCTGGCGGACGCGGTGCGGGACGGACGCGAGGACGACGTGATCGCCGTCCTGCGGGCCGGGGGCGACGCCGTCTCGTTCGTCGGACCGGACGACTGGGACGCGGTGCGCGGCGACGTCGTCGCCACCTCGGCGGCGGTGACCGCGGCGGCGCTGGCCGGCGACGCGAAGGCCGCGCTCGAGCACGCGGAGTCGCACCGGCTGCTGTGCGCGCACCGCGGCGGCGAGTTCGGCGTGAGCTGGTGGGCCCGGCGGTCGATGGAGTGGGTGGCCGAGGCGTCGGGACACGCGCTGGACCCGAGCCGCTGGTACCCGGGGCAGCCGCTGCTGGTGACCGCCAACGACCACGACACCAAGATCTACAACGGCGACACCGGCGTCGTGGTGCGGCGCGGCGACGGGGAACTGGTGGCGGCGTTCGCGCGCGGCGAGGAGCCGTTCCTGCTGCACCCGAGCCGGCTGGCGGCCGTGCAGACCGTGTACGCCATGACGATTCACCGCAGCCAGGGCAGCCAGTACGACACGGTGTCCGTGGTGGTGCCGGGCGAGGCGTCGTCGCTGCTGACGCGGGAGTTGCTCTACACCGCGATCACCCGGGCGCAGAACCACGTCCGGATCATCGGGACGGAGGAGTCGGTGCGGGCCGGGGTGCGCAAGCAGGTTCTCCGCGCGAGCGGGCTGCAGCTGGCGGAGGTCAGGTCGGTCTGACGTCTCCTTGCTCCGACGGGCCGGCGGGCGTCTACACCGGGTCGTCGAAGAGGGTGGCCTCCGGCGCGGCGTGGCCGGGACCGGTCGCGTCCTTTGCGGCGTCGGCATCCTCGTCGTCGAACAGTTCCATCTGCCCGGGTACCTGCGGGTGCGAGGGCGGCCCGGCCGGGGCGGGCAGTGCGACGAGGCGAAGCGCGGCGCGCAGTGACTCCAGGGTCGCCGCCCAGGCGTTGGCCTCGTGTTCGCACGCCGCGACGTCCGCCACCTCGCCGTCGGCGCGCGCGGCGTCCGCGGAGTCGACCCACTCGATCTGCTGCTCGGACGTGATGCGCATGAAGTCGAGGATGGTGTCGCGGTCGCGTCCGCAGATCTCGGCGACCGACGCCGCGTCCAGGGTGCCGGAGCCGTTCGGGTCCAGCTGCATCAACGTCAGCAGGGCCGGCGGGAGCGGCTCCGGCGCTTCTGCCTCCGCTTGGTCGGCGTCCTCGTCGTCGAGGTAGGCGTCGTGGTCGAAGTCGTCGGCGGCGGACGCGTCCGGTGAGTCGTCGTCGGAGTCGTTGCAGCCGAACAGGACACCGTCGAAACGGTCCGCGAACTGCTCGTCGAAGTTCTCGAGGAATCCGGTCAGCCGAGTGAGCATGTCGCGCAGGTGTTCCGGGACGAAGGGGGACGCGACGATGTCGATCGTCGCGTTCACCTGGTCCTCGCGGAGCACCACCTTGACGTAGGGCGCGCAGGCGTTGAGGTCCCCGATGAGTTCCGAGGTGCGGGTGCGCCCGCTGATCCGGGAGAGCAGCGGCACCCAGATCCGCAGGATCCGGTCCTGTGCGCGCGGGATCAGGAAGACCAGCCGGGACCCGATCCGGATCACGTAGTCGCCGTCCTCGTCGAGGGTGGGCGGGTTGCCGGTCAGGTCCTCCGCCACCGCGGACACGATCTCGCGCAGATGCGCGTCGTCGCGGGGGACGACGGCCGTCATCGGGTCGTGGTAGCCCGGCTGCTGGACCGTCTCCTCGGCGGAGATGAACGCCAGCGTGGCGGGCCGGCCCGTCGTCTGGGCGGCGAGGAAGCCCGGGTGCGGCACGTCCCACACCTCGCGCAGGACGGTCACCGAGCGGGCCGCCCAGTCGTCCAGCTCGTTCGCGGGCAGGCCAGTGTAGTGGGGGTCCGTCGCCGCGTCGAGCGGCGGCTGCCAGCCCAGGTCGGCGAGCAGGGCCTCGCCGTCCGCCGTCATCGTGAGCAGTGCGCCGTGACCGCTGTTGTGGGGCACCTCGCAGGCGAGGAACCCGTCGCCCCGGCCCAGGAAGTCCAGGTACGCGGGGTTGTCCGCGATCGCGCCCGCCGGCGTCAGCACCAGGCGGTCGCCGTCGCGCATTTCCCGGAGGTGTGTCGCGAGGCTGGCCGCGAAGTAGGTCCACGCGTGTTCGACGGTCTGGTCGAAACCCTTGAATTCAGACATGGTCTCCACCTCATTCTGATCCCCGATGGCCCAGTGCATTCGGCGCCGCCAGCGTCACGTGTTGTGACCAGAACACGTTAGCGCGCAGTGCCGACACGGTGGGGCATAGTGGCGCGGTGATTGGAGCGTGCCTCGAGTCGCCGGACGTCACCCGGCTCGGCAGGGACGGTGACGACTTCGTGGCATGACGGTGGCGCCGCGGCCGACTGGCCGTGACACTGGACCGCTTCGGTCGAGGCATGAAGAAGAGTCCTCCTGCCCGACAACTCGTTCCGCTGCTCGCGGTGGCGGCGCTGTCCGCCGCCTGCGCCGCCACCGAGGGCGCCGTCGCGGTCGTGGCGCCGCCGCCGGCCGCCGCGCATCCAGGGGAGACCGGCCGGATCGCCGACGGCGACCGCGTCACTCCGTTCGACGTGCAGGTGCCCGCCGTCGGCCGCCTCGATCCCGCATTGCTGACGGCGATCCAGGCGGCCGCGCGGGAGGCCCGGGACGACGGGGTGAGTCTGTTGGTGACCTCGGGCTGGCGTTCCGCCGACTACCAGCGTCAACTGCTCGGCGACGCCGTGTCCGTCTACGGCAGCCTCGACGTCGCGCGGCGTCTCGTCAGCACGCCCGAGCTCTCCCGGCACGTCGCGGGCACCGCCGTCGACATCGGCCCGACTGCGGCCGCCGACTGGATGATCCGCTACGGCGCCACGCACGGGTTGTGCCAGGTGTACGCCAACGAGATGTGGCACTTCGAACTGATCGGGTCCGCAGACGGCGGCTGCCCGGAGCAGCTGCCCGACGCCTCGGCCGGGTGACGCGTGCGACAGCCCTGTCACGACATCGTGACAATCCGTGTCCGGGGTGGCGCGCTGTTGCGTTGGCGTCGTGACAGGGCGTCGGCAGCCTCGGTGGCATGAACATTCTCAACCGCCGTGTCCGTGTCCGGTTCCGGCCCCAGCGGCTGTCGGCCGCGTTCGCGCTGGGCGTCGCCGGCCTTCTCGTATTCGGGCTCGCCGTCCGCACCACCGGGGGACAGGTCGTCGACCAGGCCCTGATGGTCCGCGCGTCCACCTCGTCGGCCTCCGGGTTCTCCGCCGTGTTCGCGGGGATGATCGTCCCGTTCCTGCTCGTCGGTGGCGTGCTCGTCGTGCTGCTGGTGATGATGGAGGAGCAACCGGTGCGGCTGGCCGCGCGGGTGGCGGTCGTCACCGGCGGACCGATCGTGACGGCCTGGTGGCTCAAACGGTCGCTGGACCGGCCGAGCCTGGACGGGCTGGTGATGCACAACTCGTTCCCCAGCGGCACCCTCACCGCGGTCGCCGCCGTGGGCTGCACGGCGGTGCTGGTGACGCCGCGGCGGTGGCGGCCCGTGGTGCTGGTGAACACGGCGCTGCTCACGATGGGTACCGCGGTGACGGTGGTGGTGCTGCGCTGGCACCGGCCGAGCGACGCCCTGGGGGCGTTGCTGATCGTCGGCTGCTTCACGCTGATCGCGTCCGCGGTCACCACCACCCATGCGTCCGACAGCGTTCCCGAGCCGCTCAGCCCGCTGGCCGATCCCCGCCAGGAACGGCTGACCGTCGACGGCCGGTGGTGAGCGTGCCGGGGGTTCGGTGTGTGGGCGGCGGTAGCATCGTGACCAGCGGCAGGAGCGCACTCGACGAAGGTGGCCGACACGTGGCAAGCATTCTCCTCATCGAGGACGACCCGGCCGTGGCCGAGGCCATGCGGCTCGGGCTGAGCAGGCTGGGGCATCACGTCCGGCACCTGGCGGACGGCAACACCGACCTGTCGCCGGAGATCGCCGAGACCGACCTGATCCTGCTCGACCTCGGGTTGCCCGGCGCCGACGGCTACGAGATCTGCCGCCGGGTGCGTGCGATGAGTGCGGTGCCGATCGTGATCCTGACCGCCCGCTCCGACGACGTCGACACCGTCGCCGGCCTGGAGGCGGGTGCCGACGACTACGTGGTGAAGCCGGTGACGCCGCGGGTACTCGACGCCCGGATCAAGGCGGTGCTCCGGCGCACCGTCGTCGCGGACCCCGCCCCGTCGCCGGCGGCCGAACCGCCCGCTCCCGCTCCCGCGCCCGTCGCCGCGAGCGGTGCGGTCCTCGACATCGACCGGCGGTCGCTGCGGGTGCGCCGCAACGGCGTCCCGATCGCCCTCACCCCGACCGAGATCCGGCTGCTGCTGGTGCTGTCGGAGAATCCCGGGCAGGTGCTCAGCCGCCGGCAGTTGCTCGCGTCGGCGTGGGACCAGGACTACCTCGGCGACTCCCGGCTGGTGGACGCGGCGATCCAGCGGCTGCGTGCGAAGGTCGAGGACGACCCTTCCGAGCCTCGGATCGTCGAGACCGTCCGCGGGTTCGGTTACAGATTCATGCCGTCCCTGTGAGATTCGGGCTCGGGGGACTCAAGGCCCGGTTCGTCCTGGTGTTCGTGATCGCGGTGGCCGTGGTGGCGGGGTCGACGGCGGTCGCGTTGGCGATCGCCGCGCGATCGTGGGTGTACACGAATGCGCAGGACGTGGCGATCGCCGAGTTCCGGGACGACATGGCCCCCCTGTACGGCGCGCAGGTGGACACCACGGACCCGGCCAGGCTGGAACGGTTCGTCCCGGGCGACGTCACCGCAGTGGTGGACGGGCAGGTGGTGCGCCGGGGTTCGGTCGATCCCTCGCAGATCAGCGCGAGCTTCGCCGCGGGACTCGACTCGGTGCGGCTGGTGCGGTTCCAGCGGCTCGACTCCCAGCGGATCCTGCTGGGCATGTCGTTCGAGGTGGCGAACACCGCGTACCCCGGGGCGGGGCCGGAGCGGGAACTGGTGAAGGCGTACGCGATTCGGCCGCTCGTCGGGGTGCAGGAGAAGTTCGACAGCCTGATCCGGATCGTCGCGGTGACGCTGACGGCCGGGATGGTGATCTGCGGGCTGCTCGGCTGGTGGATCGCCTCGACGCTGGTGCGGCCGCTGCGCCGGCTCGACGACGCCGCCGCGCAGGCCGCCGCGGGTGACCTGGACGTGCGGCTGCCGGAGGTGGGCGTCACGGAGCTGGCCCGGGTGACCGAGACGTTCAACGAGATGATGCGCCAACACGGTTCGGCGATCACGCGGCTGACGGCGTCGGAGTCGCAGTCGCGCCGGTTCGTCGCGGACGTCTCCCACGAGCTGCGGACCCCGTTGGCGGCGCTGGTGCCGGTGGGGGAGATCCTCCGCGAGGAGGCGGACCGGCTGCCCGCGGACACCGGCGCGGCTGCCCGGATCGTCGGCGAGGAGATCGACAAGCTGGCGCGGCTGGTCGAGGACCTGATCGAGATGTCGCGGCACGACGTGGGCCGGGCGCGGCTGGACCTGGCGGACGTGGACCTGACGGAGTTGGTGCGCGGCACGCTGACCGCGCGGGGCTGGGAGGACCGGGTCCCGGTGTCGGCGTCCGTGCCGGTGCCGGTGCGAGGGGACGCGCGCCGGCTGGAGATCGTGGTCGCGAACCTGGTCGGGAACGCCCTACGGCACGGCGCCGACCCCGTCGAGGTGCGCGTGCGGCGGGAGGCCGACGAGGCGGTGGTCGAGGTGCGTGACCACGGGGTCGGGGTGCCGGAGGAGCACCGCGCTGAGATCTTCGAGCGGTTCTTCAAGGTGGACACCGCGCGTGGGCGCAGCGAGGGCAGCGGGCTCGGGCTGTCGCTGGCGCTGGAGAACGCGCGGCTGCACCGCGGGACGATCGACGTCCGGCGGGTGGCCGACGTCACCGTGTTCACGCTGCGGCTGCCGCTCGATCCTCCGACGGGGCGTGAGGTGACGAGCGGGCCGCGCGACCGGTGACCCGCGCGGAGTCCCGGTCGCGCGTGGCCGTTGCTTACTTGCTGGCGTTCACCGCGGTGATGTCGAGGTGGCCCTCGTCGGTGTCGCCGCAGTCGCAGTCGCAGTCGTCGCCGCAGCCCCCGCAGCCGCCGGCGTAGGAGTCGTCCTCGGTGTCGCAGTCGAGGGTGCCGCCGAACCGCGCCGCGAGCTCGTCGTCGAGGTCGTGGGTGAGCTCGTGCATCTCGTCGACCAGGTTGATCAGGTGCTGCGGGGCGAACGGCTCGGCGTCGAGGATCGTCGAGACCAGCAGGTGGTCGTCGCTGAACACGAAGCGCAGGCGCGGCCACTCGAGCGCGAGGTCGGTGAGCGCCTCCGCGGCGCGCGCCCGGTCACCGAGGCCGGTGAGGATCGAGGACCACACGTGCAGCTGCGGGCCGTCGTCCGCGACCGTCACGTACACCACGAAGCCGTGGACCGGGATCGCGATGTCGCCGTCCTCGTCGACGTCCGGCTCGCTGCCCAGCAGCTCGGCCAGGGTCCGCAGGCACAGCGCGTGCAGCTGGTCGTGTCCGTCGGTGGCCACCGCGAGCTCGCCGTCGATGCGCAGCAGCTGGTCCTGGGAGTCGAGCTCGGTCATGGTTCCCCTGTCCGGCGCCGGTCCGGGATACGGGCCAGTCGTCGATGTCGGTGGTGGGCGTGTGTGGGTCCACGGTATCGCGGGGGCCGGTCGAGGCGGGGGTCGGGCGAGGTGACGGGCTGGTGAACGAAAGGGGAGGTGGGCCCGGTGCGGTCCGCACGCTCAGGACAGGCGCAGCCGGATCCGGTCGAGGTGCTCGCGGATGCGGCGGTGGCCGTCCTCGCTGACGGGGATCGGTGTCTCCGCGCCGTCGAGGCTGCGCCGGAAGATGTCGACCAGTGGCAGGTACTTCTGCGACAGCCGCTCCCGCTTACCCTCGTCCGCAATGTGGTGGACGCTGCCCGCGTTGTCGACGTAGTCGGAGAACTTGACCAGGAACACCTGCGGCTTGCCGAGGACGCCCTCGACGTGGTCGGCGTAGAGGCGGTTCTTCTCGGCGCCGGACAGGCCGGCCGGCTTCGGGGAATTCGTCACGGCCTTGACGATCTCCGCGACTTCCGCGCCGAATCGCTCGCCGAGCAGCTCGAGCGCGGCGTTTTGCAGCCCGACGGCGTCGAGGTCCTCGTCTGGAGAACCTCCCAAGATGTGGATGAGGTCCGCGGGGTGGTCCTCGACGGTGTCGTGCAGGGCCGCCGCGGCGAGGGTCGCGGGGTCGGTGCAGCCGTAGCGGATCAGTCGCAGGGTGTTCCGCAGCGGATGCGCGATATATGGCTCGATCGGCCGCGTGGCGTTGCCCGGTCGGGTGTCGTCGAGATGCACGACCTCGGCCACGTCCATCGCCTGGCACAGCAGGTCCGTCGGGATCTGCTGTGCGGCAGCTTCCTTGAGTATCGCGAGGGCGAGCAACGCCGCATCCATGTCGGAGAGGTCGAGTTCGCGGAGCGCCGCGGTGGTGGTCAGCTGTCGTGGGGATGCCGTCATACAGGTCCTTGCTTGTCACTCGTCGGGTAGGTCAGGTCGGATCGTCGAATAGCGTCGGCTCGGTCGGGTTGCCGAACATGTCCGGCCGGTGGGGCTCCGGCGTCGGATCGGGTGCGCGGTGTCGGCCAGGCGAGTCGACCAGTCGCAGAGCCGCCCGCAGGCACTCGGTGGTCAAGGACCAGCCTTTGGCCTCGCTCTCGCAGAGTTCGAGGTCGTCCTGGTTGGGGGACCGGCGCGCCGCCTCCGCGTGGCCGAGCCACTCGGCCTCCTGCTCGGAGCTGATGTGGATGTACTCGAGGAGAGTGTCGCGGTCGTAGCCGCAGGCCTCGGCGACCCGCCGTGCGCCCAGGGCTCCGGCGGCGTCCGGCCCGAGGTCGATCACCGCCATCAGGCCGGGAGGGAATTCCGGTTCACACTCATGCTCGACCATCTCCTGTGGGTGCCGGAAGGTGACAGTGCCGAACCGGGCCGCGAACTTCTCGTCGAATGTGGCGAGGAACGCAGGCATGCGTCCGAGCATGTCTTCCAGGTGCCGTGGGACGAACGGCTGCGCCATGACGTTGATCGACGCGCACAGTCGGTCCTCGACGAGGACGAACTTGATCAGCGGCCACTCGGCGTTGAGCTCGGCGACGATCTCCGCGGCGCGGGTTCGGTTGCTGATCCAGTGCAACAGGGGAACCCAGATCTGCACGTAGGGCTCGGCCGGGTGTGCCTTCACGAACACGGCCATCTTCTCGAACCTCAGCTCGAAGTCCCCGTAGGCATCGACGAACGGAGGATCCTCGGAATACCGGGCGAGGAACTCGCCGACGAGTTCGCGGAGGTGGTCGCGATCGCGCGGGAAGACGATTCCTTGGGCCGCTTCGGTATTGGGTTGCGGGTCCGGTGCAGCAGGGAGGTCGTCCCGGGAGTAGTTGGCAGTGAACGGAAGTTCGGCCGGTCGGCCCGCACTGCCGGCCCGAAGGAAACTCGGATGCGGCACGTTCCACACCTCACGCAGCGCCGTCACGGACATCGCAGCCAACTGGTCCGCCCGTCGTCGCGGCTGGGCGACCCAGTAGAAGCGGAGTCCCTCGCCGTCGCTCGACCGATCGGAAAGCGCCCAGCCTAGGTCGACGAGTCGAGTCTCGGCAGCGGCGGTCGGTGCGTGCCGAGTCTCGGAGACGCCATTCGCGGGCACCCAACACGACACTCGGTCGTCGTTGACGAGGAAGCGAACAAGTGCGGCGTGGCCGTCGCCGGTGCCGGGTCCGAGCGACTGCAGGACGAGGGAGGCAGTGGTGTCCATTGCGCCGAGGTGGTCGGCGAGGCCGGACTGGAAGTGCTGCCAGGCGTGATCGACGGAGTCGTCGAAACTGTCGAAGTCGGACATGAGCCACCCTCTCGCGGTCGGACCGCGGTCGCCATCGTCACCGAATCCGTCCCCCGACGTGGTGCGCAATCACGATATCGCGGGGCACTGACAAATCAGTGCACTCCCGACTTCCGGGTTGCCGCAACCGGCCTTCCGTCACGGCTGCAGGCACCGTGACGGAAGGTTGGATTGTTGCCCAGGCCGCAAGGTTGCGGTTCGGGACTGCCCCCGGTTTGGTTGACATCTGATCTGTGAGGATCACTCCTCACGATGGAAGGATGCTCCCCATGCCGAAACCGTTCCCCGAGGAGTTCCGCCGCGACGTCATCGCCGTCGCCCGGAAGGGTGAGGCCCCGCTGCGTCAGATCGCCAAGGACTTCGGAATCTCCGAAGGGTGCCTGCACCGCTGGCAGCTCGTCGACCTCAAGCGCAGTTGTTGGCTCGGCATACAGGTGGTCGTTGGCGGCCGGCGGGCGGCCAGCTCGGCAGATCTCACCGTATTGCTCTTGAGCCAACCTGCGTACGCCTGACCGAAAATAGGAACCGGGCACGCGCTGATTCGCGCCGGGTTCGAGGTAGCGGCTCCCATTCTTGAAGGCGACGGGAACTTCGAACGGAGAAAAATTGGTGATCGTGCAGGAGTAGCGGTCGCCGATCTTCGAGACCGCGCCGACGATCCCGGTTCCGAAGTACTCCGGGGTCTCGATCGCACCACCGGAACGGCGCTTTCCCCGGTAGTAGACGAACTGTTCACCGGGCTTGATCAGGTTTTGGTACCGCGCTGGGTACTCGTAGACTTCGCCCGCAACATCGGCGTAGTCGTGTCCGGAGAGATTCACTTCATTCTGTGCGAGGACGAGCGGCATTTGTTCCCTTTCGGGGATCGAAGGCGGTTTGGTGAATCCAGGCCTGCTACCGGAACTTGAGGGTGAACGGCGGCGAGAGGTCGGGGGATAGGGGTTTGAGCTCATGACGTTTGTGTCGCCTGCGTGGAGTCGAGGCGCTGGTAGCCGACTTCTGTCGCAGCGCGGGGCGATGGTAGTTGCAGGGGATGTTCTGGATCTTGAGGGCGGTGGCTGGTTGGCTTCTAGCGTCCATTCGCGCGGGTAAACGAACTCTGTGCCGAGATGGAGAAGCCGTCGACGATCGAGTGGAGGTAGACGTATTCGGCCCTGGCAACTGACCCGGTCGCGGAGGCTGTACTCGCTGCTGGCGCGGTGGATATTCACCATGTGGAGGGCATTGGCTGGAGATCGCGGCCGCGGCGGTGGTGTGGGCAAACGGACGGTCCGCGTCTCGCTGCGGAGTCGAAGGCTTTGAGTGGGTGTCAGTGGGGATTACGCGTGAGACACGCGGGTTTCCCCAGAGTTCTTGGCGAGTTGTCGCAGTTCCCATTTGCCGACGGAGGACTGCGCGATGAGTTACCGACGCGCAGTTGCCGATTCACCAACCTCATGGACCACAACATGTAGTCCCCGTTGGTTCCTGGGAAATCAGCAGGTCACATCGCCTGCAGCGGTGGGGTCGACCGTCCCCGCCGGCGTGCGGAGCTGTCGGCGGTGCGCTATAGAATCCGGCACCATGAGTGCTCTGCAGTACCCGTCCTTCGACGTTGCGAACCCCCGTATCGTGGATCTGTTCGCCGGGCCGGGTGGGCTGGATGTGGCCTCGCACTGGCTTGGCGTTCCCGTCGAGGGCGTCGAGTGGGACGTGAACGCGTGTGAGACTCGAAAGTTGGCCGGACTTCTCACGACCGAGGGCGATGTCCGTGACTACGGACCGGAAGACTTTCCAGAGGCGAATGTGCTGGCCGGCGGCCCGCCTTGCCAGACTTTCACGGTGGCTGGCTCGGGGACGGGGCGTGGGGCGCTCGATGTGGTTCTCGCGCTCGTCGAGATGTTGGGGGCGGGCAAGGGAGACGAGGTCAAGGCCGTACTTGAAGGTCTCGAGGACGAACGCACCGGCCTGGTCCTCGAACCACTGCGGTGGGCGCTAACGGCACTCGACAACGGCCAGCCGTACGAGGCGATTGTTCTCGAACAGGTCCCGGCGGTGCGACCGGTCTGGGACGCGATGGCGGACGTGTTGGGACGGCATGGCTACAACGTTGATGTGGACGTCCTCCGCACAGAGGAGTTTGGTGTGCCGCAGACCCGTCGTCGGGCTCTTCTCGTTGCTCGGCTCGGGGAGCGGGTGGCACTTCCGCCGCAAACGCATCGTGAGTACCGAAAAGGCGTAGCTCGTGACTCAGGGCACGAGTTTCTCAAGCCATGGGTGACGATGGCGGATGCTCTCGATCACCGCGGCCGATTCGAAGTGATATCAAACTACGGTTCGGGGGGCATCCCCACCGCTCGCGGCCGTAGGGAATCTGACCAGCCGGCCTTCACGGTCACCGGCAAGATCTCGCGAAACAAGGTCGTGAACAAGGGTGATGGCAGCATCGGCAGGTTTTCATCGAGTGAGGCCGGCCAGCTGCAGACCTTCCCCGCTGACTATCCCTGGTCTGACACCGACACCGCCCAGCAGATTGGCAATGCAATACCGCCTCGGCTTGCCGCGCACGTCCTCGCTGCTGCACTCGGTGCGGCTGAGCCGTTGAGCGCGAACTTCTTGGAAGAAGCGGTCAAGGGAAGCTGGTGGACGCAGCGACGTTCGTTCTCGGAACAGGTCGTTTCCGTCGGATAGTCGCCGCCGTGGCCCACAACTTTCTGAACACGTGAATCGAAACGTGAGCAAGGCGGGACGGCGGTCTTCGAACAGGCCCGCGGGCTGCCGTACTTGAGCGCCCGCCGGTGGGTCTTGCTGAACCTGAGGCGCGAAACTCAGAGTTGCTGAGGGCGTCGGTGATAGTACCCCGGTGCACATCTTCGCGTGACGGATGGGTTCCACCTCAAGGCGTCGGTCCTAGGGGCCAAAATGCTCCGCATACTGTGCATTTCGAGTCAGTCGAATGAATGACTGCCACTTGTCGGTGGCATGTGGCAATGTTCGTGGGCTCGGCACCGGGCGCCCGAAATGTCTGTGACAGCGGGCGCTCGATGCGTGACATTCCGCAGGCGGCACACGGTCGGGGGCGGTTCGTTGAAGACCGTGATATAGGGGTAGACAATTGGCAGAAAATTGGGCGGGGCCGAGCGGGCCGCTGGCCGACCATGTGCGTGAGCAGACCGAGCAGTGCCTCGCTGCTTATCGGGCAAAGCCCAACTTGATCGAGCAGGACGCTGGGATCGAGCTTTCCAACGTCGAGGGTGGCTACGGGCGCAAACAGCTTCACGAGCTGGTGCAGAACGCCGCGGATGCGATGGTCCAAGGCCACGGCCGGATCGCACTGGTCCTGTCGAAGGGAGTTCTCTACTGCGCGAACGAGGGTATGCCGCTGACTCGCATCGGAGTTGAGACTCTGATGGCTTCACACATCTCCAGAAAGCGTGACGAGGAGATCGGAAGGTTCGGCCTGGGGTTCAAGTCTGTTCTCGGGATCTCCGACGCGCCGGAGATCATCAGCCGGGACGTCTCCGTCCGGTTCGACCGCGCAGCGAGCGAAGAGATGGTCCGCAACATCAATCCAGGGGTGCCGCGTACTCCGGTTCTGAGGATCGGCTTCCCTTTCGATCCCATTGAGGCAGCCGGGTCGGACTCGCTCCTCGCGGAATTGATGGAGTGGGCATCCACTGTCGTGCGGCTCCCGCTCAAGGACGACATGGACTGGCTCGGAGAGAAGTTGCTGGAGTTCCCGGCTGAGTTTCTGCTGTTTGCCGAGCATGTGGATCGGATTGATCTTCGAAACGAGGATTCCGGGGTCCGGCGGGTGTGGAATGCGGAGCGCAGTGGAAGCCGTATCTCGCTTGTCGCCGGTGAGGAACGAGACGACTGGGATGTCTTCCGCGCCCGGCATCAGCCGAGCGAGCTGGCCCGCAAGGATGCTGGTGAGATTTCGGGGCGTGGTCAAGTCGATTTGGTGTGGGCAGTGCCGCAGAAGCGTCGCACGCGGGTCGGTTCCTTCTGGTCATACTTCCCGACGAACTCGCAGACCACACTTGCGGGGATCGTGAATGCGCCGTTCAAGACCAACGAGGACCGTCACGACATCCTCGATGGGCTGTACAACCTCGAGATTCTCGCCCTGTTGCCTGACTTAGTCAGCGCAAACTTGGGTGAACTCGTCGACTACCAGGATCCGGGATCGGTCCTCGATCTCCTTCCGAGCCGTGGGCGTGAGCGCCGCTCCTGGGCAGAGGACGCGATCAACGAGCCGATCATGAAGGCTGTTGCACTTGTGCCGTGTTTGCCCGACATGGACGGGCACCTGGTTCGACCGGGAAAGGTCAAGCTTCAGCCTGCATTCTTGTCTGAATTCGCCTCCTGGAAGCCTCGCTGGGAGGCAGTGGACGGGCGTCCGTCTGACTGGGTGCACGGATCCGTCGATCGCACGACCGAACGTCGGGCTAAGGCGGAACGCCTGCTCACGTCGGCTGGTTCGAAGGCGCGGGGTGTGGGGGAGTGGCTCCACGATTTGGCGGCGAGCGCAGGGGTCGTGGGGTCGCAGGAAGCTGTCAAGCTAGCGGTGTTGGTCGATCGTGAGGCCGCCGACCACATGGTCGAGATGCGAAGGTCGTCGTTCATTCTGGCGGCTGACGGGTCTCTGCGGACCCCCAGCGCCGGCACGATCTTCCTCCCCGAGTCTGGGGACGAGCAGGGCGCTGCCTACGTCCACCCTGATGTGGCGGCCAACCCTGATGTCGCTCAGGCGTTGGCAACGTTGGGCATCGGGCGGCTCGATCAGCTCGGACGCCTCCGTGCCCAGGTGGCGCGCATGCGCGACGCGACGGTTACCGGCCCGATGGTCGAGGAATTGTGGAATCTCACCCGTGGTCTGCCGGTCCAGGAGGCCGGGACTGCCCTGGCGATCGGCTTTGGTGACGGTGGCACACCCGTCCGGACGTTGGCCCGAAGGGCACAGCGGATCGGTCGTGTTCTGTTGCCGGGCTTGATCGTTCCGGCGGACGGGACACGGGACGGTGCGTTTGCCATCGACACCGCCTTTCATTCGAGGGATCTTGCGTTGCTCCGCCACCTCGGAGCGGTCTCGGAGCCGCCGCTGGAGCGGCCGGAGAAGGACGAAGCATGGTTCGGGGAATGGGAAGTTGCGGCCCGCTCCAGGTACGTGGAGTGGCTTGCTGACCGGGGAACCAGGGTTACCGCGGCCAGGGTCCGAATTGCTACCGGTGTGACCGCTCGCGGTCTCGATCTCGCGGCAGAATTGAGCGAGCAGGGGCGGCTCGCTCTCACGCTCTACGTCCTACGTGTTTCCTCGGCTTCATGGATTCTCGATTCCACGAGCAATGGCGGTCAGTCGGCCATGCCGTTCGCCAATCCCGCGGTCTGGTGGATGAAGCGCCACGGCGTCGTTGAGACTGCGTTCGGCCTCCGGCCTGTCGCGGACGCGTTCGCGAGGATTCCTGGCGTAGCCGACGAGCTGCTGCCAGTTGCGAAGGTTTCGCCGGACCAGTCTGTGGTGCTTGGGCTGAGGGAGCAGCTCGGCACTCAGGAATGGGAGCGAATTTTGTTGCGCCCATGGCGTTTCCTCGATCAAGACCGACTGAACCGGCTCTACGCGTGCGCCGCGGATCTAGCCGCGCCGGTGCCGGAGGAGATCGGTGTGACCCATGCCGCGGCGGCGACATTGGTGTCACCGGAGCAGGCATATGTGACCGTCACGCGGGCTGATTACGACGCGCTCACGGACAGTGGGTATCCGGCGGTGCTCGCGGAGAACGAACGACAGATGTCGGCGCTGATCGAGCGTTGGGGACTGGTCGATGCCCGGGCCGTGATCAGTCGGAAGGTGCTCACCGCCGTGTCGGGCGATGCAGTGCTGCTCGGAGACAAGTTCCCCGGTATCCGGGCCTTTCTCAGCCCTGTACCCGAGGTTGACTTGACTCCCTGCTCGGAGATTTCCGTCGAGCTGGTAGCCGAGGGCATGGCCGGCTCGAATGTGACCGAGCACAGCATGCTTCGCGACGGAGATCGCACGGTGTACTTCCGGGACGACCTCACTGACGAGGAGCTCTTGACTCGCGTAGCCCGTGAGCTGCGCCTGCTCATCACCGACGTCGACCAGCGAAAGATCCACCAGATCGGCGCCCGCAGCGAGGCAAGTCAGCTGAAGAAGAAGGTCAAGGCGGAAACCGACGAGAACCGCAAACTGGTCATGCTGGCCGGTGTCGATGCCCTCGAGAACGAAATTCCGCGTGGCGCCAAGGCGCTCGCCGAGCGTCGCAGGGGCAAGAAACTGACGGACGACGAGGTTGCGGGGATGGCTCGGGCGTCGCGGGGTGCGAGTTTGCTCAGCCGGCTGGCGCCGGCGATCGAAGAGAACGGGGTTCTGCTCCCCAAGCTGTCGGGGGGCGTGCAGGCATCGGCCGCGGTCAAGGAGCTCGGGCTGTCCGCTGACTTCGCCGGCGCGCGAGTGTCTGCTCCCGCAGCGCGATTCCAGGTGATTGGACCGGTCACGCTGCCGCCGCTGCACGACTACCAGGATCGTGTGGTTGACAACCTCATGGAGGTCCTCGGTCCAGATGGGTTGAACCGCGGAATCGTGGCACTGCCCACCGGATCCGGAAAGACACGCGTTGCGGTCGAGGCGCTGATTCGCTACATCAAGGAATCGGACACCGAACCGCTGATCGTGTGGATCGCGCAGTCCGACGAACTCTGCGAACAGGCCGTCGACACATGGTCGTACACGTGGTCGGCCGTTGCGCCGGCAGGTGCGCGTCTCACCATCAGCAGGCTGTGGGGTGCGAACGACGCCGCGCCGGCGGAGGACGGTGCACATCTCGTGGTGGCGACCGATGCGAAGCTGCTCTCACTCAGCAGACGGGGCCAGCACGAATGGTTGACCGACGCCGAGGTCGTGTTGGTCGACGAGGCTCACACGTCTGTCTCGAAGACGTACACCGAGTTGTTCAAGTGGCTGAAGCGCGGAACCAAGGAACGTGATCGCACACTGATCGGCTTGTCTGCGAGCCCATACCGTGGCCGGAACGAGGATCAGACCAAGGGCCTGATCAACCGCTACGACTCGAATCTGTTGACGGATGGAGTCTTCGAGGGCGACCCGCACGCGGTTTTGCAGGACATGGGAGTCCTCGCGAAGGTGCGGCATCAGGAGCTGGAGGGGATGACCCTGACTCCGGGAAAGTCGCGCCGTCCGTCCGATTCGGAGGCGATGCACCTCGACGACTACCGAATCGACCTCAACGAGGTTGCTGCGGACCACGATCGGAACAAGGGAATTCTCGACTCGTTGGAGGCACTGCCCAGCGAGATGACGGCGCTCGTGTTCGCCGCCTCGGTACAGCACGCTCAGGTGCTTGCTGCCGTTCTCGCGAACGGCGGAATTCCAGCTGCGGCGATCGACGGCTACACCCCCGCGCCGGAACGCCGACGGTTGATTCAGAAGTTCCGGGACGGCGAGATCCGGGTGCTCACCAACTACAACGTCCTTTCCCAGGGATTCGACGCACCGAAGGTGGGGGCCGTGTACGTCGCGCGCCCGACGTTCAGCCCCAACCGCTACCAACAGATGATCGGTCGAGGTCTTCGCGGACCCGAGAACGGCGGATCCGAGGAAGTGCTCATCGTGAACGTGCGCGACAACATCGATGCCTTCGGGACACAGTTGGCGTTCCATCATTTCGACGGGTTGTGGAGGCGATAGTGGAAACTGAACACTTGGAACTGAACGACGAGCAGCGAGCCGTCGTCGAAGCCGGCATCGACGAACGGCTGGTGGTGATTGCCGGCGCCGGACAAGGCAAGACGGAAGTGGTCGCGGCCCGGATCGGGTTCCTCGTCGAGGAGGAGCAGCTGTCGGCCTCGACCGAGATCCTCGTTCTCAGCTTCTCCCGTGCCGCCGTCTCCGCGGTGCGGACCAGGCTCGAGACCCGGGAAGTCGCTGCGGCGAACGTGCGGACCTTCGACTCGTTCGCCGGCCAGATCCTGCTCGACGCGGACGTCGAGCCGGTCGGCTCGTTCGAGGCGCGCATCAGGCAGGCCACCCAGGTCCTGAACGAATCCGATGAGACGCCTTTCGAAGTCGAGTCACTTCGGCACGTCGTGATGGATGAGGTGCAGGATCTCGTCGGCGACCGCGCCGATTTCGTGCTTGCCCTCCTTCGCCAGCTGGAACCCGACGTCGGGATCACCGCATTGGGCGACCCGCTGCAGGGAATCTACGACTTCCAGCTCGGTGATTCGAAGAGCAAGACATCGTCGCAGCAGGTCTTCGAGGCACTGGGGTCGGAGTTCGGTGCGACGACAGTCGGGCTCGGAGAGAACTACCGTGCCCGAGGTGCCGATCCCCAGAAGGTCGTTGAGCTGGGCAACCAGCTGCGCGGCATGTCGGATGCGAGCGAAGCCGAAGACGTACTGGACGAGTTCGAGTCGAGTTTGCTCTCACTGGGGGAGCTCGAGGAATGGGCCGACATGCTGTCGGTCGACGGCGCCACTACCGCAGTCCTATGCACAACGAACGGCGAGGTGCTCCGGGTCTCGAAGTACCTCAACGAGAACGGTATTCGTCATGCGGTCCGACGTCAGGCGCAGGACTTCGGTGCCGCCAAGTGGGTAGCCCAGGCTCTGGGCTCGCTGGATGGGACGGTCGTTCGACGGTCCGAAGTCGAAGAAGCCCTCGAGCGGATCCTCGGCGAGGAGCGTGGTGACGACGCTTGGTACCTCCTGAAGGCCGCGGAAGGAAACGCGAAGCAGACCGACGGCCTCAACGTGGCCCGGATCAGGTCCTTGGTCAAATCCGGCGCGGTCCCTCTCACACTGACCGAGCCTGATGCCAGCAACGTCATCGTGTCCACGGTGCACAGGGCGAAGGGCCTGGAGTTCGATAGGGTCTTCCTCGTCGACCGCCCCTACACACTCGAGGACGAGGACCCCTGGTCTGCGGTCCGAGCGCGGTATGTGGCATTGAGTCGGGCACGTGACGAGATTTTCAGCTGCGAGCTTCCGCGGTCGCGGGCTGTGTTCGGCGAAGCAGCGCGGGCATCCGGACGTCTCGTCGAACGAGTCCACAGTGGGGGGACACGCAAGCGGACGCGAGCCGTCGAGTTCAAGTACGCCGATGTCGAGACCGACATTCCCGTCGGTCTCGACGGTGTCAGCGCGCGAAGTGTTCAAGAGAACCTCAGCGCGTCGGACTTGGTGGGGGTGCGGCTTGAGGCAAACCTCGATGTCGGGCAGTCATCGGTCGATTCACCCATTTATGTACTCGACACGGAGGACGGTAGATCGGTCGGACGGACGAGTGAGGCCTTCAGTGAAGCATTTGTGAAGGCGTTTGGGCTTCGCGGCGGAAAGTTCCCGGCAACGCTGCACGGGCTGTCGCTGGTGTCGGTCGAAACCGTCGCAGGAGATCCGCGGCGGTCCCAGGAATTGGACGTCAGCTTTTCTGGATTGTGGCTCGCTCCGAGAGTCATCGGTCTAGCACAACCGGATTGGTCAAACATGGAGGAGATTTCGTGAGTTCATCTCGGGACACGTCCCTGGACGAGAAGTACCGGTTTCGCTCGGAGATGGTGGACGAGCTGGCCCTCGACGTGATCGGGCCGGGCGGAGGCGAGAACGAGGTCATCTCCGAGGCGCCGCTCGACCGCTACATCATCGGTGCGCTGTGGCCCGCCGATGATCTGCGGCAGGAGACGCCTGAGCCGGACGGTGTCGAGGCGGGCGACAAGGAGCCCACCGAGGACAGTCCGGTTGCGCAGGCGCTGATGCGGTATCCCTCGTCAGTGGGCCTGACGTTCTCGGTTCGCCTCGCGGATGCAACTGACATTGTGATCGGCATCGAGGGTGCCCGATATGCTGTTGTGGCCGTTGACGGCGAGGACACGGAGACCAAGAAGAAGCGCTCCAACGACTGGCAGCGGTACCCGCTCGAGCTCGAGCCGGTCACGGTGTCGATCGCGGAGCCCGGGCTGTGCGGGCCGAAGGAGGCCGTGGTCGACGGGCTGGAACTGTACGTGTACGTACGCCCCCCGCGGGACGGCATCTCGACGGTATCCGTCGCGCTCCGCAACAGGAATCGCGCGGTCAAGGGTGAGCTTCGGGACGACAAGGCGTGGTTCCAGATTGGTCTCAGCGTTTCCACTTCGGTACCCGCGATCGTGGACCGGACCAACCACGTCAATGTCGGGAACGACCCCGACCTCGACACCTCGGCGCTGTTGTACCGCAACATGCGTACGTTCGCCATCGGTCACGGCTGCGCGGTGGAATGGGACACGGCCGCCGTTGTCGCAGGGGCGGTAGCCACCGTCGCGACGACCTTCCTCCCGTCGTATGAGGTGTCCCGGGCTCGTCCCGGGCTCCTCGACGAGTCCGTGAACCTGAGAATGTCGTTCCTGGCGGCCGGGTCAGACGACGAGATCATCGCCAGCTTGTGGGCCTTGGCGACGCGCTACCGTGAGTGGATCAAGCGGCTCGAGGGCGACTTGACCTCCGGTGATGCGGACGTCCGCGACGAGTTGCTCGACACCGCCTTCGGTCACGTCGGCGCCGCGCGGACGGCAGCAGACCGGATCGAGGCGGGCATCGACCTGCTCCGCGATGACCCGGTCAGCATGCGTGCGTTTCGCCTGTCGAACCAGGCCATGCAGTTGCAGCGGGCCCGCCAGGACTGGGTGCGCAAGGGTGCCAAAGGCACGGTGGGGGACGGCGCCGAGGACAGGTGGTACCCGTTCCAGCTCGCCTACATCCTGCTGAACCTGCCGGGCCTGGCCGATCGGCATCACCCGGACCGTGACATCGCTGATCTCCTGTGGTTCCCCACCGGTGGTGGAAAGACGGAGGCGTACCTGGGGCTGGTGGCGTTCTCGATCCTGCACCGCAGACTCAATGATCGCGACGCACAGGGTGTGGCCGTGATCATGCGGTATACGTTGCGGCTCCTTACCATTCAGCAGTTCGAGCGGGCAACGATGCTGATGTGTTCCCTCGAGACGGTACGAAAGACCAACTCCGACATCGGTGACCGCCCCTTCTCGATCGGGCTGTGGGTTGGATCGGGCGGCACTCCGAACTCGCTCGACGAGGCTCGAAGGTCCCTTCGGGATCTCGCATCGGGGCGTGAGCTGCAGGAGAAGAACCCTGTTCAGCTCACGCAATGCCCATGGTGCGGAACCCTGCTGGACCACAAGAACTATTCGGTCCTGAAGTTCCCGGATCGGCACCTTCACATCGGGTGTGGTGCTTCTGGCTGCGATTTCGCTGACGGGCTCCCGGTGCATGTGGTCGACGAGGACATTTACCGGGAACGTCCTGAGCTGATCCTGGGCACGGTGGACAAGTTTGCGGCGATGGCGTGGAAGGCGGATGTCGGCAAGCTTTTCGCTCGGGATGGGGTCGGCTACCCACCGAACCTGATCATCCAGGACGAGCTGCACCTGATCTCGGGTCCGTTGGGCTCGATGGTGGGGCTGTATGAGACCGCGGTGGACGCGGCCTGTTCGGTGGACCCGCTGTCCGAGTCCGCGGATCGGGGCCGGCCCAAGGTGATCGCCTCGACCGCGACGATTCGCCGGGCCGAGAAGCAGATCCGGGCCGTGTTCGCCCGGACGGCCGCGCAGTTCCCGCCGCCGGGCATCAACCCCGACGAGTCGTTCTTCGCCGAGCCCGCGCCGCGGGACACCCATGGCACCCGGCAGTACGTCGGGATCATGTCGCCGGCCACGAGTCACGCGACCCTTCTGGTGCGCGTGTACGCGGCGCTGCTGCAGGCGGCCAACGACATCGACGGCGACGACGCCACCCGCGATCCGTACTGGACGTTGCTCGGCTACTTCAACAGCCTGAGGGTGCTCGGCAGCGCCAACCTCCAGGTGGAAGGTGACGTGCGTGAGCGACTGACGGTGGTCGCGAACCGGAAGGGCGCGACGGCGCGGGAACTCAAGCCCGCAAACGAGCTCACCAGCCGGGTGGCCTCCTCCGAGATCCCGGAGCGACTCAAACGGATCGAAGCCACCCTCGCGGACGGCAAGCCGGACGATGTCGTGCTGGCAACGAACATGATCTCCGTCGGAGTCGACATCGACCGCCTGGGATTGATGGCCGTGATGGGTCAGCCGCAGTCGAGCTCCGAGTACATCCAGGCGACCAGTCGCGTGGGTCGCAAGTACCCGGGTTTGGTCTTCACCATCTTCAACGCCGCCCGCTCGCGCGACCGTTCGCACTACGAGAGCTTTATCCCGTACCACCAGGCGCTGTATCGAGCGGTGGAGGCGACGAGTGCGACACCGTTCGCGGCGAGAGCTCGTGATCGTGGCCTGCACGGTGTGCTGGTATCACTCGCCAGGCTGCTCGTGCCTGATCTCGCACCCGACACAGCCGCCTACCTCGCTGACAACAACTGGGACGACCTGCGGAAGATCGCCGACCTCGTCGCGAGGAGGGCCGAGTTGGTGCTCAAGGATCCGACCAAGCTCGCAGACGAGGAAGGCGAGAGAGAGTACGACGACACTGTGCGCCAGATCGACGAGCTGCTGGATGTGTGGTCGGAGGCGGGTGAAGCAAAGCCGAACATGCGTTACCAGAATGTGCGGAACGTCGATGCGGCGCTGCTCGTCGACCCGTCCGACGCCTTGATCAATGACGCCATCGAATACTCCCAGGCCGAGGCGCCGTGGCCGACGATGCGCAGCATGCGGGAAGTCGATGCCGAAAGCGGTCTCTACCAGATTGCGATGAAGAGGAAATGATGAAATCTGACGCGAGCGCGCGCAGGAGCCAGCTGCTCAGCACCTACGGGATCGGCGGGCTGTTTCCGTCCGAGACGACCAGCTACATGATCGCGGGTCTCGACGAATGGAACGAGAACCGCGCCCGGCCGGTCAGCGAGCCGCGGCTCGCGCGCTCACTGCGAGTGGGTGAACTCAAGTCGCCGCCGGCGGGCACGGCCCGCGACGTACCGGTGATCCGGTTTCCCCTCACTCAGGTGTGTCCTAATCGCAAGTGCCGCCGTATCGGGTCGCTGTTCGATCTGGCCAAGGACTGGAATGTCGCCAAGTGTGCGCAGTGCAAGGAGAAGGCGTTGCTGACGCCATTCCGTCTCATTGTGGCCTGCGCGAAGGGGCACATCGACGAGTTCCCCTACTTCCGTTGGTTGCACAAGGGAACCGTGTCGGGGGAGGGCACGACGCACGAGATGCAGATGATTTCCCTCGGGCGGACGTCCTCGCTTGCGGACCTCGTTCTCAAGTGCAGCTGTGGGGTGAAGCCGAAGTCGCTGGACGGGACCTTTGGTCCGAAGGCACTCGCGGAGTTCGGGACGTGCAGCGGGGCACGGCCGTGGCTGGGGGCCGAGTCGCGGCAGGACTGTGCCGAGATTCCGCGGGTGCTCCAGCGTGGTGCGTCGAACGTGTGGTTTCCGGCGGTGCGGTCGGCGATCTCCATTCCGCCGTACTCGGAGGCGTTGGCCAAGTTTGTCGACAAGCATTGGACCGCACTGGAGGATCCCGAGGCTGTCACCCCGAAGCTGATGGAGAACATCGCGAAGTCGTCGAACGGTAAGCACTCGGTCGAGGACATCACCGCGGAGGTGGAACGCCGGCGTGGCGCGGAGGAGGACTCCGACCTGAGCGAGGACGCATTGCGGCGCGACGAGTTCAGCGCGCTGATGTCGGGTCGGGAGCAGACCGGAATCGAGTCGGACTTCGTGTGTCTGCCGATGCGGCTGGACCCGTCACTGCCAGATCTGGTGACGGAAGTCCGAAAGGTCACTCGCTTGCGTGAGGTGCGGGCGCTGTACGGGTTCTCCCGGCTCGACGGGGTGACCGAGCTCGGCGCGGAAGGCCTGTGCGACCTCTCCCGCAATCGCAGGCACTGGCTGCCCGCGATCGAGGTCATCGGTGAGGGAGTCTTCGTTGGACTCGACCGCGCGAAGCTCACCGCGTGGGTCGAGGGTCCCTTCGCCCAGGGGCGACGGAAGTTCCTGCAAGCGGCGGCCGATCGGCGTGCGGCCGAGTTCGGCCGAGTCGAGGCGCCGAATGTCGACATCGCACAGGTGGCGGTGCACACCCTCGCCCACGTGCTCATCGACCAGCTGTCGCTGGACGCGGGCTACCCGGCCGCATCGCTGCGGGAGCGCCTCTACGTCGACGCCGACATGGCAGGCATCCTCGTGTACACGGCGAGCTCGGATTCTGCAGGAAGCCTCGGGGGAGTGGCGTCCCAGGCCGCTGCGGAGAGCTTCGCGACCATGCTGCACGAGGGTCTGACTCGGCTCTCGTGGTGTTCATCGGACCCGGTCTGCGTCGAGTCGACGGCGTCCGGGACCGATGCGCTCAACCTGGCGGCCTGTCACGCGTGTGTGCTGGTCCCGGAGACATCGTGTGAGCTGAACAACACCTTCCTCGACCGGGCGCTGCTGTTCGGCACCCCCGAGAAGGGCCAGGAAGCCGCGGGGCTCTTCAGCGCCGTCGTCGCCGCGGGTTGACCTGATCGCCGATCGGTGGGGGAGGTAGTGATGCCTGCCCCACCGATCGTCTGCGGCAGACGCCAGGCGTCCCGCGCACGTGCCCGGTCAGGGGCTAATCTGACCCCAATCGTCAAATTCTGAAGGAGTCGTGAGTGGCCGACATCGCCGCAGGTGAACGCGTAGTAGTGCGCGACGAGGAGTGGCTCGTCCGAGCGGCGCGCAACACCGAGAACGACGGCACGCGCGTCGAGGTCACCGGGGTGAGCGAACTGGTCCGCGACCAGGCCGCGGTGTTTTTCGATTCGCTCGACACCATCGACCGCCTCGACCCGCGGAACGGCAAGCTCGTCCTCGACGAGTCCGCCGGTTTCCGGCGATCACGGTTGTGGCTCGAATCAGTCCGGCGGGGCAGCCCGGTCCCCGCGAGCGACACCCGCATCGCCGTGGGACAGCGGGCGATGCTCGACCGCATGGACTACCAGCTGCGCCCGGCCGCGCAGGCGCTGCAGAACCTCCGACCGCGCATCCTCATCGGTGACGCCGTCGGCCTCGGCAAGACCCTCGAGATCGGCATCCTGCTGTCCGAGCTCATCCGCCGCGGCCGGGGTGAGCGCATCTTGGTGGTGACTCCGCGGGCGGTCCTCGAACAGTTCCAACACGAACTGTGGACGCGGTTCGCCATCCCGCTGGTGCGGCTCGACTCGAACGGTATCCAGAAGGTGAAGCAGACCCTGCCGAGCTCGCGGAACCCGTTCAGCTACTACAAGCGGGTCATCGTCTCGATCGACACGCTCAAGAACCCGGCCAAGTACAAGCATCACCTCAAGAACCAGAACTGGGACGCGGTGGTGATCGACGAGTGCCACAACCTGATCAACCGCGGCACGCAGAACAACGAGCTCGCCCAGCTCCTTGCGGCGCAGACCGATGCGCTGATCCTCGCCAGTGCCACTCCGCACAACGGCAAGCCGGAGTCGTTCGCCGAGCTTGTCAACCTCCTGGACCCGACGGCCATCGCGGATCGTAGCGAGTACACCGCCAAGGACATCGAGCACCTCTACGTTCGCCGGCACCGGAACTCTCCCGACGTCAAGCTCGATGTCGCACATAAGTGGAAGCAGCGGCGCACCCCGCGCGTGCTCGAGGTCGTGCCCAATCCCGCCGAGGTCGCGGTCCTCCGCGAACTCGAGGACACCTGGCTCCATCCCAAGGGCGGTTCCGTGGCCACCGGCCAGGGCAGCCAGCTGTTCCCGTGGACGCTGTTCAAGGCGTTCCTGTCGTCACCGAAGGCGCTTCGCGCGAGCGTCGGGCGCAGGCTCAAGTCGCTGGACAGCACCACCTCGGCCGAGGCGAAGGCGCTGGCGCGGCTCGACGAACTGGCCGAGGCGGCCGACCAGTCGGCACCCTCGAAACTCCTTTCGCTGATCGCGCACCTCCAGGAGGTGGGCGTCGGAAAGGGATCGGCGACCCGTGTGGTCGTCTTCTCCGAACGCATCGACACCCTCACCTGGCTGCAGCAGGAGGTCGCCAAGCGCCTCAAGCTGTCGGCGAAGGCGGTCCAGGTGCTGCACGCAGGTCTGCCCGACGAGAAGGTGCAGTCGGTGGTCGAGGGCTTCGGGCAGGCGAACTCCGAGATCCGTGTCCTCCTCGCGTCGGACATGGCCTCCGAGGGTCTGAACCTGCACAAGGAATGCCACCAGCTGGTGCACTACGACCTGCCCTGGTCGTTCATTCGCATCCAGCAGCGCAACGGCCGCATCGACCGCTACGGGCAGATGCACGAACCGCAGATCGCGGCGCTCGCGCTCACCAGCGACGCTGACGACGTCCCGAGCGACCTGCGCGTGGTGACCAAGCTGCTCCAGAAGGAACACGAGGCGAACCTCGCCCTCGGCGACGCAGGCGTTCTCCTCGACGTCCACGACGCGGACATCGAGGAGAAGACCGTCATCCAGGCGATCCGCGACGGCCAGGACCTCGACGCGATCGTCCCGGAACCTACACCCGCCGCGCTGAATCCGTTTGCCAACCTTCAGGTCACCGCCGGCAGCCACGTCGACGACCCGGCGCCGGAGGAGGCGCCCCAGCGCTCGCTCTTCAAGGACGACGACAACTTCCTCGCCGATGCACTCGCTGACGTGGCCGCCGAACCGGGCGGGCACTCGTTGGACATCGCCCGGGAGGACGACAAGGACCTGATCGCGTTCAAACCGCCCGCCGACCTGGTACCGCGGTTCCGGGACCTGCCGCCCGAATACCTCGACGAGCAGAAGATCGTCGATCGCCTCCGGGTTTCCGGAAGTGTCGAGTTCTGTGAGGGGCGGCTCGACAAGGCCCGCAAGTCGACCGACAGCGCGTGGCCGGACGTGCATTTCCTCGCCCCCATCCACCCGGTGCTCGACTGGGCGGCGGACAGGTCGGTCTCGCGCCTGGGCCGCAACGAGATCCCAGTCCTCTCCGGGACCGTCAGCGAGCCGGTGTTCCTCACACAGGCGGTGTGGTCGAACGCCCTGGGACAGCCGGCCATCGCCCACTGGGGCGCGGTGCGCGGACTGCCGGACGACGCCGAGGTCGGCGACTTCGACGAGGCGCTCGACCAGGCCGGAATCCGGGAGGGTGCCGCCAACGCCGGCTTCGCCGACGTGGACCTCGACGCGTTGCAGTACCGGGTCGCGGCCGCGGTGGACGCCGCGACCGAACACCTCCGCGATCGCCGTGACGACATCGAAGCCGACCTCCTCCGGCGCATCGACGAGTACCGCAAGAATCTGAAGGGCTGGGAACAGACGGTGCTCGGCATCGTGACCGACAGCGGCCGCCGTACCGGATCGAGGTTGGAGATCTCGGAGACCGTCGACCAGTCATCCGAGCTCATCGATTCACTCGCCGCCAGCGGTGACCCCTTTGTACGCGTCGTGGCCGTGATCGTGCCGAAAGCAGGTCTGTAACCGATGTTCGACTCCATCTCCAACGTCAACGACTACCTGTCCGAGCACTGGCTCGCCGAGGTCTTCCCGAACAAGCTGAAGGATCTCGCCAAGGAGTGGAAGGAACGTGCCGCCCAGGGCAAGGACACCCCGACGAAGGGACTCTCGTCGGTCAGCGGCGCCTACCTGACCGCACTCGGTGAGCTTCCTGAACCGACCCATGCCGACTACATCGACGTGGTCACCGAGACCCACCGAACACTGTTGAAAGCAGCCGGTTTCGACACAGTCGAGACGGTCCTCGAAACGTTCCAGGGCGAGACGCCGATCGAGGTGCCGCTGCTGGGCCGGTACGCCGGCACCACGTCGACCGACGCCCTGCACATCCTGCAGGCCGTGCCCGCGGCCGACGCCGACTCCCTGTTCGCGGACGACGCGGAACTCCTGCAGCCACTCCTGCTGGCGGTCACCAGCGAGAAGACAGAATCGCTCGGATCGGTCTCGAAGGCGGTCACACAGCTGTTCATCAGCGACCACGCCCCCCGGTACCTGCTCGTGGTCGCCGGCAGCGTCGTCCTCCTCACCGATGCGGCCCGGTGGTCCGAGGGCCGCTACCTCGCGTTCGACGTAGCGACGGCGCTGGACCGGCGCGACGAGAAGGCCGCTGGCGAGCTCGCCCACCACGCGGGCCTGTGGTCGGCGGACGTGCTGCTCCCCAACGACGACGGCACGACCACCCTGGATGCCTTCTCCGAGGACTCCGAGAAGCACGCCGTCGGCGTGAGCGAGGACCTCCGCGAGGGCCTGCGCATTTCGATCGAAAGGATCGCCAACGAGGTGCTCGACCAGCGGCGGGCAGTGGGGCTACCCGTCGAGGGCATCCCGGAGCTGCCGCGGGACCTGACGATCCAGTCGCTGAGGTTCCTGTACCGAATCCTGTTCCTGCTCTTCGCCGAAGCACGCCCCGAGCTCGGAATTCTGCCCATCGGCGTCCCCGAATACGGATCCGGCTACGGCCTGGACCGGCTGCGCGAGATCACCCAGGTGCCACTCACCGGACGATCGGCCGACGGCCACCACCTGCACGAGTCGCTGGATCTGCTCTTCCGGCTCGTCAACAACGGGCACCACGCTGGCGACGAGGACGGCGACGGGCTCGTGTTCGAAGCGATGCGCTCGGACCTCTTCGATCCCGCCCGCACCCCGCTGATCGACGAGGCACGGATCAGCAACCGGGTGCTGCAGGAGGTGCTTACGCTTCTTCTGCTGTCGAAGCCGTCGAAGAACAAGAACAAGCAGCGCGGGTATATCTCCTACGCGCAGCTCGGTATCAACCAGCTCGGCGCTGTATACGAGGGATTGATGTCGTACTCCGGCCTGATCGCGGACGACGACATGGTCGAGGTCGCGAAGGAAGGTAACGCAGACAAGGGCTCGTGGTTGGTGCCGTCCGCCAGGTCCGGGGACTACGCTGCCGAGGACATCGTGTGGCGTGAGGACCGGCTGACGGGACGCAAGGACATCGTCCGACACGGCAAGGGCAGCTTCGTGTTCCGCCTTTCCGGACGCGATCGGCAGCGGAGCGCCTCCTATTACACCCCCGAGGTGCTCACCAAGACCGTCGTCAAACATGCGCTCGCCGAGCTGATCACCGACGAGACGACCGCCAAGCAGATTCTCGAGTATCGTATCTGCGAGCCGGCGCTCGGCAGCGGTGCCTTCCTCAACGAGGCGATCAACCAGCTGGCCACCGAATACCTGACGCGTCGCCAGAAGGAACTAGGGAACACGGTCGAACCCATCAAGCCGGAGGACTACGCCACCGAACTCCAGAAGGTGAAGGCCTATCTGGCCTTGCACCGTGCCTACGGCGTGGATCTCAACGCGACCGCTGTGGAGTTGGCTGAGGTATCGCTGTGGCTGAACGTGATGCACAGCGGACTGCAGGCCCCGTGGTTCGGCCTCCACCTGCGTCGCGGCAACTCGTTGATCGGCGCCCGCCGTGCCACCTACGACTTCACCTCGCTCGGCAAGGCGAAGAAGAGTTGGCTCAAGACCCCGCCTACCGACCGACCGCTGTCCGAAGGGCCGATTGGTGACGGCGAGATCCACCACTTCCTGCTGCCTGCCGACGGCTGGGCCGCCGTTGCGGATGCCAAGCAGGCAAAGGAACTGATGCCGGACGAGGCTGCCGCGCTGCGGTTGTGGCGCAAGGAGGTAACGAAGAAGCCGGATAAGAAGCAGCTCGACCGATTGCGGGCCCTGTCGCGGCGCGTCGAGCGCCTGTGGGATCTGACGCTGCGTCGTCTGGCGATCAGTGAACGCGAGGTCTCGCGGCAGGTCGACGTGTGGGGAGCGGGCCTCCCTGCCGTCGAGACAGCCGTTCCGCGCGAGCAGGTGGAGTCGGAGCTTCTGGACCCCGAGGGCCCGTACATGCGTCTGCGGTTCGCCATGGACACCTGGTGTGCGATGTGGTTTTGGCCGCTGACCGTGTCCGTCGAGGACTCGGACGATAGTGATGACAATCACCCCGGCCCTCCGAGTCTCGACGAATGGATCACGACCCTCGAAGGGCTGCTCGGCTTCGACGGCGTGCGCAAGGGCGATGACGACCAGGCCATGTTCCACGAGACCGTCGACAGCTTCGATCAACTCTCGAAGATGGACGACCTGGAACGCGACTTCTACGGCATGCGGCCAGTGTGGAAGCTGGTGTCGAAGCATCAGTGGATGGGTACGGCGCGCGGCATCGCCGAAGAACAGGGATTCTTACACTGGGAACTGGACTTCGCGCAGATCTTCCAGCGCGGCGGATTCGATCTGCAGGTCGGTAATCCGCCGTGGGTGCGGCCGGTGTGGAAGGACGATATCGCGCTTGCCGAGCACGACCCGTACTTCACCCTGCAGGAGAAGATTCCCGAGAAGGCGTTCAAGGATCGTCGAAATGCCGTGCTCGAAGCTGATCGTGCTAGGGATCGGTACCTCGGTGACCTGAACTCGTGGGCGGGAACCGCGGAGCATCTGGGATCGGCAGTCGAGCACCCGGTGCTGGCAGGAGTTCAGACGAATCTGTACATGAACTTCATCGAGCGGGTGTGGCGTGGCACTAGCGCGGATGGCGTTTCTGCAATCCTGCATCCAGAGAGCCACTTCACCGACCCGAAGGCAGGGGTGCTGCGTTCGGCTACGTACGCGAGGCTGAGGAGACACTGGCAGTTCCTCAACGGGCTGTTCCTGTTCGAGGAGGTGAACGACAAGACCGTCTTTGGAGTTAGTGTCTATGGGTCTCCGCGTGCTGTGGCCTTCATGCAAATGTCGTATCTGCAGGATCCGGCGATTATTGATGCGTCATTGACAAGCGGTGAGGGTCTCGGAGAGGTGCCCGGAATTCAGTACGCGAGTGGAGGCTGGGATCTGCGTCCCCACGCGTCCCGAAACGTCACAGTTGATGAATCGACACTCGGCGACTGGGCCCAGCTTTTCGACCCGCCTGGTACATCAGCGAAGCAAGCACGGCTCCTGCGCCCTCTGACCAGAGAGCACGTCGAAATCCTGTCTGTTCTTGCGTCTCAGACTTCGCGTCTCGGCGACCTTGGCTACCGTTGGTCGAGCCTATGGCACGAAAAGGGTGCCAAGCAGGCAGGACTCATTGAATGGCGTAGTGAACGTCCAGGCTCTTGGAGCGATTCGGTCCTGCAGGGGCCGCATTTCACTGGTGGAACGCCGTTGTCGAAGGAACCGAATGACGGATGTCGTAACAACAGTGACTACAGTTCGTGGGACCTAACTGAGCTCGCGGAATCCGTGATTCCGCGCACAAACTATCAACGTGCTTGTGAGCGTGAGGGATACGACGCTGCAATCCCGCAGTGGGAAGACCGCCCTGCGACTGACTATTGGCGGATCGCGTGGCGCAGTATGACCCAGCCTGGACTGGAGCGCTCGCTGCATGCGGCGTTGATTCCGCCTGGTGCAGCACACGTCCATACCGGTCCGAACCTGTCGGTTCGAGCCGAGGACTCGAAGAACACGGTGCTGATTGCAGGCCTGTGGGCGTCGCTGCCTTTTGACTACCTGGTCAAAGTCAGCGGAATGAGCCATGTGCACGCTGAGCTGGTCGACCGTTTCCCTGCCCCGATCGACCATTCGGCGTGGCCGCACCTTCTCCTGCGCGCCCTCCGGTTGAACTGCCTCACTCGTGACTACGCGCCGCTGTGGGAGGGGTTGTATCAGGACTCCTTCGCCAATGACACCTGGACGCCAGCGTTCGACGCCTCTTTCGATCTCGGTGTCGGAGGCCGAAACTGGTCGATGGGCACTCCGCTGCGGACCGAATTTGAGCGTCGAGCTGCACTAGTGGAGATCGACGCGCTCGCCGCTCTCATGCTCGGCCTCACTGCCGACCACCTGGCATTGATGTTCCGCGCGCAGTTCCCGGTGCTCCGCAGATACGAGCACGAGATGTACTTCGACGCGAACGGCCGCAAGATTGCCAAGGACCACCATGCTCAAGGCGTCAAGCAGGAGAAGGACGACTACAAGCTCCTGCAGGCGTATCTCGAAGGCGAAGACAGCGGAGATATCCTCGACCGCTACACACCAATCCCGGCCGACGAGACCCACGACAAGCCGTGGTTCTACAAGCCAGACCGCGAGGCCGAGATGCGCACCGCCTATGCGGAGTTCGAGCGGAGGCTCGGTCTGAATGGGTGACACCGCGGCGCCGACCTTTCCGTCCTTGCTGGCGGAGGAAACGAAGGACTCGATCACCGAGTACCTGTCGACGACGTTCGCGCTGGCCGACCCGAACGCAGGATCAGCGCTCAGCGAGTTCCTGCGGGACCCAGAGACCGGGATCTTCCGTGGGCCGTATCTCAAGGTGCGCACGCCGTACCAGCAGGTGCCGGCCAAATGGACGTCGCCGCTGGAGTGGATGCCGAAGGGATTCCGCCCCTTCCAGCATCAGGCATCGGCGTTCGAACGTCTCTCGACTCGAGACCGTGGGGCAGAGCCGACGATCGTGACGACGGGAACAGGCTCGGGTAAGACCGAGTCGTTCCTCGTCCCGCTGCTCGACCACGCGCGTCGGGCGGCGGCGCGCGGAGAGCCGGGGGTCAAGGCGATCATCCTGTACCCGATGAACGCGCTCGTCACCGACCAGGCGCGGCGCCTCGCGAACTACCTGCACGACGACCCGCACCTCGGCGAGGTCACCGCCGGCGTCTACATCGGTGGCCAGGGCCGGCGCCGCACACCGACGCGGAACCAGCTCGTCGACAACCGCGACGAACTGCGCAAGAATCCGCCCGACATCCTGCTCACCAACTACAAGATGCTCGACCTGTTGCTCCTGCGATCGGGCGACAATCCGTTGTGGGACAACGCGGCGTCCACGCTGCAGTACCTCGTACTCGACGAGTTCCACACCTACGACGGCGCGCAAGGTACCGACGTCGCCATGCTCATCCGCCGGCTCGGCGCGCGTATCGGTGTGGCCGAGACGGGTCGCCCCCTCGGGCGCGTGACCCCCGTCGCAACTTCGGCGACCCTGGGTGGGGGAACCCGCTCGGAGGAGCTACGTCAGTTCGCCGAAACCATCTTCGGCACGGAGTTCCCGCCGGAATCGCTAGTCGTCGAGACGTCTCTGACCGCGGCGGACGTCGTTCCGCACGTGGACTTCAGCCTGGACATCCCGGCGGTCGAGGTCGTCCTCGAGGCACCGACACCCGACGCCTCGAAGTACGGCTCGTGGGAGCCGTTGGCGCGCGCGGTTCTTCAGCCGACTTCGGAGCCCGGCGCCAACGCCGCCGAGATCGACTACGCCGATCCCGTGGCCATCGGGACGGTGCTCCGGACGCACTTCCTCACCCGCGCCGTCATCGACGCGCTGAGCAGTGAGCCCCTCACGCCTGCCGACGCGGTCGTCAAGATCGCGCAGTCGGGGGTCCTGCCATGGGGGGTGCACAATTCGACGAGGCCGGTCGAGGTCCAGCAGGCGCTGCTGAAGTTCCTCGCCCTCATGTCCGTCGCCCGCATCCGAGACGACCACGGGGTTCTGCGACCTATGGTCAACGTCCAGGTGCAGCTGTGGGTCCGCGAGCTCACACGCATGCTGCGGAGCGTGAGCCGCGAACCTGAGTTCGACTGGTGGCACGACGGACCACCCGCCGACGGCACCTTTTTGCCTGCGGCGCACTGCCGGGTGTGCGGTCACTCCGGGTGGCTCACCACGACAACCGAGCTCGGTGACACGCTCGGTCACGAACCCGTCGCTATCTGGCGCGACAGCGCCCGGCTCTCCACGCGATCCAAGACTCGAGCACTGCTTCTCGCCAACTCGGGCGATCACGGAGTCAACTACCTCGACCCCGACACGCTCGAGATCGGATCGGCGCCGGGTGGGCACGGCATCGCCGTCCACTGCACGCCGGACGACGAATCCGCGTTCGATCAGGCCTGCCCGTCCTGCGGGGCGAAGAACGCCATTCGGTTCATGGGGTCGAGCGTGGCCACCCTGCTCAGCGTCGGCCTCACCAGCGAGTTCGGATCCACCCTGCTCGCCGATGCGGAGAAGAAGACCCTCGTGTTCACCGACTCGGTCCAGGACGCCGCGCACCGTGCCGCGTTCATCGAGGGCCGGGCGTTCCAGTTCAACTTCCGATCCGCACTGTTCGCTGCTGCCGGCGGTGAACGCACCTCACTGCAGTCCGCGGCCGAACGGCTGTTCGCTGACATCCCCATGGACCAGCTCTATCGGATCACTCCACCGGACTTCCTCCGTCGCACCGGCGTCGAGGGGGAGTGGCTGCGTAACGACCCTCAGGGGCGGATGCGGGCGTTGCTCGGCGTGCGGATTGCATTCCAGGCGCACCTCGAGGCGGGGCTGAACGCACGCACCGGACGGACGCTCGAGCTGACCAGCGCGATGGCCGTCGACGTCGATGTCGACCTGAGCCTGTTCTCGGAACGGGCCCGCGACATTCACCAGAACCTTCCGCAACTGACCCTGAGCCTCGGCGCCGAGCACGGGCCGCGGTACGACATCTGGCTTCTCGGACTGCTGGACCACCTGCGCGTCAGTGGCGGCATCCACCACCGGTGGCTCGCGCGGTACCTCGTCGACGAGGGCAAGCGCTGGTCGATCTGGGGCGGCAGCGCCGAGGGGATGCCGAAATTCCCCAGGGGACGTCCCGCACCCGGATTCATCACGACCGGCGCCTCCGGAGACACCGACTTCATGTCCGTCAATCCGCGGGGCGAGTCGTGGCTCACCGACTGGACCAAACGGTGCCTGGGCGTCACGGGGCCGGAGGCGAAGGCTCTCCTGGCCGACATCGTGGATGTGCTCGCGGGCGACGACGGCCCACTCGAACGGCGCAGCGGCGAGAAGGGTTCCAAGATCTACGGCCTCACCGCAGACCGGATCATCCTGGACCCGAACGACATTGCGCGGCTGCAGTGCCCCATCTGTCATCACGTGCAGCCGACCACCGCACGGCGCGTCTCGCTGTGGGAGGGTGCGCCATGCATGCGGATGCGGTGCCCCGGCAGCCTGAGCACGGTCGAGGTGGAGTCGACGAACTTCTACCGGACCATGTACCAGTCCGGCCGGATCCGTCGGATCGTCAGCGAGGAACACACCGGCCTGCTCGACCGGGAAGAGCGGGAAGAGGTGGAGGCACGCTTCAAGACCGGCGGCTCGCCCGTCGACCCCAACATCCTGGCCTGCACCCCCACCCTCGAACTGGGCATCGACATCGGAGACCTGAGCACCGTCGCACTCGCGTCGCTGCCGCGATCCACCGCGAACTACCTGCAGCGGATCGGTCGTGCCGGCCGCTCGACGGGCAACGCGTTCGTCCTCGCGGCGGTCCCGAGCTCGCCGAGGGACCTTTACTACTTCTCCCAGCCGAGCCACCTGCTCGCAGGTGAGGTGTTGCCGCCCGGGGCCTACCTCAATGCCACCGAACTTCTCCACCGTCAGTTCTTTGCCTTCGCGTTGGACCGCGTCGCCTCCGGTGCGCTCGGTGTCGCGCCGCCGATGCCGGCGAAGCTCGCGGGCGCTCTGGGTGGCGGAATGGAGGACGGAGCTTGGCTGCGCGCCGTGGTCGACGCGGTGACGGCTGATGCGGAACTGCAGAGCCACGACTTCCTGGCGCTGTTCGGTGGAAGGCTGGTCCCGGAGGCTCAGCATGCCGTCCGAGAGTTCGCGGCGGGAGGCCTGCGGACGGAGGCCGCCCGTGTCGCATTGGCGTGGCAGACGGAGTCCGACGAGATCCGCACCCGCCTCAACGATCTCGCCAAGACAGTCGCGGAGCTCGACAAGCACGGTCACCTCGACGACCAGCAGAAGGACGACCGCAAGCGGTGTATGGGGGAGTCGCGGGCGCTCGGAGACCAGCTGCGTGAACGTGGCAGGCAGGAGACGCTGACCGGCCTGAGTGGGGTCGGCCTGCTGCCGAACTACAACCTTCTCGACGACTCCACCACCCTCGACGTGCACCTGTGGTGGACCGCGAACGAGAACGAGTCGCCCGAGCCGCAGGCACTGGACCTCACCTACGAGCGCAGCAGCAGCAGCGCGCTCACCGAGTTGGCGCCCGGCGCCTACTTCTACGCCAGCGGTAAACGCGTGGAGGTCGACGCGGTCGACGTGGGACCGCTCTCGCAACCCCTCTGGGCATCTACCCGGCTCTGCCCGGCCTGCGGGTGGGGTACAACGAACCCGGCCGCCCCGTTGACAGCGTGCCCGCGGTGCCACAGCCCCGCGGTCACCGACGCGGGCGCTGTGCACAAGGTTCTGCCGCTACAGAAGGTGTCTGCGGTGCACCGTCTCGACGATGTCCTCATCGACGACGAAGCGGACGACCGGACCCGAACCTTCTTCACCAGGGTCACCGGTGTCGACATCGACCCCGCCGACATCGTCGACGCCTGGAAGCTGAAGGACGCCATCTTCGGCGCCGAGTACGCGCGCTCGGCACTCGTTCGCTCGCTCAACGTCGGGTTGGGGGACGCCCCCGGCACCGATGCGATTATCGCGGGTGAGACCGTGTCCGCCGCGGGATTCACCACCTGCGCCCACTGCGGGGTCGTCGCGAAGAAGGCAACGGAGAAGGACGAGGCCCGGCACCGGGGCTACTGTGCCACCAGGCGAGGAACCGACGCGAAGTGGGAACGGCTGCTGCTCTCGCACGAGCTCCGAACCCAGGCGGTCAGGCTGCTGCTCCCGGTGTCGCTGCTGCACTTCGAGACGACGATGACGTCGTTCAAGGGCGCGCTGCTCCTCGGCCTCCGGCGCGACTTCGGCGGAGATCCGCAGCACCTCTCCGTGGTGGCGTCGAGCATGAGCGACGGCAAGGGCGCGGTGCGACGGTTCCTCGTCCTGCACGACACCGTCCCCGGCGGCACCGGCTACCTCGACCGCTTCGGGGACCCCGAACGGCTCCGCCACATCCTCACCCTTGCGCGCGACGCACTGGCCACCTGCCCGTGCCGGCTCGAGGGCAAGGCCGCGTGCCACCGGTGCCTCTACGGCGTGCTGCAGTCCCGCGAAATGCCCAATGCATCAAGGGAATCCGCGTTGACGCTCCTCAACAACTTCCTGCAAACCTGGGACGTCGAGAAGATCCCGACGGTCAGCACGGTGGACATCGCGAAGGTCCAGCTCAGCGAACTCGAGCTGCAGTTCCGCGAGGCGCTCAAGACCCGGATCGTCCGTCGAGACGGATGGTCCGTCGAGACGACGATCGGGCCGAAGGGGGAGGAGCTCGATCTACGGCTCGCGAACCCCGCCGGCGAGCCGAGACGTTGGCGTATGCGTCCGTTGGTGGACGTCAAGGCAGGGTCGATCACGACGCAGCCGGACTTCCTGCTCACCCGCAGTGACGCACAGGGCTGCGATGTCGCCTTATACCTGGACGGCGAGAAGTTCCACGCGAGCGTCGAGCACAACCGCACCGGTGACGACGCCGAGAAGCGCGACGCGTTGCGACGCGACGGCCGGCGCGTGTGGTCCATCTCGTGGGACGACGTCCAGGCGTTCGAGTCGAACTCACTCAAGGCGGCGGTGACCGACCTTGTGCATCAGCAGATGCAGAACACCGCCAGCGTCGGGATCGAGGACCCGCGCCTGAAGTCGATGTGGGGCAACCCGATCGACTTCCTGATCGAGTACCTCACCGACCCCGATGCCGACGTCTGGGGTGTCGGCGCCCTCGGAACCGTCCTCTCGATCGTCAACCCGGGAAAGCACGGATCGGATGCGCCGATCCTGGTGACGCCCGGCGGCCTGGCCGCGGGACTGAACGAGTTCCTCGGTGGGCTGCAGCCCACCGCGGGGCCGGAGGGAACCGTGATGCTGGTGCCTCGAGCCGGCCTCAGTGGGCTTCCGCTGCTGGTTATCGCAGATCCGGCGGACCACGTGACGACGGTGGGTGTGCTGAGTGTGCTCGACGACCGAAAGACCGAGGTCGGCGGTCCCAATCATTCGGCGCGCTGGCGTGATTGGCTGAGGTGGTCGAACGTACTCCAGTTCCTCACCAGGCCGAGATTCGGACACGAGCTGCCGATGCGGATGGCGGAGATCTGGACTCGCGAGTCGGTCGATCCGTTGGCTGGCTCGATGCTTCCGCTGGCCGGCGTCGCGCCTGTTGCTGCCGCCGCCGGACTGGCCCCGGAATGGGCGTTGGTACGCGACTACACGGATCCGATACTGACCCAACTTATTGCCATCATGTCGTCGACAGGGATCGAGGTCCCGGAGGCGGGCGCCGAGGTCGGTCCCGACGAGAGCGTGTGGCAGGTCGAGCTTGCATGGCCCGACGCAAAGGTGGCGGTCGTGGTCGATGTCGACGACCAACGAGACGAATGGCTTGTGGATGCCGGCTGGACCGTGGCCTCCGCGGATGGGCAGTTCGCGCCGGATACGCTTGCGCGCGAGATCGAGACCGTGGTGAAGGGGAGTTCGCAGTGAAGACCGAGGTCCGGATGCACGACCTGTTTCAGGGCTCCTACGACGATCTCGAGGGCAGTGTCCGCGGGCGCGTCTTGAGCTTCATCATGAAGCTGCAGCAGGACCCCGAGTCGGCCGGGCTCGACTACAAGATCCCGAAGCTGGCGAAGACCAAGTTCGTGCGCACGGCACGAGTCACCGACCACTACCGAGCCGTCTTGGTCGCGGCGGGCGCGGACGGTGACACCGACATTCTGTACCTCGTCGCGGTCAAGAAGCACGACGCTGCCTACGACTACGCCAGCAAGCTCACTCTGCAGGTCAACGCCAAGACCGGCGCGGCAGAGCTGTTCGACGCCATCGCGCTCGACGCGGCGGTCGACAATGCTCGCAATTCTCAGCCTGCCGAGCCGTCCGCGAAACCGCTCATGCCCGCGAGCGTGAAGCAGAAGGATCTCGAGCGGTTCGGCGTCGCCCCCGAGATCGCCGAGCAGCTGAAGAAGATCACCGACGAGGACACGCTCATGGCGATCGCCGACGCCCTTCCGTCCTCTCAGGCGAACGCAGTCCTCGACCTCGTCTGTGGCAAGAGTCCGGACGAGGTGTGGGCCGACCTTGTCATCGAGGATCCGGGCGAGGTCGATGTCGACGACATCGAGGCCGCTCTTCAGCGCCCGCTGTCGCGGCTCAGCTTCACGACATACGAGGGTGAGAACGAAGACGAGTTGCGCGCCGTCCTCGAGGGAGACTTCGCAAAGTGGCGGGTGTGGCTGCACCCGTTGCAGCGCAAGCTGGCCCAGCACAAGGGGTGGAACGGACCTTACCGGGTGACCGGCGGTGCGGGGACCGGCAAGACTGTGACCGCGATCCACCGTGCGCGCTTTCTCGCCCGCCAACTCGACGCGGAGTCGTCCACGCAGAAGGTGCTGTTCACGACCTTCACCAAGAACCTGGCCCGCACCATCGAGTCTCAGCTGAAGCAGCTGGCGGGACCGAAGATCGTCGATCGGGTCGACGCCCTCAACATCGACTCGCTGGCCCGGCGTATCGTCACCGCGTCGGACGCGCGCCGAAAGGCCGTCAGCTCCGTCAAGTTCGTCGCCGCCGATGCCGACGAGGTGCGGGAGCTCTGGTCGAGCGCCGCTTTGGTGGCGGTCGGTCGGTGGGATCCCGCGTTCCTCGCCGACGAGTGGTCCCAGGTGGTACTCGGCAATGCGCTCGTGGACGAGGCCGGCTATCTCCGCGTCACCCGCAGCGGCCGCAGCCAGCGCCTGACGCGGCCCCAGCGTGCAGATGTGTGGCAGGTGATCGAGCAATTCGAACGCCTGATGCGATCGCAGGGACTGATGACCTTCACCCAGCTCGCCGCGCAAGCGGCCGCGATGCTGGGTGCCGACCCGTCGTTGCGGGATCAGCTCGGATACCGCCACGCCGTGATCGACGAGGCTCAGGACCTGCATCCCGCGCACTGGAAGCTCTTGCGTGCACTCATCGCCCCGAACACCGACGACCTCTTCATCGTCGGGGACGCCCACCAGCGGATCTACGGTCGGCCTGCGCCGTTGTCACGGTACGGGATCGAGACCCGCGGGCGTTCGCGGCGGCTCACCATCAACTACCGGACCTCGAAGGAGATCCTGCAGTGGTGTCTGACGGTGGTCGACAACGACGTTGACGACCTCGACCTCGCCACGGATACCCTCGCCGGTGCACGGTCGGTGTTCGGCGGACCCGACCCGGAAGCGCACAAGTTCAAGACCCTTCCGGACGAGGATAAGGGGGTCGCCGAACTGGTCAACGCTTGGATTGGTGAGGGCATCGCGGCGTCCGACATCGCGGTCTTCGCTTTCGACAACAAGGCTGTCGGTGAAATCGCCGAATCACTCGCCAGCAGTGGAATCGACAGCGTCATCGTCACCGACCGGTCCGACGAGGACAAGCTCGGTGACGCCGTCCGCGTGATGACGATGCACCGCGCGAAGGGGCTCGAATTTCGCGCCGTCATCCTCGCGCGCCTGGGCAACGAATCGTTCCCGCCGTACTACGTGCAGAAGATGACCGGCTCCGAGCGTGAGCTGGAAGAACGCAAGCTGCAGAACGTGCTGTACGTAGCGGGATCTCGTGCGCGCGAGCGGCTGGCCGTGGTGGGGACGAAGGATCTGTCCACACTCGCCGTCACGACTTCCGCGTAGACCAACTGAAACGCACCGTAGACCCAATTGATGGGGCCCTTTCGGACCGCGAAGGGCCCCATCGGTCACTCCGCGAGATCCATGAGATCCGATTGCAGCAGAACCTGCAGATCTAGGAAGTGCTTCTCGGTGAAACGGGCGAAGACCGGTTCACCGCAGAGGTCGAACCTCAAACCGCACTCCCCGGAGCCTCCTTCGGACTTGGCCTGCCAGGATTGAACCTGCGCCTTGACATCGATGCTCGAGACAGACCCGTGCTGAAACATGCTGCTACACCTCGCACAAAGACACAGCATGCCGCCCGGGCGGTCGGTGTGTCGCCCGACTTTCCTCTCGGCGAGGTGGACACCCTCGAAGTAGGGCTCACCGTTCCTTCGCGGGAACGTGTGACTGCAAATTTGGCAATTCCCCCCGTACTGCTCGAGGAGAAATTGTCGAGCCACCTCGTCCCGCGCTTCCACTCGCGTATGGATTGTCACAGTTGCCGGCTGTGGGTTCGGGGCGCTGTGGCGTATCTGTGTGATGCTCTCGCTCACTCGTTCCCGACGGAATCCGACGTTGGGTACTGACCCGTGTGTATCCGAAGGAGTGGCGGACTCCCATGATGCGGACATCCCGGTTGAGCCGGGTCGGTTGAAGGACTCGCCCATTGCTTCCGCGAACGTGGAACTGTCGTCGAAAGACTCTTGGGATGACGCTGATTGGAGAGCTACTGCCTTACTTTGCTTCTTAGCCAGATCGGCTGCGACACTGGGATTGTCTTGGAGGAACTGCAATGCGTCAGGGGGAATTCCGAGGTCGGTGCTCGCCTGATGCAATGCTGAGGTCTGCATGCCAAGTACATCAGCAAGGATGTCGCTAAGTGTAAAACTGTCAGGTAGGTCCTCGGTGGAGAGCTCCTGTGGTCGGGCGAATGTGCCCTCCTTGGTCGGCAACCATGCGCGGGTTCGCAATGGGGTGAGGATGCCGGCATCCAGCTCTTTGCGTGTCGAATTTCCATAGTCCTTCCGCGTCGCCGTTTCGACTGTGCCGGAGAGTTTTTGCGCACGCGGTACCAGCAGACTGTTCCAGATGTGCTCGGACCTGATGCTGGTCGGATACTCGAGTGCAAGCAGTAGACCGTCGATCTTGATGTCCGGATCAAAGCCGTTGAGGCCGCGTTTGTGGAAGCCATGGTCTTTTGCGAGTACGACGTGGCCATCGCCGGTCGGTCGGCGGGTGGTGACGCGGATCCGCGATGCCACGCCGAGGACGCTGAGCAGCTGCTTCCAAGGGTCGTAGACCTCGTCGGCGAACCCAAACTCTGGATCTGGCGCGAAGTGCTCCTCGAGTATCCCGTCGCGCCAGTAGGACTGTCGGGGTGAGCGAAAGCAGTGTCGCCCGAAAGAATCTGTGCACCGGACAACCGGAGCGTTGCCGAGCATGTCTATGAGTTGTTTGCGCCGCTTGTCGGTCGCTGAACTCATTGCGCGGTCGATCGTGTGCCAGTCTTCTTGAATGCCGGACGCTCTGAGATTCTGGTTCCCCGCGTCGTAGCGGGGGATTAGAAACCGAAGCACTTCCTCGGCTGCATCAGGCTCACATAGTCCCAGCGCTCGTAGGAAGTCCCGGGCCTGTTTGTCGGACGTGACGGACCGTGCGACAGTGACGAACTCGGATGCGGCGCCGTTGATGGGGAGATAGGCGGTTGGTTCGCCGTTCTCGTCAAACGGCGCGATGTGAGTTCCGTCGTCGAGTCTAATGATCGGCTTGTCGCCTACGATTCCATGTGGCTTCTGCCTTCGCTGCCAGCTCGACTGAGGTCTCCAGAGGGAGGGCAAGCGGTGGAGATGCGAATAGAGTTTCGCTATCCACCTGTCTGTCTGTGCTTCGAGGAAGGGTGAATTGAGTTTGGCGACAACGGTTTCGAAGGTGACGCTTGGGATGTTCACCGCCATCCTGAAGTAGGTGTCCAATAGGTCAGGGTCATCGACGTCGTCAGAATCACCAATCCAGCGGAGTGAGCCAGGAGCGCCAACGAGAGTTGTGAGCTGTCCGTCGGTGATCAGTTCTTCGATCCTGTTGACGGGAATCCGGATGTCGCTGCCGCGGGCGAAGGAGCCGCGGGCCGTCGGAATCAGCGCCTCCGTGCGCAGCGCATCGGCCACGTGGCTGTGGATTCGATGAAACATCGAGCCGGCCGGGAATACTTCGGACCGAGTGGCGAGAGCGCCGAGCGCCCGCATGGTCAGGAGCTTCTGCTTCTTGAGCACGTGCAGCGTGTCCAATACGAGCGCTGCGGCCGTGCCGACGAGCGAAACATTCCACTCGTCCTCGGCTGGAATGTTGTCACGAGCTGGTGTCGTCCGGAACGGGCCCTGCAACAGGAAGCCGAGGTTCGTTTCCTTTTCTGTCGGGAAGAACACGACCAACGGTGAGGTGGCCAGTCGGACTGGCTCGTACGATTTGCCGTCCGCGGTGGGTCGCAGCTTGAACGCGATCTGGACTGGCATTCCGGTCTGGCCGTTGTAGGTGTGTGCCCTCTCGAACAACCACCATCGTTGAGTCTTCATGGTGCCGTCGATGAGGTCGCGAGTCTCGACGCTGGGCGGGGTAGATGAAATCGGCCGGCGGGAAAGTTCGCGAATCCTGCCTCCGGATTGAGTGGAAACCGACTGGACATGTCGAAGGAACAGGAGGGTACTCGCGTCCAGGCGGTGGAGCGCCGCCTGGATCTGCTGATGGGCCGCTGGAGCGCCCACTTCGGGGTGATTGAACGGAAACACCTGAAGTGTCTCGTCTGATCCGACGTCCGCCCGCGTGGGAACTACTTGTGGTCGAACGAAGTCCCTGATGACGAAGCTCTCGTCACCGGAATAGATGTGCGGCGACGTCGTGTAGGCGTAGACGGATTTGAATCCGACTCCGAACCGTCCGATCGTTGTCAGGTCGGTGGACTTGGTCGAGGCGTCGACTCCGCAGATACCGATGACATCTTCGGTATCAAACGGTCGACCGTTGTGACGGATCTCGAGGCGGTCATCGAACAAATCGAACTTCACCCAGGATGCGCGAGCGTCTTCTGCGTTCTGCAGCAGCTCGAGGATGAAGTGGGTCCGGTCGCTGTACAGGTTGCCGAGGAAGGCGAGGTGTCGAGTGCCCTCACCATATTCCTTGATGTTCTGCTCCCTGATGGAGGCATAGTCGCTAGGCATTGTGAACCTCCAGGATTCCTGTGCAAAGGCGGGTCGCGAGAACATCGACGTCTCGCCTTGATTCCAAATCGTTGAGGGTCGACTGATAGTTCGCGGTCAGCCGCGTGCGCTGGCCGTCTCGCATCCGTGCAATCTTCGGGTTGGTTGCTCCTGTTACCTGTTCCGCCAACGCGGCCATACGCGCCTCGTGGTCGGCTGCGAGACTCGCCAAACGGCGTTCGAGGAGGATTGAGTTCTCCTCCCGGATGCGCTCTGCATCGGCGCGGCGGCGCGCCTCCTGGCGACGCCCGAGTGTGTCCATACATGCCTGAATCAGATCTTGATCTGGCAGTTCTGACCGCCCGGCGGTCGCAACAGGCAACACCGTGGACAGTGACCGCTCCAGCATCTCCGCTGCTGATCCATCCGACAACGGGACGACGGTGTAGGCGGTGCGGACGCCCGGACGCACGGCCACGATCTCCCAGGTATCCATGGCGAACAGGTATGTCCCGGCGGGAAGATCAGGATTGACGACCGTGAGGTGGGTAGCCATCGTCATGTCGGCGGGTGGTGCAACGGCATTGATCGCTGCTCGTACGATCGGATGGAGCGGAGTGATGAAGTCCACTGAGCGGTCTTCAACAGCCTGCCGTTGGTCGAACGTGCAGGCAATGACCGAACTGTCCCCTCGCGCCCAGCGCGCAAAATCCTGCATGGCGCGGCCGTTCGTCTGAGCGGATTCAGCCAGGTACTCGAGTATCCGAGCTCTGCCCTCGGCGCGAGGGACGCTCAGTTGACGAAGCCGTGGGCTTTCCGCGACGGCGTGCACCTCGCCACCGATCTCGTTGAGTGACAGGAACCTTGCCACGAGGTGCTCTATCTCGGCCGGGGTGACGAACCGGCCGTCGGTATCAACGCTGTCCGCATCGACGTCGGCAATCTGACTGAACCCCAGCAGTTCCGGTGCCGACTCTTCTAGTCGGCGGTCTTCGTCGGCCCTTCGCAGCACGTTGTCTGCCACTTGTCGGGCTTGTTCGGTGGCCTGCTCGGGTGACAGTGCGCGGTCCATCGCGATCTGGTTGAGCTGTTCGACGGTGTTGCCGAGCACGCTCTCGAGGTCGCCAATGGCGTCACGGAACACGCCGAGTCGCTCCCAACACCGGAAGTAGATGCGGTCTTCCACCGTGTCCGGCGTGATGAAGTTGTAGATCAGCACCTTCTCGCTTTGCTGGCCGAACCGATCGATCCGACCGATCCTCTGCTCCACGCGCATCGGATTCCATGGGATGTCGTAGTTGACCATTCGGTCACAGAACTGGTAGTCGAGGCCTTCACAGCCGACCTCGCTGGACATCAACAGGTCGATCGCATTCTCGTCCTCCGACGGCAACTTGAACCTCAGTCGGAGGGCTTCGCGCTCCTCGTCAGGCACCCTTCCGGTGACTACGCCGACTCGGAGACCGATGGCCTGCACCTTCTCAGCGAGGTAGCCAAGGGTGTCGAGGAAGAACGAGAACAGCAGCAACTTGCCCGGACCGTCGCCATTTCTGGTGTTCTCGATGATCGCCATGAGTCGGTCGAGCTTGGGATCCTCGTCGTCGGGCAATGCACGCGCGAGATCGGCAATGCGCACCAATTTGGTCGAGACGGGGTCCGCGATCGAGGACGGTTCATCATCGGACTGAAGTTCGGGATCGTCGGAGAAGACTGTGGCACTGAGCTTCCCGTCCGCAACGAGTCGGTCGACGGATCGTGCAAGCGCCGGCAGGCAGCTGGACGCTTGGCGCTCGAGGCTGTCGAGAATGAGCCGTACCACCGTGGATGAGTAGCGGCTTTCGAGGATTTCGCGGCGCGAATCCAGAAGGGCGTTGTAGAACCGGCGTTGCGGCATCGTGAACGGAGCCTTCACCGTCAACGGCTCCCTTGTGGTGAAACGTCCGATGTCGCGTCGACGTGTTCGGTTCATGACGTGCCCCAGAGTGTTGAGATCCTGCACGTCGTGGAGGCACTGCACGCGGGTGTGATCGTCGCACCCGGCATCAGGGTTCGAAAGAAGCGTTCGGACCCGCGTGACGCGAGGATCCGCTGACAATGCGCGGCGTCCCCATGGCGTACCGAGCGCGTTGTCGAGTTCCTCGAGTGCCTTTGTTCTCCAGTCGTCATCCCCCACGAGTCGGCGAAGGTGGTGCGCGGAACGTGTCAGGAACGCGTTGGGTTCGATCATCTGATCAAAGAGGCTGGGGCTGTTGAAGACTTCCGGACGAAGCAGGTTCAGGAGGGTGTACAGGTCCTTCGATCCCAGCTGGAGCGGTGTGGCGGACAGCAGCACCAATGCTTCCGACACTTCGCCGATGTATTGCGCCATTCGGTGCGAATTGGTTCCGGCACTGCGAAGGTGGTGGGCCTCGTCGGCGATGACGAGATTGAATACGGGAGGTGGATCAAGTTCGAGAAACCCGGGCCATCTGTCTCGGCTGTCACCTTCGAGGTAGGAAGTGCCGCGGAGCAGTTCGTAGTGAATGATTGCTCGCGAGTATTCTGCGGGCCATGCCCCGTCGTCGCGGGCCTCTTTCAGGCAGTACTTAAGGGCTGCCGCATCGATGATCCGAAAATGTTCGTCGAAGCGCCGCATTTCCTGCTGCCACTTGTAGGTGAGCGACTTGGGACAAGCGATGAGGACGTTGTCCATCGGGCCACGTGCCGACAGCTCCTTGAGGATGAGGCCGGCCTCAATCGTCTTGCCCACACCGACCTCGTCTGCGATGAGAAGCCGTGGACGGTCAGCACGAAGTAGGCGGGTCAATGGCCGGAATTGGAAAGGGATGAACTCGATTCTAGCAGCGGACAGCGCGTAGATGTCGTCGCTACGCGGGTGGCGGAGCACGGCGGCAGTCAGGCGAGCGCGCAGTTCCTCTACCGTCACCGGAGTGCCGGGTAGGCCTGTTGCAGTGCCGTTTTGGGTTGACTCGACCCGCGTCAGCTGGTCCTCGGCGTACGTTGCGGTACTCGACGCGCTGTGGAACACGCGGTACTGGTTCGTATCTCCGATCGGTGGCAGAACTTCGAGCACCGGGCCGAGTCGAGCACGATCCACCCGCACACAGACAAGGTCTCCAACACTGAACGACACGCGTCCCCCGATCGACAATTCGATGACATCGACTGTGTCATCGTTGAGATGGTCAATAGTGATACACAAATGGCGAGGGGGTCAGCGCATTGTTCCATGTCAGCGGCAGGTGGGTTTCCAGCGTTCGGATGCTGTTGTGAGCATGGCTACCAGGGTCTCCATCGAGCTGTAACCGCCCTCGCCTTTGTCAGGCTGATGTCACAGGTACCGCATCACGAGCTTGCGCCGCAGCTTGCCGCTGCGCAGAACGCGTGTTGAGGCGTATCGCTGCTGCATTTGCGTATCCCAATCCGCGCTCGGCGAGGGCACGTCCACCGGTCAGCGATGCAGCCGATGTGTCGGTGCAGGGGGGACCGGCGGGGAGCATTTCCCAGTCTTTCGGTGGCACCGCGACCTCCAGGACCCACGCCTGCAGGTTGCGGACGTCATCACGCTGGAAGCCGGTCTGGACCTCCGGTGTACTGCCGGCAGTGATCAGGTTCAGCACCCGGGCGAGGTCGTTCACTTCGTCCGCTGACCGAGTCGACTCACCTTCTGCTGGGGACATCACGTCCACAAGTGCGATGGCGAGCGAACGACACCGCACCAGTGGGCGATGGAGGTAGCTGTTCGGCAGATCCTGGCGGATGAAGGCACGTTCTACGGATCTGTAGTCCGGTCCGTTTCGAAACAGTTCCCCGCCCCACCACAACCGTGCGAAGGACTGCTTGTGAATCTCACCGCGCCAACGGTTCTCGACGATCCCCTTACGGCCTTCCCAGCGCCATTCCACGTACCTGTGGAATCGGACTGCCAACCAGGCCCACAGGTCAGGATCCGAAGCCTCGGCACGGGTCAGGCGGAGGGCAAAGTGGAGACGCGGGGCCAGCCAGCGGTCGCTGGTCGACGGATCCGACCACACTCCGAGTCTCTCCGTGAACTCGTCCATGAGATCGGCGACCACGTCGATCGGAATCGTGGATCCACCACGGCGGACGACCGTCTCGGAGTCGCTCAACCAGGCGTTGTCCGCAATGAGCTGGGGTCGGGAACCGGCATCGAGCCGGCGTACGAAACGCCGCAGGTTTTCGTGGTCAGCCACGTCGAATCTCCTCGGTCACCATCGTGAGCGTGTTCGGCACACCCGCGAGCACGTCGATTGCCACATCGATATGGGTCCACAGGTCCGCGGACTCGGCGAGCTTGCCGTGGGAGTCGTGAAGCCGCTGGTACAGCTCGTCCGCAGATGCGAGGTGAGGGATCGTCTCCGCGACCGCTTCACACACCTGGCGGAACAGCGGGTCGGACGGCGGAACCGGCTCATCGTCCTCGCTCGAGACCTCCACCGCGGCGGACCGGAACAACGTGGCGAGGGTGTACCGGGCGATCTGCGAGCCGAGTAGCTCACGGGTTCGGCGGCGCTCGAGTTTCGCGGTCTCCGATGACAGCAGGTCCTGGAATCCGGGAATCGCGTTGTTCAACAGCAGGATCGGCCGGGTGCCCGACATATCCAGAACCGCCGGTGCTTCGGGACTCTGCCGTGCGACGAGCGGAGAATCAGGGGCGCCGAAGTCGATCCACGATTGGGATATCGGTGGCTGCCCCGGCTTGACGGGCGCGGAGCCCGGCTCGACGACAATCGTCCAGGGAATCGAGCGCCCCACAACCCGGGGGGTTCCACGGTACTCGGATACAACCTCCGCAACGATTGTGGCGGTTCCCGCCACGTCATCGCGCGACAGGTCGATCGTTCCGCTGAGTTCGTTCGGCCGGCTCTCGCTCGGAGTCAACACAAACGGGATCCGGGTGCTTGTCGAACTGCACGAAAGCAGTGCGTAGCCGCTCAGCCCCGTGTGGAGCTCGTCGGGCAGGGACTCGTCGGTCCGCGCCGTGAGCGTGAAGGACAGCGTCGACCAGTCGCCCGCGTCGGCGAGGCCCATGCGGAAGGTTTCGATGTCGACCGCCGGCGGATTCGAGGATGGCTCGCACTGCACATCGGTGATCTCACACAGCCATTCGCCGTCGAATGTCGGCCAGGGATAGCGCACGCTCATACAGTCTCACCATACGACTTCGAGTCGGTGAGATTCCGCAGCTGGACGTCGACCGCCGCGTCAGCCGCGGGAATCGGCAAGTCCGAGACGGAAACGCCTGTGACTGTCGCCTGCACGAATCTGCCCCGTTCCATCGGCTCGAGGTACAACGTGTTGTCCTTGACTTGGGCGTCGTTCGACTCGAGGCTTTCCCATTCCACTTCCTGTCCTCGGCCGTCCAGCCCGACGAAGTACAGGGCCGGACTCAAGGCCCAGCCGCCCGGCTGATTGCGGGCCCTGACGCGGAAGGTCAGGTGCCATTTGTCGCCCGACACCTTCCAACTGGTGATGTCGACGGTCGGTTTACGGCTCGCGGTGCCCGAGGACCCGCCTGCACCAGGCTCGCCCCGAAGGAACCGAAGGTGCTTGAACACCGATTCCGGCGGCTTGCTGTCTGCGGGTGGCGGTGCCCCGAACAAGTCGAGGAGCTTCTCGGTGACGTTCTTCTCGATAGCCTGGAGGTTCGGGACCCAGGGTGCAACGTAGTGCGCACTCAAACTCGACTGGGAGCTCTTGTTCCGACCTCCACGCGGGATCCACTGATCATGGGCGGGGGGTTCCGCGAACCGCAGGAAGTCGTCCGCCCACCGATCCTCGGGAGTCGACGCATCCGGATGAATCGCACCGCCTGCAAGGAGAAAGGCGTGGTAGGTGTGGTTCTCGAATGTCCGGTCCAGCGTCTGCACCACCATCTCCGGTTGGCGGAGCAGACACACCTTGTTCTCGAGGGTGTCCTTCTGCTTGTCGGACTTGGTGACGATGAGCTTGGCGTTGTGCACGAACTTCGCATGCGCCGTGCCGGACTTGCGCTTGGAGATCGCGATCGGGACATCGCGGGCGACAACGGAGTACGTCTCGTCGAGTGACTGGTCCAGATCGCCGGCGTCGAATCGGCGCAGTGCGCGAACAAGCTCGGTGTAGGTGTCCTCCGGGTTCACGACCGTGTCGAGTACGCGGGCACCATCGTTGATCACCTCGATCCGGACTTGCAGTCGCCTCCGCGCAAGCAGCGGCCAGAAACTCTCCTCGATTCCGGCGCGGAGGTCCTCGGCCATCTTGACCATGCCCTCGACGGTGTTGCCTCGTTCCGGATCGTCGGGATCGTAGAAACCCACAATCATCGCGGACGTGCCTGGACGGCTACCGGTGCGCTGAAGGTGCAGGCTTTCGACCAGCTCCTCGGGCGCCCACGTGGAGGTGACGTTTCCCTTCTTGCCAGGAATGCCGAAGTATCCGCGTCCCTGGTACGAAGTAGTGCCCAATCGGTGAACGACACCCTGGTTGACGCCGAACAGTCGATTTCGGGTGTGGCCGTCCACGGCATCTGACTCCGCGAGAACCGAGTTGAACAGGACGGTCTGGATTCGCGAGAAGCGCCAGTAGACCGCCTTGCCAAGGCCGAAGCTGCCACCCGAGGTCTCGTTCTTCCCACTGAACAAGTCAAGCCTGCACAGCTTCACAAAGTTGCCGAATCGGTCCGAGTCGATGTCGGAGAACTCCGGACCGGTGAGCCCTCGGCAACCGTAGTCGGAGACTTTGAGGAGAACGAGCGGGTCTGGCTGTGACAGTGTCTCGAGCCCAGTCTTGATGTGGCCGGCAGTGACCGCGCCAGTCGACTCGCTGCTCATCGCGCTCAGATGCGGCTCGAGCTCCTCGGACCAGTTCAGGGTGCGCAGAAACTTCTCACGTTCATCGCCACTGAGCCGAATGAACGAGAAGACGAGGCTCGGGTTCTGCTCCGAGCGGGCGTCGTTGGTGTTCTGCGTGCTCTCCCGCGCGAGGGAAGCGAGCCCGGCGTTAACGGTCCACTGGTTGGCATTGCCGTAGTTGCCATAGGTTCGGCTCTGCTTGTCCCATTGCCAAGCCAGCTCGGTCACGACTTTCCCCTCCACACTGATGATGATCGGACGAACAGAACGGATTTACGCGGCCTACGCCAGCCGAACGTTGTCGAAGTAGTCCGAGTGGCCCGGGACCTTGGATGAGACGTCGCGGTCCTTGATGTTCGAGTACTTGCATTCGAAGCCGCGGAGGCCCACCGCGATGCTTCCCGCCTGCGCTACGGCGTACATGTACTTCAGCACCGCGTCATTCGTCGAGTAGTAGTTGTTCACGGTTCCGCAGACAGCCTCGCTGAGTGGTCGCCAGTCGGCCTTCTTGCCCTCAGCGGCGCCGAGGAGGTGCAGAGTCTCGATCTGCGGGGTGTCGTTGCTCGTCCCCATCGTCTCCGCAGCGGTGATCATGGCGCGGGCGCCGAGGCTGTGGCCGACGAGGATGTAGCTGTCCACCTTGGTGCGTGCCAGGATCCCGGCGAGTGCGACCCCGGTGCGGTCCGCGCGGACCACCGCGGTGTGCCAGGGGTTCTTCGCAAGGTCGGTGACCAACAGTGCAGGTGCGATGGGCGCGAGTTTCTTCGCAGCCAGCTTGCCTGCCCGCGCTGCCGCACCGCCCATGGCGCCCATTGCCTGCTTGACGCCGACGTTCTTCACGGCCATGGCCGCCAGTTTGCTGAGTTCCTTACTGCCCCAGCGCAGTCGGTAGATCGGGGAGTCGGGATACCGCGTCTCAACCATCTGCATCGCGGACTTCCAGTTCTGATCCTTCTCTGTGGAGAACCCCCGAGCAACGATGACCGGCACCCCGGGGCCGTCGCGGAACTTCTCGATGGCGAACGAACTGTCCTCGCTCACATACGCGTTGGTGATGTTGGCGCCGAGCGCGCCTCCCAACGCGGCTCCTGCTGCGGCAACGACGTACGTGCCGCCGACCATGCCGAGCCCGCCAGCGGCGACGGAGCCACCGCCCAGCATCGCCAGTCCATAACTCATCGCAGCAGCGCCTGAATACCCGCCAACGAGGGTCCCGATCGCACCTCCGATTGCGGGCGCGGCCAAGAGTCCACCGCTGCCCACGACGCCCGCGGCGAACACGCCGGCCATCGCGTACTTGGAACCGCGACTCAGATTGCTCTTCTCAAAGACTCGGAGCTGCTCGTAGTCGTCGACTGTGTCGATCTTGTCCGCAGCCCGCTCGAAGCTGGGGAGTTCGTGACGGTGCTCTGCGCAGAAACGTGGGACACGCACCGAGCCGGAACCGCGAGTCGCCATGTTGTCGCACTGGGGAGCCGCACAGGTGAGGGTGGGCGAGCCGCAGGTGACGCACAGGTAGGCGGGCACACTGAGCCGCCCGGTATTCGCCTTGCGGTGATCCGCGCGCGCGTAGCAGGCCGAGCACCATGCGGACCGAGTGGTGTCACCGAGTTGATCGATCAGTTCGGCAATCTTCTCCGCTGTTTCCGCGTGAGCGTCGGCCTGCTTGCGGTGGCTTTCCTTCTTCTCCGGATCCTTGAACCGACGGAAGAGCTTCTCGTTCTTCGCATAGGCCCAGGCATTGTGAATCAACGCCGGGTTGGCGGTCATCACTTCGTCGCCCTCGACGTCCGGCTCCACCGCTGTGATTGTTCCTGTCAGGCGTAGAAGCAGGCCGAGTGGCGAGCGGATCTCGCAGATCATTCCGTCGTGCGAGACCGGTTTGAACAGTACTGCTTTCGATGTCACTCGATGCCTCCATCCGTTCTGTTGCGGAGTTGCGTCAATGAACAGTTGCCGGCATGGCCGGGTGTGACGAACTTGATCAAGCAGATCCGCAGCGGCATTCACGGTCGTTCGATTGCCGCTTGCAGATCGCGCACGGCTGGTAGTACAGCCGCTCGTCGACCTGGATCTGGGGCGGGTTCTTCGCCCGGCTGAAGTACGTCGAGTTCTGGGTGTAGAGCAACTCGCCCGGGACGTAGTAGTCGTCCTTCTTGTCTGCGAGGTTCGCACGCACGACGAGGTCGCCGACTTCGAACGGTTCGTCGTTCGACTCCGGCGGTTTGGGAGCCTCGGTGATGGAGTCCGAACCCTCGGCGGATCCGAGGGAGATTCCGAACTCGAGGTCGTGCAGCGAGGTTGTCTCCCGATGCCGGCGCAGGTCTGACATCGCGGTTGCGTGCAGTACCCCGTTGCTGTCGATGGTCGAGCGTAGGGTCAGCCGCTCGATGAATGGTCTTGCCGCGCTGTCGACGTCGAGGCTGAGATTGCCGATCTCGTCGCGGGGATCGGACCTCTGGGCGTTCCCGCCCGGACGGGTCGGTGTGCAGAACTGGAACTTCGCGTGCCCATCGCGCGGATCGGCGCAGTACAGCTCGAGGGACTCGTCGGTCAGTTCCTGACCTTCGAACGGGATGGGCGTTCCGGCTCTGAGGAGCCGATGGAACGAACCTCGCGCCAGCCGCACCTCGATGTCCTTCGCCAACTGCAGCTGCTGGCGGTCGTACGCAATCCACGCCGCGCCCTGGGCGATCAGGGACGCGCTGTTCTCGGACACCTCGACACGGTGCGCCCCGAGGAACTCCCGGAGCCTGGCCGAGATTGCAGGCATACGAGACATGCCGCCCGTCACCAGGCACAGTGCCACTTGCGAGTCGCTCACGTGCGCGGCGTCGAGGAGCGCGAGAACGTGATCCATCGCGCGGTCGATCAGCGGCTTCGCGATGGTCTCGAGCTCGGCTCGTGACATCTGGTATGCGAGTGGCGCACCCGTAGCCGGATCGAAGTTTCTGATGTAGAGCGTTGCCGAGTCCTCGGACGACAGGTAGATCTTGAGCTGTTCGCACTTGTGACGAAGTTGGCGGCGGCGCTCCGGGTCGACGTCGGCCAACCCGTTTGCGGCATGGGTGAGCACCCAGTTGCGGAGTGCGTCGTCGAAGATGTCGCCGCCGAGCTCGCCCGTGCCACTGTTTTGCAGCTGAACGACGCGACCGTCCTCCAACCGGCAGAGTGTGAGGTCCAGCGTGCCGCCGCCCCAGTCCACCACCAGGATGTTCTTGCGGTCGTAGCGGCGAACGAAATCGGTGTCGATGTGGGGACGGAAGTGTCCGTACAGCGCGGCGAAGGGCTCGTGTACAAACTGGACGACACGAATCCCGGCGCGCGCATAGGCATCTCGCAGGGCGCCCCGTCGTCGCCCACTCATGTCGACTGGGATCGTCGCCACCGCGTCCGTGATCGCTGACAGATACCCGGCGTTACGCGTCGACGCAAGCGCGCGCTGCCGCACGTGGTTGATGACGTCCTGCGTGACGTCGATCGGACTCATGTCGACCCCACCGACGGTGATCGTCTCGTCACCGAGGTAGGTCTTCGGGGACTTGACGAAACGCCCGTGCACGCCGAGGCCGATTGCGTCGAGGGCTTCCTTTGCCTCTCGGCCCACTACCGTTCGGACCCCCTCGTACTTGACGACGGACGGCACTGACGCGCCGTCGTCGTCGACGAGGTCATACACCCGGTCATTGTCGACCACCGACACAAGGCTGTTCGTGGTGCCGAAGTCGAAGCCTACGACGGTCATGGTGTATCCCCCTGGGTGTTCTGCTTGGTGCGCGGTTGAAGCGTTGACAGACTGCGTCGCAGATTATGGACCGAGCGTCTGACAAATTCGTCGGTGATCTGTGACTGGCCGTGTCCGAGTGCGTCAAGAGCGTCCTCGAGTGACTCGATCTGGTCGGCAATCACCCGTGCGGTGTCGACCCGCAGCGTCTCGAAATCGGTTGTCGAACCCATCCGCTCACTGCGCCGCGCGTCGACCTCCCGTTGCAACTCCGAACGGACGCTGACCATCTCCGTCTCGAGCTCCTCGGTGTGGCGTCGAGCCGACGCAAGTTGCTCGGACAATCGCTGCACGTCGGCCAGGCCGGACTCGACCCGCGAGATCGCGACATCTCGCTCCTCCTCGACGCCGCGAAGGCGGGTCCGCGCGGTGTCGACGATCAGCGTCACAGCCTTGCGCGCACCCTTCGGGAGAGTAGCCAGTTTCTCCCTGTGTACGGCGGCGGTCGCGTAGGGAGCGTCAGTGCCCCATACGTTGTCAGCGAGGGCGTCGATGCAGCTCGCGACATCCCACTTCGCGGCTGACGCCGCTATGAGGACGGCGGTGTGGGTCGCATTCTCTTGCAGGCTCTGCAGTGCAGGCGTCTTAAGGGAACTCTTGCCCTCGAAGGCTCCGTCGAGGAGGTTGCGCAGCCTAACGATCAGCTTGGGAAGAATGTCGGCTTCGGCATCACCGGCGAGCAGCCGAGCCAGTCGATCCTTGACCGCAGCATCGTCGACGAATGCCGGGTGCTTGCCCAGTACCCGTGCCGCGAGCTCGGTGATGTTCTGCCGGGCCAACCCGCTGAGGTCCGATTTGTCAGCGGTCAGTATCAATGACAGAGCGGTGGCGAGTTTCGTGTCGCGTGCAGCGATGGCGCCGATCTGTTCATCGAATTGCGCAAGATTGGTGGGCTTCGCGACTGCGACGCGCGCGGTGGAGTTCTTCTTGAGCTCTATCGGTTTGAGATCGCCGTCGAGTTCGGCGAGGAATCTGATGAAGTCTGCGAACGCGTCGACCTGTTCGATCGTCAGCTTCTCGGGAGCATCGCATGCACTCGAGGCGGTCGGGGTGCCCTCCGGCGCCGGCTCGGTCGTGTCGGCGGCCGAGCCGGGCGCTGGCTCTGGTAGCGGTTGCGGGGCTTCGGCATCCTCAATTGGTGCATTGCCGGCTGCGGCTCCCGTGCGGACCAATACCCGCACGGGATCAGCCTTCACGGTGGGCGACGCGGCAGTGGACTCGGTGGTCTGAGGCTTGTCGCCAACAGTGATCTTGGCAGGCTGTCCGGTTGCCCTGGATTCGCCCGGCGCGGTCGCAGGTGCGGGCTCGGACGTGGGAGCGGTCTCGACTGGCGTCGAGGCAGCTGAGGGTTGCGTGGGATTGCGGTCAGCGAGGGGGTTGCCCTCGTCCACTGCAGCGTCTGATTCCAGAGTGCGATCACCTGAGGCCGACGCTGTGGCCTCGATGGTCCGAGGTTCGCCGTCTGGTGCGACCTTCTCGGGCTTGTCGGTCGCACTGGACTTGACCGGAGCGGTCGTAGGGGTGGGCTCGGACCTTGGAGCGGCATCGTCGGACATCGAGCCGCTAGGGGCCTGTGTGGACGTGTTGTCGAGTGCAGGGTTGCGCTTGTCTGCGGCACTGTCCGCGTCGAGGATGGGATCAGACTCCGCCGCGGGTGCCGCGGGTGCCGCGGGTGCCGCGGTCCGAGGTTCGCCGCCGGGCGCGACCTTTCGCGGTTTGCCGGCAGCGGTCGATTCGGGTGCAGTGACTGAGGCTGCCGAGTGGGGCGTGTCGGTGCCGTCGACGAGCGAGGGGCCTCGCCTGGACTGGTCCTCGGGCAGCGGTGTCTCGACGACGCTCGCGGTTGCTGCGTCGACGCTCGCTGGTTCGGCCGGAGAGGTGATCGCGGTGCCCGTGCGTGGGTCGGTCATGATGCGTCCTACTTCCGCCAGGGCAGGATTCGATCCAGCCACGACTGCTCGCGATGCGCCGTCATCTCCGTTCCTCCGCGATGCTCGCTTCTGTTCGGATCTTGGGCGATGGTTTGTGTCGCCCACGGCGGTGTGTTCGACACGTGCGGCACTGCGTTCGTCGGACTCACGGATGTGCGAGTCGGGGCGGGTGCGGTGGCTGCCGGGCTGTCGGTCCCCGTTGCGATCCCGCCGTTCGTGGGTGCCCTGTTGGTCGCGGGGAGGGTTGTGTTGACCGGCGGGACGCTTGTCCCCGCGCCTGCGGGGCCGAGCCTTGCCGCCTTGGTCGTTGTCGACTCGCGCTGTTCCGGGTTTGTGGGCGCCTGAATTCTCGTGGGCATGGTCGCCGGAGTCGGTGCGGGGCTTCGACTTGGCGTGCGATTTGTTCTCGCGGACGGGTCGTTCGTTCCGGTCGGATCCTGATCTGGCGCCATGCTGGGTGCCGCTGCCGCTGCCGTTGTCCCGGTTGCGGTCGTCCCGACGACTCGGGCTGTGGTCGTACCGTTCGGTTCGGCGTGCGCCCGCCGGCGTTCGACGCTGTCCGTCGTAGTCACCGTCGGCGCGGTCGGCGTTGCGGGAGTTGCCCCGGACTGTGCCTCTGCCGCGGTCGTCGTGGGCTTGGTCCCGGGAGCCGGTGCGGGGCTTCGACTTGGAGTGCGACTTGTTTGTGTCGTTGTGCTGCTTTTCGCCGCGTTCGGTTCGGTCGCCGGACGGTGCGCCGTGGCCATCGTCCCGATTCTGGGCACCGTTCTTGCCGCGGTGCTGCTTGCGGACTCCGCTGTTGCCGGTGCCGTTGGCCATGTCGGTCCTTCGTTGGTGATGAGGTCGAGGCGAGCGTTCACCCAGTGTTCGGGCAGACCATTCTGACTGGCCGTCCGCACAAGCTGCGCCATGCGGGGGCTTCCCGTGGCCAGGTGATGCTCGGCGGTGAACAAGTATGACTTCAGCCGGTCGTACACGTCCGCCCCGCCAGGTTCGAACGCGACGACCTCCAGAGTCGTCGCCTTGTCGAGCGACAAGCTGCACAGTTCCAGAATCGAGGCGGTCTGCGCGTCCATCAACAGTCTCTCGACATGCGATAGCGCGCCCTCGATCTGTGCCACGTCCGCGGTACCTGTCGTGGCAGCCAACATCCGGGCAAGCCGAGTCGATACGGCACGCAGGCGGGGGCTCAAAGCGCGCTGCGCTGCATCCTCGAAATGGTTGAAGTGCAGCGAGATCAGGCTGGTGATCGCAAGTGCCGCGGGCCGATGAATGTCGCCAAGCAGGTGCGCGGCGTTGTTCAGCTTGTCGCGATTGCGCACGGTCGTTGGTGCATCTGTTCCGGCCCGCCGGCCGGCCAGCCAGTACAGGTACTCGGCGATGCCGCCGGCATAGTTTCGGGCGGTCGGAAAGGTCAGTGCGCGATCGAAGAATCCATTGATGGAATTGGATGTGACGTCGCCGTCCTCGATCAGACGAACCAGTTCGGAGTCCACCCCGCGAAGATCCTTGTCGGAGGCAACGGAGAGGTCGAACTCGTAACTCCGGTTCGATCGGTCGTTGCCGAGTTCCACTTCGACGACCCCGCGTGCTGTGGACAGACGGGCGCCGAGGTCGGCAGGCGAGACCGAGTCGCCGTTCACTCGTGCCCAGGTGCAGTTCGTGGTGACCCAGTCCGTTGGTTCGGTCGCGCGCTGAACGAGAAGTCGTGCGTCGCTACAGGTTTTCGCGCGATGGACCAGGGATGGTCGCGAGATCGGGTGCGCAACGAAGGCGTGTTCCCGTAGTGAATCGAGCTCGGTGAACGTGGCCTCGCATTCGGTGCATCGAAGTCGCGGCGGCTCGGGCGGTGTCGGCGGCGGTGCGTAGAGTTCCTCGTGAAAGTCGGCGTATCCCGACGACCAGTGTGCCAAGGCTCGCCGTCCCTTCGTTGAGTAGAAGATGTCATTCGGTGGCCCCGCATCGGGAATGCGGAGCCGATGAATCAGTTGATTACTGCTAGGCGCCGGCTCGAATCATGTCCCCGACGCGGATGAGGCGACCGCTGTGGAGTCCGATGTCGAGGCATGCTTCGAGTCGGTCTCGGCTCGGGCCCGCCAGACGACGTTGGTTGAAGAGCGCCATGGTTTCGCGCATGAGTGACTCGGTGTCGAGCGCCCGGCCCGCACAGGCCGCGTTCATCGCGTTCACAATCTCCTCTGGGGCGATGTCGCCCAGCGGGCGGGTGATGTCACCCGGTGTCGTGCGGTAACCGCGCCATGTCTCTCGATCGATCTGGCGCGGCCAGACGAATGTGCCCAGCGGGGCCGTATGTGTCAGCTCGTCGGGGACGCATTGGATGACGAAGTCCTTGCGGGCGGCGGACACGCGGTCGAATCCGAAACGTCGAGCGACGTCGCGGGCCAAGCGTTCCAGTGCGATCGGACCTTCGGCGTCGACGGTTTCGCGCACCGCGGCGGTGATGGTGCTCTTCACCGAGCGTGAGTTCACTCGGTCGAGGTCCTCACGGGAACCGAGCTGACTGGTCGATGCGCATGCGTAGGCGCTGCCGCGGCCGTGCCAATCTCGATCGACCTCCGGCGGATCTGCTTCGAACGAGGACTGTTCGATTGCAGAGTCGGTGGCCGCCCCTAGTCCGGCCACGAGGTCTGGCACGGCCATCGCCGGTGAAGCGGTTGAGACCGGCGATGCAGATCCCCACTCGAGTTCGACATCATCGAGCGTGTCGTCGTCGACCGCGGGGGTAGCGGTCTCCTGGGCGGTAGCGCGAGCTTCGGCCTCGGCGATCGCTGCCGACCGCGCCTCGGCAGCCAATTCGAGCTGTTCGTCGAGCTCCCGTCGCCGTTGCTTGGCCGTTTGGACGGCTGCATCGATACGGTCCAGGACAGCCTCTGGCCTGTCGATCCATTCGGGAAGCCACACCCGTAGCGAGGCTCCCCAGTGCATCAAGGTGTCGAGCAGCTGAGGCGTCAGGTCACGGTCGGACACGGTAGGTCGGTCGGCCCAGCGAGGCCCGTCGAGCACCACCGCGACCTGCCAGTGATCGGCCCCAGGTTCGCGGACGACGATGTCGAGGACGAACTCCGAGAGCCCATAGTTCATTTCAACCTCGTACCCGCGCCCACGCAGTGCGGAGCAGACACTGGCCTGCACGGCGTCGCCTTCGTCGCTGCCCGCCGCAGTCCGCCCGCGGGAAGCCCCGCCCGCCGCCATCTCCAGATACCCGCGCAAATGAGCGAGCCCGACCGACTTGGTACGCGCCATGTCGATGTCGGCGGGGTCGAACGAGGTGAAGACGACAACCTTGCGGCGTGCGCGGGTGACCGCGACATTGAACCGCTTCTCGCCGCCGGAATGACCGATCGGCCCGAAGTTCAACGGCAATCTTGTTTCGCCGGGCTTTTTGGAGAACGCCGTGGTGAACAGAATGACGTCCCGCTCGTCGCCCTGCACGTTCTCAAGGTTCTTGACGAAGAGTCCGTCTTCCGCGTCGGGCCTCAACTGCTCACGCACCAGCGGGTCGTCGCACTCCTCGAGCAGATCCTGGACAAGGGTGCGTTGCTGAGTGTTGAACGTCACGACACCGATGCTCTGGCCAGCCAGATGCGGCGTTGCCAAACGGGTCCGGATCTCGTCGACAATCGCCTCGGCTTCGACACGGTTCGTGCGGAAATCCTGCTTCCGGTTCTCACGATTGAAGTGACCGTCGACGCGGCGCCACTCGACGCCGGCGGTGTCGTCGCCTCCGGGGGAGGGCAGGCTCGCGAGACGCCCGTCGTAGTAGTGCCGATTGGAGAAGTTGATCAGCGACTCGTCCTGGCTGCGGTAGTGCCACGACAGCCACAATTGCGGGACGCCCGAATCGACGCACTCGGTGAGGATGCTCTCGGAATCCTCCGGCGCGAGTTCGCCCACCTCGGTTTCTTCATCGTCATCGGCGGCGGTGACCTGACCGAAGGATGTCGGCGGCATCTGCTGCGAGTCGCCGACGATCACCGCGGACTGTCCGCGGCCGAGAGCGCCGATCGCCTGTGCGACGGTCACCTGGGACGCTTCGTCGAAGACCACCAGATCGAATGTCGCCGATCCGGGCGGGACGAACTGAGCGAGCGACCCCGGGCTGACGAACACGCACGGCGTCGCGGCGAGGATGTGCTCCGCATATCGAGACATCAACTGCCGGAAGGAGGCCCCGCCGCGCTTGCGGTCCAGGAGACGCCGGAGCTCGCCCACCTCTCCCCTCAGGGAGCCGGCCTGGAACGGGCGCCGGCTCAGGAGCGCTGAGGGAAGCGCGCGTACCTGTTCTTCGCGCAACGCGGCCGCGGCACGAATGAAATCGTCGATCTCGCCGTCGCGAAGGGCAGCGTCGAAGTTTGTCAGCCCGGCTACACGTCGGCGTTCGGACAATGAGGCGCCGGCGGCGCCACGGATGAATGCGACTGCGGCATCGGTCGCGGCAATCCGCCCCGTCAGGAGTGCGTCGACGAACTCGGCCAAGCCGGCCCTGCGAAGCGGGTCGAGGAAACCCGACATGCGCCACCAACCGAGGAGGCGCTGCGACGCGGAATCACGCGCATCGGCACTCCATTCAGCCCCATCGCGCTCCCACGCGGTGAGCCAGTGGTCGCCGGCCCGCCAGCGCACCATCGTTTCGACCGATGCGCCGAGGGAAACCCGCCACTGGATCCATGCATCGGACACCTCGTCGAGAAGCCGGATGTCGGCATTCGACGGGAATCCGACGGACTCGAGGAGACGCCATGCGCTCGGTGTGGTGTCGACGAATGTGATGGTGGCACCGATGTATTCGAAGACAGGCCACAGCTCGCCAGCACTGTCGGGTGCCAGAGGATTCCAGATGGGCGGAGCGAACGGACCGAGCAGGTCGCGCACCAGAGACCGCACCCGCAAGACTTGTTCGCGCGCCCCCGCCACCGCCCGGAGCAGGGGGAGAACGGCCTCAGGAGTGAGATCGGCCCCCGGATTGGTGAGGGGCGCCAGGTTCCTCTGAAACTGCTCGACCTTCTTCTTCTTGCCGAACAGCCCCTTGCCGCTGTCTTCGGCTTCTGCCACGAGCGTCGGGACATCGCCGGATTCGACGAACATTGGTGTGAAGGTCGCCAGCAGGGGAGCGCAATGCTGGTGCAACCGCTGGATCTCGGTGAACAACGCATCGCGAGTTGCGGTGAAGTTCGGGCCGCGCATCCACGCCAGCATGGACTCGTCCGGAACGGGACGGCCGAGTTGCCGTTTGGCCTGCGGGAGCAGAACAGTGAGCCCATCGGGATCGTCGACACCTCCGAGCAGCGTCCACACCCGGGAATTGGCGCTGGCCGCGTCGAATGCATGGGCCAGCCGTAGTGCCGCGAACTGCATCTGATCTTCACCAATCCCTGCGGGGATGCCTCCCACGATCGCCCAGGGACTACGGGGACATATCGCGGTCGACCGCGCAGCGCGTGCGAACTGTTCGAGGGCGTGAGTGATCGCGGTCCACTCCTCGGACGGCTTCGCGACATACGACGCCGGGATTGGCGCGGTGGGGCCGTCCCCGACGGTCAAGATCTCCTCGTACGAGCGCCACAAGGAATGGTCGATGCCATTTCGGCCGTGAACCATTGCCGGGTAGTCGGCCAGCGGTGCGTGACGCGAGCGGAACTCGGCGAGTTTGGCGGTCCAGCCGTGCTGGTTGTAGTGGCTGGCATTGTCGATAGCTGTCTTGAGTTGCTCGCGAATTACATTCGGGCTCTGGCTCTTGCCGTGCAGGTCGAGGGTGAACTCGCTCAGCCCTACTTTCGTGAGCCGCTTCTTCACGACGTCCAGTGCAGCCTGCTTTTCTGCAACGAACAGTACGGTCTTGCCATGATCGAGCGCGTGCGCGATGAGGTTCGTGATCGTCTGCGACTTCCCAGTCCCAGGCGGTCCCTCGAGGACAAAGGTATGCCCCTGCGCCGCCAGCGCGACAGCCCTCAGCTGGGAACCGTCCGCAGGAATCGGCACCGGCACCGCGGTTTCGTCGACGTCGATGTCGGTCAGGCCGGCGTCGCCCCCCGCCTGAGGATCCTGAAATGACGCGCCGGCGTGATACGTCAGGTGACGAACGATCGGGCTCTTCTCGAGCGTCTCCCAGTGGTCGGTGAGGTCCTTCCACATCCCGAATGTCCCGAACTGACAGATCGCGAGGGAGGCAGTTTCGTCGATGCGCAGATCGATGTTGTTCTCGACGAGGGCCGCGCGGATCCCGCGGAGGGCATGGACGATGTCCAGTCCACTGGCATCGAGCTTCGGAGCCTCGAGTGCCTCAATCGACACGTTGTGTTTGAGGCGCAGCCACTCGACCAGGCAGTAGTTCGGCGAGGCCACCTCCGAGGTGTCAGCCGTGACCCGGAAGGGGCTGCGGCCTGCCCCGCCGCTGACCTTCACCGGCAGCAGGAACAGCGGTGCGCGCGCCTCGGCACCCGTCGAGGTGTGGTGGACCAGCGCACCGAGTGTCAGGTAGAGGTTCGAGCTACCGGTCTCCTCGAGCAGGGTTCGTGCCGTGCGCGCGAGTTCCTTGAATCGGCGCGCATACAAGTCTCGCGTGACGGCCGCGTACACCTGGTGATCCGTCGACAGGTACGAGAGGAGGAGGTCCGGGTCGATCTCGGCGGCCCGGCGTGCTCCTTGAAGCTGATGGATCGACGAGAGTTCGTCGTGCGGAGCCAAGGTGATCGCCTTGTTGGCGTGCACCAGGTCGTCGAGGACAGGCAACCCGGAGGTCGGAACGTGGAGGTCGACGACCTGCGCCGACGGCTTCAAATTGAGGAGTCGATTCCGGGTGCTCAGATCGAGGAGTGACCGCTTCCACTTGCGGACCCGCGCGGGGGAGTGATCGGTGACGTCGAGCACTGCGTCGTCATCCGCATTGCGGCTCTTCAACTCGTCGGGGAGGTCGAGAGGACCGTCCATCGGCACGGACGGCTCGTCGGGATGCTCGGTGGCAAAGTCGTCGGTACTGGGCAGCGGACGAATACCGGACTTGCGTGCGCCGGCGATGCTCAAGACGCCGGCCAGGTTGTCGGGGTTGGCGAAATGACGTCGGGCAGATCCAACTGCAGATTTGAAGTCGCCGGTGGGCGAGTCGTCGTAGTAGACGGCTTCGACGGGGGTGGCAATTCCGGACTCGACCAGGTTGACGAGCGCGTTCTGCTCAGTCAGCGACGGACGTGGAAGCTGGACTTCCTCGCGGAGGAAGCCAGCGAAGGCATGCCCCTTCATGATCCAGACGAGCGGCCGCAGCCCCGCCGCTTCGAGGCATGCGGCATACGTCACCGCCAGGTCGATGCACGTGCCGAAACGCTCGTCAAGTACCTGGGCGGTCGTGCGAACCTTCTGGCCGGTCCCCTCGAACGATGCGGGCGGATTGATGTAGCGGATTCGGCGCGAACGCAGCGACTGATACACAGCCGCGGCGATGAGGGCGGCCCGTTCCGGACCATCCTGGTACCCGCTGACTGAGGAATCGCCCGTGTTTGTGCGGAGTAGTTCGGCGGACTCACTGAGTACCGATTGCACTGACGCGGTGTTCGGTTGGACAAAGGCGGCGAGCGATTCATAGAAAATGGGTGCGTTGAACCACTCGTTGTGGGCCAACACCTGCACGGGAGCGGTCAGGAGGACGTCAGGTCCCCACAGCCGGGAGACCGTAACGGAGATCGTCGCAGGATGGCTCTCGTTGAGCTGGCGCAGATAGGGCACGGGCGGTACGAGGGCGGCGAAGTCTTCCCAATGTACTTGCTTGCCGTCGCCGAGCTCTCCGTCGTGGGTACTGGTCCAGGCGGGTGCCAGCTCCTCACCGTTGCCGTGCAACTGGACCGTGACAGTGAGGTCCGTGGCCGGTCCGCCGGTCGAGTTGGTGATACGCAGCTCGGTGATCAGCGGGACGCGGTTGTGAACCAGCGCGAGGTTGATTGCCGGCTGGGTGAGCAACTCGACGGTGATCCCGGATTCTTCCTCCGAATGCACCTGCCACAACGGCACCTGCGTCATCACTACCTCCACGCTTTCCTTACCCGACCTGCGGCGGTACGCAGGGCATCAAATGGACACGGTAGGGCACCCCACCGACGATTGATCTACCGACTCCACTGATCGGACAGGCGTTCGGTAGTCCGGGACGGCGGACCGTTGCGGGCTTTGGTTGGAATGCCGGGCCGAATGGTCTCTGGGCCCTCGAATGGGTTACGGGAGGGGTACCCGGCAACCGACCGGCGAAACGAGTCGAAGGGGCACTTTGGTGACGTAATTGGAGCGGTACCCCGACTGGTTGGTGGATCCGACTTGGTTGGTTGTTCCTCACCGATGACGCCTCAGCGAGCTGCGTCATATGCGGTATTGGTGCCTGTGCGTACCGGCGGCGCCAGGTCGATCTGCAGCACTTCCCCGTCCGCCGCCCCGTCGCTTAGGTACCGCACCAGATCCTCCTGCCGCGGCTGCCCAAGCGTCAGCCGGTAGGCGGCGACGGTGCGCAACAGCCGCTGATAGCGCACCGACTCACGGCTCAGCGGCATCGCCGGCACGTACCGCTCGATCGTCGCGCCGCCCGGCCGGGCGTACACCCAGTCGGGGACCAGGCCGGTGTCCTCGGGCGTCTTGGCGGCCTCGGCGGCCGCGAACATGGTCGACCACGGATCCGTGCAGCCGGGGGCGAGCGCGGCGCCGCCGTGCTCGGCGGCGATGTTGCGGCGGATCGCGTGCCCGCGGAAGCGGTGCACCCGTCCCTCACGCTGCTCCATGTCCACCGGGTTCCCCGGCAGGTTCCAGTGCACGATCGCATGGCTGTAGGTGTGGAAGTCGAGGCCCTCCTGCCCGACCGACGTCGACGCCAGCACGAACGGCCAGAACGGCGAGTTGTAGGCCGCCAGCACGTCTCCGACCCGTGCCTGTTGCTGCTCGTCGGTGGTGCCGCGGTGGCCCATCCGCATCGCGAAGTGGTGCCGGATCGAATTCGAGCCGTCGAGCACCACCTCGTCGCCGCTGGTGTCGAACACGTCGATCTCCGCGCGGCCCAATCCCACCGAGAGGGCCTGCCCCAACCGCTCGGTGAGCGGATCGAGGTCGTTGCCGTCGTGGTCGCGCTCGACACCACCGAGCGCGAAGTACTCGTCGAGCACCGACTGGAGGTTTCCGTCCCGGCAGTACCCGAGCGCCGACCGCCAGTAGGCGTCGGACGGCGCGGAAACCCGTACCGCCGCGGCGATCTCGGCCTGGTTGAACATCGACCGCAGGTACTCGGCGGCGGAGAACGCCGCGTCCCACAGGTCGTCGTCCGCGAACGCCCGCGCGGAGCCGGTCGCCCGGCGCAGCGCCCGCAGCGCACAGGTGCCGGGGCCGGCGAGTCCGAGTTCGGTCACGACCTCGACCAGGTCGTCCGGGAGCCCGCCGAGTGCCTCGGCGTCCAGCTCGGCCGGATCCTTCGCCGACGCGAAGTACTCCGGAATCTTCACCGGATACGGCCGATCCGGATGGGCGTGCCGATCCAGCAGCAGTGGCAGCGCCCAGTACCAGGACGGGTCTTCCTTGGACCGTGACGACCGGTTGATGTCCTGCTCCGTGCACAGCGCGTCGAACCGCTCGCGAACCGCGGCGGACGCGACGTCGCGCAGCTCCGCGGCGCTGACGGCGCCGCCGACCTGCTGGGCCAAGATCAGCGGATCGCACAGCTCCGCCAGGACGATGGACGGCTGGAACAGCGCCTCCGGGGCCATGTTCTGGCTGTTGCCGTCGTGGCGGGGCCGCCGGATCGGCGGGTTCAGGGACGCACGCTCCGAGTACCCGCCGGTGCGAGCGGACTCCTGCACGCCGCGGCGCTCGGCCTCGTAACTGACCACGCTGGCAATCGCCTTCGGTGCCACCGTCCACGCCGAGAACACCAGCCGCTTGGTGAACGTCCGCAGGCTCTCGTCCGCGAACACCCCCGCGGGCCGGTAGTAGGGCAGCGACGGCGGCAGCCACGCGAGCTTCCACGCGCCGCGGTCGACGGTGTCCGCGACCAGTGCACGCATCTTGGCGTTGCCGGCGTCGAGCGGCCGGTAGTCCTCGAGCGTCTGCCAGTCCAGCAGGCCGTCGGCGGTGCGGATCGCGTCGTGCACCGGCTTGCGGACCGCCGGATCCGCGGAGTCGATCGCCTTCGCCAAGCCCTGCTTGACCTGGTAGGTCTCCATGATGTTGAACAGGTACGGGCTCGACCGCCACAGCTCGAACATGTCGCGTCCGCCGCGGCCTCGGCCGATGGCGTCCGCGATCCGCTGCCCACCCGCGTACGCCTGCAGGTCGCCGGCGGTGACCGGCACCGGCATCGGCTTCTCGGTGAGCATCCCGTCCCGGTCCGGTGTCGACGCGAGCCGCTCGACCCTCGACATCACCCGGGACAGCGTGTGCTGGACGCGATCCCGGGCCGCGAGCCCCTCGGCGCGTGTGTCGGCGCCGGGCAGCGCGGCGCGGCGCATCGCCTCGAGGTCGCGGCCCAGGTCGGCGATGCGGGCGTCGACGTCCTCGGCGGACAGGCCGCGCCCGCCGAGCAGGAATCGGACGGTCGCCAGGAAGTCCTGGTAGTGGTCCGCGCCCTCCGGCTCGTCGGGCAGCGTGTACATGCTGAACGGGGTCGCAGACAGCAGCAGCACCCGGGCGGTCGGCTGGTTGAACAGGGCCTTCGCCAGCTCCGCCTCGGGGTTGTCGTCGTCGAGCAGCGTCTTGAAGCGGTGGAACTCGTCGAGGATGATCAGGTCGGGTTCGAGGGCGCGAATGGCCGCGTGTGCCACCAGGTTCCGCATCCGTCCGATCAGCCGGTTGCGGTACCGGCTCAGTCCCCGATCGGGATCGCCCTTGAGGTAGGCAAACCGGGAGTGGGCGACGTCCCACACCTCGTCCTCGAGGGAGGCGAACTCCGGCTCGATCGGGTCGGCGTTCTTGACGTCCGCGACGAAGGCCTCGGCGATCTCGTCGGTGATGGCGCTCGTGTCGAACGCCTTGAGCTTGCCCTCGAACCGCTCCGCTCCGGAGCTGCCGCGGAAGAACTTCAGCCATCCCTTCGAGGTCATCTCGTGCTTGCCCCAGCCGCGGCGCAGCAGGTGGTAGATGAGCACCCGCTCGGCGGACTTGCCGGCCGTCTCGCCGACGGTGAACGACGTGCCCGGGGTGAAGGAGATGTAGTTGAGCTTGCGGCCCTGGAACTCGGCGACGTTCGCCATCAGCAGCGTCAGACGGTCGGCATGCGGGATTTCGACATCCCCGGGCACCAGCTTCGCCAGGTTCTGCTGGGCGATCTGCGCGTTCGAGCAGATGTAGACGATGTCGATGCGGTCCTCGGTGTCCCACAGGTGCTCGATCGTCTCGGCGATCACGCCGCGCCCGACGAGGGTCTTGCCGAGGCCGACCTCGTCGGCGACCAGGAATCGGGTGGTCGGGTCGGCGTCCGTCCACAGCCTGCTGGTGACGTGCGCGACGGTGTCACGCTGGAAGCCCTTGAGCGGGGCCAGGGTTCGGGCCAGATCGGGCTTGACGGTGGTCACTTGTCTCCTCCGGTGACCGCGGCGTGGGCGACTCGCACCGCGTCCAGCAGGTCGCGTAGCTCCGCGTCGATGAGGTCGGCAGGGGCGTCGAGGTCGCGGATCAGGGCATCGATCCGGTCGAGGGCGGCACGATCCCCGATCACCGCTCGCACCAGCGGTTCGAACAGGACGGTGTCGTCGACGCTGCCGCGGCCGGGCATCAGTTCGCCGCTCGGCCCACGATCGGCGCCGGCAAGCGCGTCCAGCTCGCCGGGTAGTTCCCCGCCGAGCAGGAACAGCAGGCAGCGCGTCAGGTCCTGCGCGCTCGTGATCTGACCGCGCAGGATCAGCCGGTCGCGGCCGGCGACGTCGCCGTGCAGCTCGGCCTTGACCACGCCGAACAGCTCGACGGCGTCCCGAACGGTCCGGACGCCGACGAAGGCGGTCACGTTGGTGGCCGCGACCCCGGACCAGGCGACCTCCGCTGCCAGTGGCCGGTACTCGCCCTGCAGGGAGATCGGGCTGACCGTGACCTCCCCGTCGAAGGCGCCGACCACCTCGGCGGGCACGCGCAGGGTGCACTGCGCCGTCTCGCCGTCGACGGTGAAATGCAGCTGTGGGCCGGCGGCGGCGAGCAGTGCGCGGAAGTCGGCCATCTCCTTCTCCACCCGCGCGAGTGCGTCGGCCGCGGCGTCCGGGTCCGCCGGGGTGATCGTGTACGGCTCGACGATGCGCGACAGTCCCGTCGTCCCCCGGCCGCCGTCCCAGACGGCGTCGATGCCGCACTTCGCCGACGGTCCGGACAACTTTGCGGAGAACTCGACGTTGCCGCCGAGCGCGGCGCTGGTCGCGTTCGCGGACCCCGTGATCAGCAGCGTGGAGGAACCGGTGTCGAACACGAACGTCTTCGCGTGCAGGCCGGACGGGACGCCCCCGACCTCCGAGGCCGGTTCGCCCGCGGTCTCGTCCTCACCCGGCCGGTCCGCGACGGACTGCAGCGTGAACGTTTCCGCGTCGCCGAACGCGGCGGAGCCGGTGCGATCGAACGTCTCTGCCCGCGACACGATCCGGGTCTGCGGCGCGAGCGAGGCGAAGCGGCGCGAGGTGGCGGGGTCGAAGAACGGCGAGATCACCAGGGCCCGGTCTGCGGCGTCGGGGATCGGCAGCGCGGCGCCCTCGGTGAGGCCGAGCGGATGCAGCGTCATCGACGTGAACGGGCTGGGGCATGCGAATCGGGCGCCACGCACGGTGCGCGCCACGTCCACGACCGCGGCTACACGGTCCGCGGCCATCGGGGTCGTCGCGAGATCAGGCAGCGCCGAGACGAACTCGGCGATCGGCGCCGGGTCGACGATGGCTGCCGAGTCGGGTTCCTCGTCGAGCACGAGCAGGGTGTCCCAGGATGCATCGAAGGTCAGGTTCCGGCTCGAGCACAGGAAGCGGTGCAGGTACCCGCCGTCCTCCTCGCTCACGAACCGCAGCAGCCAGATCTTCGGGTGGAACAGCCGTCCCGGCTGCGGGGCGCGCACCTCGACGACCGCGCTCTCGGCGAACGAGAGCACGGAGCGGTAGGCGCCCGGCAGCTTCAGGCCTCCGGCCTGTGCGAACACCGTCATCGACCCCACGTGGCGGCGGATCGACTCGAGCAGTGCGATCGGGTCTGCGTCGTCGACGTTCCCGGTCCGCGTGCGTGCGGAGAAGGTGAGCGGCGCCAGCAGCAGTGCAGTCAGGTCGAGCGAATACGTAGTGGTGACAACGGAATCGACGGCGTAGCCGACCGGTGGCTGGAGCGCGTCGGTGAGCAGGACCCGGGTGTCGGGGCTGAGCATCAGTTCTCCCGTCCGTCGATCACGTCACGCAGGATGCGGACGGCGACCGGCCAGTTGTAGTTCAGTTGGCCACCGGACTGCCCACGCCACGCGTTGACGCCCGCGACGTTGCCGCCAAGACGAGCCCGCGCGCCCTTGAGCTGAATCTCGCGGCTGCGGACTATCTCCTCCGCCGCCGCGTCGGGCACCGATCCCGCCGCTGCGGCGGTCGTGAGCCAGCCGTCGACGAACGACGCGGTGGCGCCGGTGACATTGCCGTTGCGCTGCACCAGATCCCAGAACGCGGCACGGTCCCAGCCGTCGAGGAGACTTCCGGTCTCGACGTCGGTGTGCCAGTCGCGCCACGCCTCGGAGTATCCGTCGACCAGTTCCTCGTCGTCCTTCTCCCGGGCGAGCATCAGGTTGTAGAGGACCGTCGCGCCGGTCATCGCGGTCGAGAACCGGCGACCGTGGTCGACGGTGGCGGCGAGCGGACCGTCGAGCCGTGTGATGTCGCGATGCTGCCACAGGTACCGGGCGTCCTCGTCGACACCATGCTTGAACAGCCACGGGAACATCGACCTGGGCTGCGTGGTGCACATCCGCTCGCGCAGGTACTCGGCCTCGCCGGGGGACAGCGTGAACGTGGCCTCGACGAGTAGGTCCACCGGCGGATCCGGCAGCCGCGGGTCGAATCCCGTGGGGGCGACGTCGGGGCGGGCACCCGGATCGTCGCAGGCCTCGGTACGCCGGTCGAACCCGGCCGCGTCATGAGCCTGCCGCAGCGTCGCGTTGATCGACTTGCCGGTGAGTCGAATCCCGTAATGTGCTGTGGCGGACCAGAACATGCCGCTCGGCATCCGCTGCAGCTTGCGCTTCGCGGTACCGCCGATCACGCCCTGCGTCTCGCCGGCTCGGTCGAGGGCCTCGATGAGCCGGTACTCCTTCTCGCGGAACAGCGGGGCGAGCGCGCCTGCATCCCCGGCCTCGACTGCGGCGGCCTCCGCGAGCCACGGGACGAACAACAGGTAGCGGGCGCGGGTGTGCAGTGTCGAAAGTCCGGGCAACAACAGAGACGAGAAGGTGTCACGAATCGAGCCGAGTCCGAGTTCGTCGACGGTGCCCTCGTCGCGGAACTGGTCGATCACCTGCATCACGCGGCGTCGCTGGGTTTCGTCGTGGTCCAGCCACGCCAGATGGGACACCATGTGAGTGCTGTGGTCCTTCTGTCTCGGGGGTGAATGCGAGGGTGAGTCGGGCACGATCGGGTGGTCTGACCGGTGATGCTGTCAGGCGGGCGAGTGCTGCCGTATCGCGGGGTGCGGTCTGGGCGGCCGACTGTCATTCAGATGACGGACAGCGTTGGCGCGAGCGAATTGTCAGGTGACAGGCTGGCGGATGCCGCTCAGAACAGCGTCGGTTCGGTGAGGGATCCGGTCCGAGCCTCGTGGCGCCGCGCGACCCAGCGTTCGACGAGCTACCTTCGACCAGTTCAGGGAAGATTCCGGCCGTGGTCGGCCTAGGCGTTCAGCGTGAGCGTAGTACCGGTGGGTCGAACCTGCAGTGAGGCACGACTTCTCCTTCAGCGCGCGAGCGAACAGACGAGCGAACTGAAGTGCTGTGGTCTGGTTTCGACAGGTAAGTGCGGGCCAGCATGTCGGAGCCCTGTGATCTGATGACGAGGTTTCTAAAGTTCTAGTGGGGGAGTAGTCCTTGCCGAATTCCGATACGGCCGTTGTTCTCGACGCGAAGACCGCCGACGTCATTGCGCTGTTGGTCGACGATCTGACCCTCTTGGCGGGGTGGCGCAAACTGCGTGGAGCGGCGGGGAAGTCGCTGCTCTCGGTAGAGATCGAGGACGGCGCGCCACCGGAGTTGGAGGACCTTGCGGCCCGGATCTCTGCGCTGACTGCAGCCGACCTGCCCGACGCGGTGGGCCCCGCGGACGCGATCGCGGAGCTCGAGGAGATCTTCACCGCGCTTGACGAGCGTGAACAGTTCGTCCTCCGCGAGCGATTCCTCGCACCGGAGCCGAAGACCCTCGCGGAACTCGGCAGCGAATTCGGTGTCACTCGTGAGCGGGCCCGACAGATCGAGGTGAAGGTCAAGCGGCATCTCGAGGGTCGCTTCGGGTTCGGTACGGCAGTGGGGAACCTGCTGGCCAGCCTCCGCGTCGAGATCCAGCCGGTGGCGGCCCTCGACCGGCTGATTGAGCAGCATCCTGAGATTGCCGTTCCGGTCCCCAGCGTCGGGGTGCCTCTGTGGCTGGTCCTCGATCGCCTCGACGACTACTTCGAGGTGACCGACGGTTGGGCCGCGGCACCGGGCGTAGCCGAGGCGAAGGCGCAGACCCGGGCACTGCTCGAGGAATTCGAGTCCCCCAACGGGGTGGTGGAACTGGTGGTTCTCGCCGAGTCCTCCGCGCTCTCCCGCGACGAGCTGGTGCGTTGGTTGACCTGGTGCGGGTACGCGTTGCTGGGCGGCCGCATCCTCACCCGTGTGCGCAACACCGGCGACCACGCCGCCGCCATCCTCGAGGTGCTCGGCGAACCCACACCGCTCGATGAGCTCGTCACGGCCATGGCTAGCGGCCGCAACCCGCGGTCTGTCGCCAACGTCCTTGGCGGGGACGACAGGTTCGTACGTTCAGACCGGGCCACCTGGGCACTGGCCGACTGGGGCGTCGAGGAGTACACCACCATCCGCAACCTCATCGCCCGTGAATTGGACGCCCACGACGGCGAGATGCCGCTCAGCGAGCTCGTCGCGCAGGTGGCCGGCAAGTTCGATGTCTCCGCGAGCAGCGTGCAGACATACGCCGCCAGCGGCGACTTCGAGGTCAGGCAGGGCAACGTCCGGCGGCGGTCGACCCGCGGGGTCCCGCAGAAGACTCCGGAACAGACGCGCCGTCTCTACCGACACGGTGACATCTGGCGTCTTTCCGTCAAGGTCACCTCCGAGCACCTGCGTGGGTCCGGGTTCACAGTGCCTGCTGCTTTGGCCGGCATCGCGGGATGCGGCTACGGCGAAGTTGTCGAGTACGAGAGCCGGCTCGGTACCCACGCGATCCGTTGGAAGAACTTGCAGCCGGCCAGCGGGTCGGTACGTCGGTTCCTCGAGGACCTGGGCGTCGGGGAGGGCGAGTACGTGTTCCTCGAATTTCACTCCGACCGTCGTTTCGACGTCCGGCGCGCGTTTGTTGCCGAACCGACCGTGGCGCCGCTGCGTCGGGCATTGGCTGCAGTCGGCCGGCCGGATGCGAACAGCGTGCCCGACGGCGAGGTGGTACTCGCACTGGCCGAAGCCATAGGAAGGGCAGGTGAGGACCGGCCGCGGCGGGTGCTCAGCGGGTTTCGGGCACGCGGTGAGGAGGAGATTGTCGAGTTGTTGGAGCAGGCGTGGGTGCCTGCTGGGTAAGGCTGCGCACCCAGGGGTTCACCGGGCTGACGTAGGGGATGGAAGAGGTCGGATCTGGGTAGCAGTGCGCGGGGCGAGACATCAGGCGTCTGCTCGGAGTCAGTGTACTGAGAGTGACTCCAGCAGTGATGGATACGCGGGATGGCTACCGATGATCCGAGTGATGACGTCGACAGCCTCTCTGGTGAACGCCGTGTCGTCACGGACGAGGTCATATGCAACGACGCTCAGCCCAGCTGCAATATCACGCTCGGCGACGAGCTTGTAGGGGACGGTCGACTCGAGTTCCCACCACGGCGACTGACCCAATGCCACCCACGGGTTGGCAGGGTTCGGCGGAGTCTTGGCGAGTGCGAACGGTGCCAGTGCACGGCCCATTTCGTCCTTGACCTCGCTGAATCTGGCGATTCGCGGTTTGCCGGTGTTTGCCCGGTCGATCGCGCAAAGCAGGACCACAAACTGGTACGGCGCTGGCTGGCCTCTGTACGACTGAACCTTCAAGTCGCGCAGAGACGAGAGCAGGCTCGCGGCGGTCACCGGTCGTCTGCCAGTGTCGTGGCGATGCCGACGTACTCGTTGATCGCGGTCGTACCTGATACCCGGATGATGTCTGCAAATGCCACGAGCACACGCTAGCGGCACCCGACCCAGCCGGTGTCGGGCCGTCCTGTCGGGCGGATCGGATCCGGACGGTACGGAACGGGGTGCGGTGGGCGACCTCAGAACAACGTCGGCTCCGCCAACGCCCCACTGCGCGCCTCGACCACCCGCGCGTGCCACCGGTCCACCAGCCACCGCTCGACCAGTTCGGGTTCGGAGCCGGCGGCGGCCGCCCAGTGCTGGAGGACCTCGAGGTAGCGGTCGTAGCGGCGGCGGGTGAAGCCACTGACGGAGGGGTCTTCGAGCCAGCCCTGGTGGATGAGGGTGGACACGCCGTGCTGGTCGAGCAGTTGCGCGCGCATCCCGCCGGCCGTGACCTCGACGGCCCAGAGGAACACCGTCGTCAACGCGACCCCGACGTTCGGCAGTTCGGGCCAGCCGGTGCCGGTGGTGTAGTCGTAGTCCGGCAGCCGCTTGTCGCGGATCAGGCGGTCGATGGCCGCCTTGATCGCGGTGTGCCGGTGCACGTTCGGGGCGACTAAGCGGTTGGACACGTCCGGGAACCGGCGCGCCGCGCGCCGCCTGGTGTGACCGCTGCGCCACGCGGCGCAGAGGAACAGCAGGCCCAGGCCGGCATGTTCGGCGTCGACGAGTTCGCCACTCAGGCGCAGGTCGTTGCGCAGCACCGTCGCCCGGCCCCCGGTGACGATCCGGGCGTCGTGGTCGCGGCCCTTGAGTCGGATCTCGTGCTCGTCGTCCTCGAGGTGCCGGTTCCACCAGTCCAGGTCGACGAGCGCGCTGTCGTCGAGGACGTGCAGGTCGTAAGTCCTGCTCTTGCACCACGACACGCAGTCCTCGGGCGGCTCGAAACCCTCGTCGAACAGATGCATGCCGCCCATGATGGCAGGGGGCGCCGACACGATCGCGGAGGCGCGGCCGCGGTGGGACCGTCAGGCGTGCGCCGCCGCCAACGACTGCGCCAACTGCTTCCGCGCCCGATGAATTCGCGTCTTGACGGTGGCGACGCTCACCTGCTGGTGCTCCGCGATGTCGGCGTAGGGCAGGTCGGCGAACTCGGCGAGGACGATGGCGACGCGGAAGTCCTCGGGGAGATGGGCGAGGGCGCGGTGGACGGCGTCGGCGGTGACGACCTGCTCGTCGAACCCGCTGTCGTGAACGGTGAGATCGATGCCGGGGGAGTCGTCGTCGGTGTCGTCGAGGCTGGTGGTGATCTTGCGGCGGCGGACCACCGCGAGGGCGGCGTTGGTGGCGATGCGGTGCAGCCACGTGTTGAACCGGGCCTCGCCGCGGAACCGGTGCAGGTTCTGCCACGCCGCGGTCAGCGCGTCCTGCAGCGCGTCCTCGGCGTCGTGGGCGTTGCCGGTGATCTGCAGGCACACGTGCCACGCGTTGGTGCGGTGACGACCCACGAGTTCGGCGAATGCGTGCTGGTCACCGCCCCGGCAGGCGGCCAACAGTTCCGCTTCGTCCATCGACTTCCCCCGCGCTCCTTGCGTTCTCACCCACACCCCCACATGGCCGACGGGGATGCTACCCGCTGCCGCGTCGCCGGTCGCGACCGTGGGGGCGGAGTGCCGGTCACAGCAGGTCGTAGCCCGGATCGGGGTCCACGGGGTCCACAGTGTCGTGGTGGTGGTCGGGCTCGTGCGGATCGAATGCACTCGCCGGGTCCTCGCCGGGAACTCCCGCGTCGTCGAGATCCGGCGCGGCCGGCTCGTCGAACACGGAGTCGCCGTCGTCGAGAACGACCTCCTCGGTGCCGTCGTCGTCCAGCACGCCGTCGTCGTCGACGAGGACGATGCCGTCGTCGTCGGGAACGACCGGCTCGTCGTCCATCTCCGGGACGAGGTCGGCGTCCGCCGCCGGCGCGGCCGGGTCGAGTGCGGCCGCCAACGCCCGCGCCCACACGTCGTCGGGCACCGGAGGCAGTGCGCCCGCCGCCTCCGACCCCGTGAACAGTGACTCGTCATCGTCCATCGGTCACCTCGTTGACTCTCCGTGTCCGCCACCCCGCGGTGGCACTGCCCGTCATTGTCGCGTCACCCGCGGACGCCGTTGTCATCATTGTGCGTCCTGCTCGCCGGGCCGCCCCGATCGCAGGGTGATGATCGCCGCCCGGCGCTCGCCCGTCGTGGCAGGGGGAGGCCCGACCAGGGCCTCGTCAGGCGCGTCCGTGACGACCATCTCGAATCCCGAATCGGCCCAGGCGTCCTCGAACTGGTCGATCGGGACCTCGAGCTGATTGCCGTACGGCACACCGGGATCCGACAGGATCACCACCCCGCGGGCGTCGTCGATGCCGGCGACGACGAGGACGTGATCGGCGTCGTCGGCATCGCCGGTCTCTTCCTCCGGTGTCCAGATCTCCCCGGAGTCCACCATCGCGATCACCCCGTACCCGGCGTCGAGCCGGTCGCGCAGGTCGTCGAGGGAACTGTCGGTGCGCGTGCACGGCACGCCCTGATCCTCGAGCAGGGCCTCGACGGCCGGCAGCGTCATCCCCTCGCTGGGGTCGTCCATCAACCCGAGTTCGACGGCGCGGTCGACCAGCTGCTGGGGGTCGGTGATGGTCGCGCCGGTGTACTGGGCGACGACCTGCGCCACCACCGACGGCCCGCAGTACCCGTCGAACTGCTGGTAGAACCAGTCCAGCGTCCACGCGACCGGGTTGCCGTGCACCTGGTCCTCGCCGCCGGCGAGGTCGGGCACTTCGTCGACGGCCTCGCACGTACCGACCGCCCCCACCGCTCCGCCGTCGGACCCGGACCTGGGCGCCTGGTCGGCCGGGTCGACGGCGAAGGCGGACAGCGGATCTGCGGGCGGGATCGGCTCGGGCTCTGTGGCGTCGTCGACCGCCGGCGCCTCGTCGGCGGCGGCGACGGTGTCGGACCACACGGCGACCGCGTGATGGTCGAAGTCGTCCATCGTCGGATCCTTCCGGTCGGATTTGTCGAGCGGGTCAGGCGAGGTCGCCGGGGACCTCGTCGACGGTCGGCGGCTCGTAGGAGTCGGTGCCGGCCTGGGTGTGGTAGCTGTCGTCGGCCGGGATCAGCGACTCGTACGTGCTGATGTCGCCCAGCGACCCGACCCCGTTCTCGGCCGAGGTGAGGTACGACTCCTGGGTGCCGTCGTTGTCGTCGTCGGAGCTGATCAGGTCGATCGCGCCGTCGCCGTCGGTGTCGACGAGGGTCTCGTTGACGATGCCGTCGGCGTCGCTGTCGACGGCCACGGAGTCGAAACGGCCGTCGCCGTCGCTGTCGACGAGGTGGACGTCGGGCTGGGCGTCGCCGTCGGTGTCGAACTTGCTGTCGGTGATCCGCGCCCCGTCGATCGCGTCCTGACGCACCGGCTGGCTGGTGGCCGGGTCGTAGTAGGTGACCAGGTCGACGTCGCCGTCGTCGTCGGAGTCCTCGGCGATGCGGACGGTGCCGTCGGCGCGGACCGTGGCGGCGGTCTCGTAGGTGCCGTTGAAGTCGGCGTCCTGCTCGACCAGCGTGATGGAGCCGTCCTCGGCGTAGTGGGTGATGGTGTCGACGCCGTCGACCCGGGAGTGCGCGAGGTCGACCTTGCCGTCGCGGTCGACGTCGCGGGGGGAGTAGTAGTCGACGTTGCCGCTGACGCCGATGGCCTCGTTGACCTCGGAGGGGGCCTCCGAGGGCACCTCGGCGGGGGCCGCGATGGTGTCCGCCGCGGGTGCCGGCTCGGTGGGCTCCGCCGCGGGTGCCGGCTCACTGGTCGGTGCGGTGGGGGTGCTGTACGACGCGGTCGCGGGGTCGCCGATCACATCGGATCCCGCGGGCGGCGCGTCGGCGCCGATGCTGCTGAGGTCGTCGATGGTGGCATCGATCGCGTCGAGCCTGTCGTCGACGGTCGTGGTCGGGTTCGTCACGGGGGTCTCCTCGGGTGCGGTGGCGGGTGCGGGTGCGGTGGCGTCGTGTGCGTTGACGATGTCGTCGAGTTCGTCGCCGGCGGCGTCGGAAATCGCGTCCAGCTTCTCCTCGACCGTCAGGTTCGGGTCGGTGACGATGGCGTTGAGCTCGGACTCGTACTCGGCCAGATCGGTGTCGGTGTAGTCGCCCGGGGTGCTCATCGTCTCGTCCTCACTCGCGCTCGTTTGTGTTTGTCGACAGTTGGATGCGGCCACCCGACGAGAAGGTTCCCGGCGGTGCCGAAAAAGTTCTCCGGGCCCGCCGGACCCGGCCCCGAGAAGCCGAAAGGGGCTGCCGAACCGGGTGGTTCGACAGCCCCTGTGGAGCACACGGGTCAGTTGATCAGCCCCGAGCGGGCCAGGAACGTCTTGGCGCCGTCGAGGCCCTGCGCGCCGTTGAACGACGCCATCACGCCGGTCGACGAGTTGGCGTACCAGATCGAGTAGGTGTTGTTGTAGCCCGGACCGCTGATGTGCGCGGCCGCCGACCGGCCGGTGTCCTCGACCGTCTCGTTGGTGGCGACGGCGGTGTTGTTCTGGAAGCCCTGCCGGATCCCGAGCACCCGCTTCTTCGCCTCCTTGACGTCGACCGAGAAGATGACCGACTGGAAGTCGCCGTCGGTGATGCCGTCGGTCAGCGCGGAGCCCTCACGGATCTGGCATTGCAACTCCAGGCCGCCGCTCGGGGTCTCCCCGGTCGTCTTGCAGTTCTCGACCTCGGTGCGCAGCCCGGACGGCAGCCCGGCGATCACCGCCTCCTTCGACGCGGGTGCGGTGGCGCCGCCCGCGCCGTCCCCGCCGGAACTCACGGCCGTGCCGGACTGTCCGCCGGCGGCGGCCGGTGCCGCGGCCGGCTCGGCCGGGTC